>NZ_QWKG01000062.1 GCF_009911595.1 Colidextribacter sp. OB.20
TTCTTCTTTCATTTTCTACTCCCCCTTCTTTTCCATTCTACCATTGGGGGACAGGTACTGCTCTATTTTACGCTTACTTCCGCCCATAAGCTCAAATAATGATATTTCCATGATATAGTCCTCCGATATGTTGAAAATTCCTGCAATTCAATCACATTCGGCTGATTCCACAAAAGTTTTGGGAGGAACTTCCTTACGAAGTTCCTCCCAAGTGCGGGATTTTTGCCTGCATCTTTTTTGTCAATGCAACTTGGTGGAGACAACAGAACTCGAATCTGTGACCTCTCGCGTGTGAGGCGAGCGCTCTACCGGCTGAGCTATGCCTCCATATGAAAAACGGTGGTGACCCGGACGGGACTCGAACCCGTGTTGCCGCCGTGAAAGGGCGGAGTCTTAACCGCTTGACCACCGGGCCGTTTTATATGGAAACGGACAGCCTGTCCGTTTTTTGTATGGTAGCGGCACCTGGATTTGAACCGGGGACACCACGGGTATGAACCGTGTGCTCTAGCCAACTGAGCTATGCCGCCGTAGCCTGCCCTCAAACAGGGCAAGGGTTAGTATAGCGGATTTCCCCCTGGTTGTCAACTGTTTTTTGAAAAAATTTCTTTTTTCTTTTTCCCCTCCAGGTGCGGGCCCGGAGGGGAAATTATTAATCCCGAAAGCAGGGGGCCACAAGGCGGTAAAGCTCATTGTGCTGCTTCCGGCCCATGCAGTATTTGTCCAGGTCCTCCAGGTCAATCTCATAGCCGTCCTGGAACCGCAGCTCATAGTTCCAGGCATAGCGGATCAAATGTCCGGTGCGCGTATTGATTCGGGTGCGGTAAAGGTCCGATTCCTCCAGCTCCTGATAGGAGTGCCAGCTGGTCCGGATACCCAGCACATAGGTAGACACGCCGGCAGAGGTGGCCTCTGTCCGGCTGAGGCAGGAGAACAGCACCAGGGAGTGGAGGAGTGCCAGGGCGATAACGGTAAAGGGCAGACATCCTTTCAGCTCCGCTCGTATACTGCGGAAGTCCTTTTCCCCCTGGGACCAGTCCCGTATTGCGGAAAACACCGCGTCCAGCACTATATTGAACAGGCAGAGATCCAGGAGGAGCACAAGGCCGGCAGCGATCAGACTGGAGAAGCCATACCGCTGGTAGAGGGTATCGGAGTCCACTAGGAACCAGTAGTGGAGCTGCTGATGGTAGTAGAAAAACAAGGAAAATGACGCCAGTCCACTGATGACGGTGGCGCTAGCCTGGCTTTTCACTCCCGGGGACCGAATCGAACCGCCCACGCTCTCCTGTTCCGCCCGCTTCGTCTTCTTCCGCTGGCTGGAGGGGAGATCGCTGTAGGTAAGACCTTTCTTTTTCAGGCACCACCAGGCCTGTTTTTTGTCCGCCTTGACGCTGGACTGTTTGGACAATACACTGGCCCGCTCCCTCCTCTCCCGGAGCCTTCTTCGCTCCAGGGAGGAGGGAGATTTTTTTCTGGCCATGGCGGCTTATTTAAAGTACTCCGCGCCGCTCTCGAAGAGGAGCTGGTCCTTGCTGCCGGGGATGTTGACGGCCACGTCGGGCCCCCGGCGCTCGGTGTGGGCCATCTTGCCCAGGACCCGGCCGTCGGGGGAGAAAATGCCCTCAATGGCCTCCATGGAGCCGTTTGGATTGGCGGCGATGTCCATAGAGGGCCGGCCCGCCAGGTCCACATACTGGGTGGCCACCTGGCCGTGGGCAATCAAATCGGCAATAACCTCAGGCGGAGCCACGAAGCGGCCCTCGCCGTGGGAGATGGGCAGGGTGTGCAGGTCGCCCACCTGGCACTTGAGCATCCAGGGGGAGTTCACGCTGGAAACCCGGGTGGTGACGTAGCCCGACTGATGCCGGCCAATGAGGTTGTAGGTCAGGGTGGGGCAGCTCTCGTCCATAGGCCTGATCTCGCCGTAGGGCACCAGCCCCAGCTTGATGAGGGCCTGGAAGCCGTTGCAGATGCCCAGCATCAGGCCGTCCCGGTTTTTCAACAGGTCCATAATGGCGTCGCTGATGGCGGGGGAACGGAGGAAGGAGGCGATGAACTTGCCCGAGCCCTCGGGCTCATCGCCGCCGGAGAAGCCGCCGGGAACCACCACCAGCTGAGCCTCCCGGATGGCCTTCTCCAGGGCCTGGGCAGACTGGGCCAGGAAGTCGGTGGTCAGGTTGCGCACCACGATAATCTCCGGGTCGATGCCCGCCCGGATGCAGGCCTTGGCGGTGTCGTACTCGCAGTTGGTGCCCGGGAAGGCGGGGATCACCGCCTTGGGGCGGGCCACCTTGTGCTTGCAGACAACCGGGGAGCGGCCCTCCCAGGAGATGGCCTGGACCTCCTCAGAGCTTCCCGCCCTGGTGGGGTAGACCTCCTCCAGTACGCCCTCGTTGAGCTTGAGCAGCTCGTCAATGGGGGAGGAGTCATCCCCTAGCGTGATGACGGGCTCCTTAGTGGTAAAGCCCAGCGGTTCGGCGCCGGATTCGCTGATTTCCTCGGACAGCTCGACTATAATGGCGCCGGGCAGACCGGTACAATGCCAAGGAGTGGCGTAATTGTGCTCCACCCCTTGGAACCCAATTCGGTTGCCGAAGGACATGTTCATAATTGCCGCAGCCGGACTGCTCTGCTGGTCCAGCGCCCAAGCGGATTTGACCTTGCCTTCCTTGTGGAGTCTGGCGAGACGCTCCCAAGCGCCAATAACAGCGGATGACCAGGGTATGTCAATGTCTTCATCCACAAAGAGATAGACCGGATGTCCTGCTTTCTTAAACTCAGGCGTGATAATCTCACCCGCTTTGATGGGAGCAATCGCAAAGGAGATGAGCGTGGGAGGTACATCCTTGTCCAGGAAGGAGCCGGACATGGAGTCTTTGCCGCCGATGGCGGCGCAGTTGAATCTTAGCTGCGCCTGCAGCGCACCCAGCAGGGCCTGGAAGGGTTTGCCCCAACGCTTGGGGTCGTCCCGGAGCTTTTCAAAAAACTCCTGGAAGGTGAGATAAGCCTTTTTATAATCTGCTCCGGCGGCCACCAGTTTGGCAATGGAGCTGATTACGGCATCATAAGCGCCCCAGAATGGATTGCGCGACATAGCGTCCGGGTCACAGCCCCAGGCCATAACACTGGCCTGGTCGGTCTCCTGGCCGGGCAGGACGGGCAGCAGGGCGGCCATCGCCTGAGTGGGGGTGCGCTGTGTCTTTCCGCCGAAGGGCATCAGGACGGAACCGGCCCCGACGGAGCTGTCAAACCGCTCCACCAGTCCCCGGCGGGAGGCGTATTTCAGGCTGGAGGCCATCTCCTGCAGAGATGTAAACCTCTCTCCAGCTACCTTTCCCCCCCGTTCTACCTGGATACTGGCGTGCTTCACCGCGCCGTTGGTGTTCAAAAAGGCCCGGCTCAGGTCGGTGATCTTCTGTCCCTTCCAGCGCATCACCATCCGGGGACTCTCGGTGACCACGGCCACCCGGTAGGCCTCCAGGTTCTCCTTCTCGGCGGCGGCAATGAACTTGTCCGCGTCCTCGGCGGCCACGACGACGGCCATCCGCTCCTGGCTCTCGGAGATAGCCAGCTCAGTTCCGTCCAGACCGTCGTACTTCTTGCGCACCGCGTCCAGGTCGATCTCCAGCCCGTCAGCCAGCTCGCCGATGGCGACGGAAACGCCGCCGGCCCCGAAGTCGTTGCACCGCTTAATCAGCCGGGTGACATTCCCGTCCCGGAACAGCCGCTGAATCTTCCGCTCCTCGGGGGCGTTGCCCTTCTGAACCTCGGAGGCCATGGTGGTGAGGGACTTCTTGTTGTGGCTCTTGGAGGAGCCGGTGGCCCCGCCGATGCCGTCCCGTCCGGTGCGGCCGCCCAACAGAATCACCACGTCCCCGGGAGCGGGCCGCTCCCGGCGGACATTTTCAGCCGGGGCCGCGCCCACCACCGCGCCGCACTCCAGCCGCTTGGCAATGTAGCCCTCGTGGTACACCTCGGCCACGTGGCCGGTGGCAAGGCCGATCTGGTTGCCGTAGGAGGAGTAGCCCGCTGCCGCCGTCTGGCACAGCTTCCGCTGGGGCAGCTTACCCTCCAGGGTCTGGTCGAAGGGCACCCTGGGGTCCCCCGCGCCTGTAAACCGCATGGCCTGGTGGACGAACACCCGCCCGGACAGGGGGTCCCGGATGCAGCCGCCGATGCAGGTGGCCGCGCCGCCGAAGGGCTCGATCTCGGTGGGGTGGTTGTGGGTCTCGTTCTTGAACATGAGCAGCCAGTCCTGCTCCTTGCCGTCCACCTGGGCGGGAACCTTGATGGAACAGGCGTTGATCTCCTCGCTCTCGTCCAGCTCGGGGAGCAGGCCCCGCTTTTTCAGCACCTTGGCTCCGATGGTGGCGATGTCCATGAGGGTCTGGGGGCGGGTTGCCGCCTTCTCCTCGCCGTAGACCTCCACCCGGGCGGCCAGATACCGCTCATAGGCGGCCTTTACCTCCGGGTCGTCAATTTGAATCTCGTCCAGGTGGGTGGAAAAGGTGGTGTGCCGGCAGTGGTCGGACCAGTAGGTGTCTACCACCCGGACCTCGGTGATGGTGGGGTCCCGCTTCTCCTCGTCCTGGAAGTAGGCTTGGAGGAATTTCAGATCGTCCAGGTCCATGGCCAGCCCCAGCCTGTCCAGCAGGGCGGACAGGGCGGCCTCATCCATGGCGGTAAAGCCGTCCACCGTCTCCACATGGTCGGGGAGGGCGTGCTCCCGCACCAGGGTGGCCGGCTTTTCCAGGGAGGCTTCCCGGCTCTCCACCGGGTTGATGAGGAATGCCTTGATCCTGTCCAGCTCCTCCTGGGAGATACCCCCCTCCAGGAAGTAGACCTTGGCGTAGGCCACCAGGGGGCGCTCCACCCCGGCCATGAGCTGGATGCACTGGGCGGCGGAGTCGGCCCGCTGGTCAAACTGGCCCGGCAGGGCCTCCACGGCGAAGAAGGCCCCCGCGATCCTGGGCATGGGGAAGTCCTCGTCATAGACCACGTCCACCTGGGGCTCAGAAAAGACGATGCTCTTGGCCTGCTCATAGACCGCCCGGTCGATCTGCTCCACGTCGTAGCGGTTCAGGATGGACACCGACTGAAGTCCCCCGATTCCCAGCTGCTCCCGCAGCTGAGCGCACAGGCCCTGGGCCTCTACGTCGAAGCCCTCTTTCTTCTTGGAATAGCAGCGGTAAACACTCATGTTCTTCTCTCCTCTGTTTTGGTAAAATATTCTGTGTAGGGCGCGACGACTCGGCGCGCCGTTTGCTCCGGTTGGGCAGCCTGACAGGACAGCGGACCGGGGTCGTCCCGCCCTGCAGGCATTATTTCACAGTCCAATTTTCCAGTCCGCAAAACACATTCCCCCGCACCGGGCTCAGTCCTGACAGCCTCCCCCACTGGGTGAGGACGGAGCCGTTTTTAAAGAGAATGGGGACAATGGGGACCTGATCGTTCAGGCGGGCAAAGAGGCCCTCCGCGGCGGCGGACGCCTCCTCCGGAGAGGCGGCGCGCAGGGCGGACAGTAGCAGGTCGGTCTCCCCGTCCCGCCAGCCGCCGTAGTTCAGCGCTCCGGCGGAGCTCAGCAGGGGGGCGAGGTCAAAGCCGGCGGTGAGCACCGTCTCTCCCAGATAGAGGTCAAACTCCCCCCGGGCCAGGGCGGCGGCGTAGTCCTCAAATGGCAGCTGCCGCAGCTCCACCGTGAGCCCGGCCGCCTCCAGCTGATAGGCGATACGCTGGGCGGCGGAGGATTTGGCGGTGTTCTCGCTGTTCACCACCAGGGAGAGGGTCTGAGTCTGAAGCCGCTGGCCCTCCAGCTGGGCGGCGAGCTCCTCCGGGTCGTAGGCGGGGGCGGAGGAAGCCGCCCCCGGGCTGTACAGCGGGCTGCTTGGGTGGACGGGCAGCGGGGAGGCGATGGCGTGGTTGGCGTAGAGGGCGGAGGCTATGGTGTTCCGGTCCACCGCCAGGGCCAGGGTCTGACGGACCTGGGGGGAGCGGCACACCCCCCTCTGGGTGTTGAAGCCCAGGTAGAGAAGGTCGGTGGTGGAGTAGTCCCAGGCCTGGTAGTTGCCGGCATAGCCCATGGCGTTGGTGGCCGTCAGGTCCACATCCACCAGAGAGACCTCCCCGGCGTCGAAGGCGTAGATCAGCTCGTCGCTGCGGGTCACGGCCCGGAGGGGGATGGACGTGACGGGCAGAGGCTTTTCCCCGGCCTGCCACCAGCCCTCCCGGGCGGTGAGAGAGAGGCTGTCCTCCCACTGGGACAGCACATAGGGTCCGGTGCCGGCGGGGCGGTCCTCCGCCCCCAGGGCGATTGGGATGTCCAGCAGGGCGGGCAGGGCGGCGTTGGGCCGGTGGAGTGTAATCACCACCTGCCGGGGGGCGTCCTCCGGGGCGGCGAGACCGGCCACGTCGGCCAGCCGCTGGGCGTACCGCCCCTTGGGGGAGCGGGCCAGATTCAGGGCGTCGGCCACAGCCTGTCCTGTGAGGGGGGTGCCGTCGGAGAAGGTGACTCCCGACCGCAGGGTGAGGGTCCATGTCAGCTTGTCCTCACTGACGGTATAGCTCTGGCACAGCAGAGGCTGGGCCTGAAAGGAGGCGTCCACTGTGAACAGGCTCTCGTAAAGGAGGGGGAGCAGCGTCAGATTGGCCCGGTTGGCGGCCAGGGCGGGGTGAAGGCTGAACTCCGGGTACACAGCCAGGGTGAAGGGGATGGCCTCAACAGGCGGGTCCTCCGCCTGACTGGCGTCTGCGGAGGAGGAGCCGGGCTCTGAGGAGGCGGGGGGCTCCCCGCCGCAAGCGGTGAGGGCCAGCAGCAGGGCGAGAAAAAGGGGGATTATACGGTATTGTTTCATATCGGTTCCTTTGCAGATCGTGGTGCAGGGGGCAGTCTCTGTGCCGCCCCTGTTCCCGGTTTGTTTTTGCCGGGGCGGCACGGAGGCCGCCCCCTACAGGGTCAAACCAACTGAATCACGGCCGCCATGCTGCCCCTTTTCGTCCCCTGGACCCGGTGGGACCAGAAGGTGTCCAAATTGCAGGCGGTGCAGGCGGGACAGACCGCGATGTGTTCGGGGAGCAGGCCTGTCCGCTCCAGCCACCGGGCGTTGGCCCTCTTCAAATCCACCGAGAACTTTCCCGGCGCGGACAGGGGGCGGATGAATGCCTTGGCGTCCCCGCCCAGGCCGGCCCGCAGGCCGTCAGGGACGTCGCTGTGGGTCTCGAAGCAGCAGGGGCCGATGCCCGGCCCGATGGCTGCCAGGATGTTTTCCCCCCGGCAGCCGTAGTCCCGGACCATGGCCTCCACAGCCCGGGCAGCGATGCCCAGGGCGGTGCCCCGCCAGCCGGCGTGGGCGGCGGCAGCGCACCGCCCCACCGGATCGTAGAGCAGGATGGGGATGCAGTCCCCGGAAAAAATCGTCAGGCACACCCCGGGCCGGTCGGTGATGAGGCCGTCGGCCTCGAAGGTGCCGGGCTGGGCGGGGTCCGGGAGGATGTCGGCCTCGGTGACCGGGCGGATGAGATCGCCGTGGACCTGGCGGTTCTTTACCAGCGCCTCATCGTCCGTCCCGGTCACGGAGCAGAACCAGTTGAAATTCCAGCGGATATTTTCCGGGTTGTCCCCCAGGGTGGAACCCAGGTTCAGGGTATCCCATGGGGCGGGGGACACGCCCCCCTGCCGGGTGGAAAAGCCGTGCCGCGCCCCTGCCCAGGCCGGGTCGGTGCAGGCGTAAAACGCGACGCCCTCAATCTCCTGCTTGACGATCTCCATGGCCGTTCCTCCGTTGTGACTATGATGTTTTATTTTAGCCTAAAATCTGTCAGATAGCAACCCATAACAAGGGAGAATTGGAGCATATTTTTGGGGCCGGTCCGGGTAAACTGCTCAAAGCTGCTCCAATTCCTTCAGCGTCTCCTGGATGGTTTTCTGGGGAATGTAGACCGCCGCCATCTCCTGGAGCTGGGCCAGGGTGAGGGAGCGGGCCGCGCCCACCATGGGGTGCTTCATGAATTTGCCGAAGCGGCGCTGGAACACAGCCTTCGACCTGGGATTGTCCAGCAGCTCGCCTACAGTAATCTTTTTGCCGCGTAAGTCCATATTGATTCACCTCCAGCAACAATCTATGCAGCTGGCGGCTGAGCTTTGACAGTGTCCACGGGTGAAACAGAGGCCGGGGTATGTCCCATTTTTCCGGGAGTGTCCTTTCCGCAGATTTTATGTAGGGGCCGGGCTCCGTCCCGGCCCGTCCCCTGGGGCATAAGCGGTCCCAGAAAAGCGGGGCGGCGCAGAGGCCGCCCCCTACTTGATAAAATGCGCCTTTAGGACACTTCCATTTTTCCCCCTGCCTTGACTTTCCTGGCGGAAAGGGCTATACTGCATTCATTCCAGTATTTTTATGAGGGGGGCGCCGGTGATGGCAAGAAAGATGAAAAAAGGAATGAGGGCAATATTTTCCAACGCCCACGACGCCCTGCGGCGCAAGCGTGTGGTGGCGGTGGTCTACTTCACCCTGCGTATCCTGGTCATTCTGATGATGGTGGCCCAGTTCTTCAACGGCGACTTTGAGAGCGTCTTTCTGTGCGGCCTGACGCTGGTGCTCTTTCTGCTGCCCACGGTCTTTGAGCGGGCTCTGAAGATCGACCTGCCCAACACCATGGAGATCATCATCATGCTCTTCATCTTCGCCGCCGAGATTTTGGGCGAGATCAGCTCCTTTTACACCACCTTCAAGAGCTGGGACACCATTCTCCACACCATCAACGGCTTCCTGTGCGCCGCCATCGGCTTCGCCTTGGTGGATATGCTCAACCGCACGGAAAAGTTCTCCCTCTCCCTGTCCCCGGTGTTTATGTCCATTGTGGCCTTCTGCTTCTCCATGACCATCGGGGTGCTTTGGGAGTTCTTTGAGTGCGGCATGGACCAGCTGATGTATCTGGACATGCAGAAGGATACCGTGGTCCACACTATCTCCTCGGTTATGCTGGACCCCTCCGGGCTGAATAACCGGGTGATAATTGAGGATATCGTGGACACCATTGTGGTGACGGCGGACGGACAGCAGATTTCCCTGGGACTGGGGGGCTATCTGGATGTGGGCATCCTGGACACCATGAAGGACCTGTTCGTCAACTTCATCGGAGCGGTTGTGTTCTCGATTATCGGTTACTTTTATGTCAAGAGCCGGGGCAAGGGCAGGTTCGCCAGCCGGTTTATCCCCCAGGTGGTGGAGGTCCAGCCCGAGGACCTCAACCCCCGCCAGCCGAAATTTTTTAAAAAGACAAAAAAATCCCCGCCGCCGGAGGAATAGAGTCCGCTGCTCCGCCCCATACTAAGCCCATCCCAAATAAGGAGGGCTGATCATATGAATATGAACATGAACGGCAAGATGACCTGCAACACCAACATCAAGTGCTCGGTGGACACCTGCGCCTACCACTCCGGGGCCCAGAACTGCTGCTCCCTGGATTCCATCAAGGTGGGCTGCTGCGACTGCTCCCCCACCAAGTGCGAGGGCACCGAGTGCGCGTCCTTCAAGCTGGGCGGGAAATAACAAAAATGGCTTCGCCAACAGGCGAAGCCATTTTTTTACATTGTTTACCGGGCCAGGCTCTGGAAGTGGGTAAGAACAGGGTTGACCCCCATCTTTTTCCCGTTTTCGTAGATGTAGAAGCCGGCGCCGCTCTTTCGGCCCAGGAAGCCGGCAGTGACCATCTTGCGCAGCGTGAGGGAGGGGCGGTACTTCTCGCCGTACTCCTCGGCCAGCACCAGCATCACGTTGAGCAGGATGTCCAGGCCGATCATGTCGGCCAGCTCCAGGGGGCCCATGGGATGGTTGCAGCCCAGCTTCATGCCGTTATCCATCTCCTCCACAGAGCCGATGTAGGAGCCCACCACCACGCAAGCCTCGTTGAGCATGGGCAGCAGGGCCCGGTTGACAATGAAGCCCGGCTTGTCGTCGGCCTGAATGATGGTCTTGCCCATCTTGGTGGCAACCTCCTTGACGGCGGCCAGCACCTCCTGGGTGGTGAGCAGGCCAAAGATGACCTCGCACAGCTTCATCCGGGGCACCGGGGAGAAGAAGTGCATGCCCACCACCTGAGAGGGCCGCTTGGTGGCGGAGCCCAGAGCGGTGAGGGAGATGGAGGAGGTGTTGGAAGCGAAGATGGTGTCGGGGGGGCAGACCTCCTCCAGGGCGGTAAAGACGGCCTGCTTGGCCGCCAGCTCCTCGATGATGGCCTCGATGACCAGGTCGGCCTTCCGGGCGCCCTCCAGGGTGGCGTCAAGGGACAGCCGGGCCAGGGCGGCGTCCCGGTCCTCCGCCGTCATGCGGCCCTTCTCCACGTCTCGGGCCAGGGCCTTCTCAATGCCGGCCTTCGCCCGGTCCAGGGCCTCCTGCCGCTGGTCGTTGAGGGTGACGGTGTACCCGCTGGTGATGGCGTTCTGGGCGATGCCGCTGCCCATCAGACCGGCGCCCACCACAAAAATGTTCTGAATAACCATGTTAACTGCTCCTTTTCATTCCTTTATATATGGTCCCGACCTTCCAGCTGCGGGACCTGACTGTGCCTATCTTAACACGGCAACAGCCGCAGGTCTCAGCATAAATGGGCTTAAAACTTGCGGATATTGACATAAGCTGAGGGCCCCTGGAAAACCAGGAGCCCTTGAATTAAAATCTGTTCAGCTCGGCGGAGCCGTCGTCGCTGCCCTTTTCGATGGAGCGGATAACGGCGTAGTAGCTGAAGTCCTTGTTCACCTGAACGCAGACCCGGTCCCCCGCCCTTCTGCCCATCAGGGCGGAGCCCATGGGGGACTCCTTGCTGATCAGGCCGTGGGAGACGTCCTGGCGGACCGTGGTCACCACCTGCCAGGTCTCCTCCTCCTGGTCCTCCTCCAGCCAGATGGTCACCTTGTCATACAGGCCCACCGTGCCGGCGTCGGAGTGGTCCTCGATGACCCGGGCTGTTTTAATCATGTTCTCCAGATAGCGGATGCGGCTCTCATTCTTGTTTTTTTCCTGCTTGGCGGCCTTGTACTCAAAGTTCTCGCTCAGATCGCCGAAGCCCCGGGCCACCTTCACCTCCTCCAGCAGCTGGGGCCGGAGGGTGATGCGGCGGTAGTCCAGCTCCTCCTGCATCTTTTTCAGGTCGATCTTGGTCAGTTCGTTGTGCATGGTATTCCTCGTTTCTGTTACGGCGCACCGGGCAAATGCTTGTAGGGCGGGACGACCCCGGCCAGCCGTCTTTTTTGCCAAAGGGCGGCCACAGGCCGTCCCTGCACATTTATGTCCTGTCCGGGGGACGGGCGGATCATATCCGCCCCTGCATTACGCCTCCCATCCTGCTAAATATGCTTTCTGATCCTCGGTGAGGGTGTCGATGGTCAGGCCCATGGCGGCCAGCTTCACCCGGGCGATCTGGTCGTCAATCTCGTCGGGGACGATGTAGACCTTTTTCTCCAGCCCCTCCTTATGCTTGGCCAGCCACTCCAGGGACAGGGCCTGGACGGCAAAGGACATGTCCATAATCTCGGCGGGGTGACCGTTGCCACCGGCCAGGTTGACCAGACGGCCCTCGGCCAGCACATTGAGGTTGCGGCCGTCGGGCAGCCTGAAGCCCTCGATGTTCTTCCGGCGGGGGAAGGTCTCGGTGGACATCGAGCGCAGGGCGGCCACGTCCACCTCGCAGTCAAAGTGGCCGGAGTTGCACAGGACGGCGTTGTTCTTCATCACCTCAAAGTGCCGCTTTACGATCACGTCCTTGCAGCCGGTGGCGGTGACGAAGATGTCGCCGATTTTGGCCGCCTCGTCCATGGACATAACCCGGAAATTCTCCATAGTGGCGTCCAAGGCCTTGAAGGGGTCCACCTCGCAGACGACAACATTAGCCCCCATGCCCTTGGCCCGCATGGCGATGCCCTTGCCGCACCAGCCGTAGCCCGCCACAACCACCGTCTTGCCCGCCACAATCAGGTTGGTGGTGTGCATGATGGCGTCCCAGGTGGACTGGCCGGTACCGTACTTGTTGTCGTAGTAGTGCTTGGCCTTGGCGTCGTTTACCGCCATCATGGGACAGGGCAGAATGCCCTCCCGCTGGCGGGCGTAGAGGCGGTGGATGCCGGTGGTGGTCTCCTCGCAACCGCCGATGAGCCGGTCGCCGTACTGGGCGCATTTGCCGCCGAGAAGGTTAATCAGGTCGCCGCCGTCGTCCACAATCAGGTGAGGGCGGCACTTCAGGGTCTCGACGAGGAGGTTCTCATACTCCTCCATGCTCACCCCGTGGACCCCGTAGGTGGCCACCCTGGAGTCGGCCACCGCGGCGGCCACGTCGTCCTGGGTGGACAGGGGGTTGCAGCCGGTGAGGTGGACCTCCGCGCCCCCCTCCCGGAGGACCAGTCCCAGATTGGCGGTCTTGGCCTCCAGGTGGACGGATACGGCGATGGTCAGGCCGGCGAAGGGCTTCTCCCGGCGGAAGCGCTCCTCAATGCCGCTGAGGGCGGGCATAAAGTCCCGGACCCACTGGATTTTCTGGCGGCCCGAGGGGGCCAGGGACATGTCTTTTACAATACTCATGGTGATCCTCCCAATCGTTTTATCCCGTTTGTATCGGGGCTTTTCGCCGCCTCTATCTTAGCACATTTTTTCAGGGAAGAAAAGGGAAAGTTTGATGATGTGGGCCGGCCAGGGGCCGCCGCCCTCGGCGGCCCGCGCTTCTCACAATTTGTTCACACTTTAGCTGTAGACTTTCGGGGCAAAAACGGGTACAATAAAAATTACGATTTCCAAATGAGGGAGGGTCCGCTTTTGAAAACCCCTGACCGCCTGATTGACCGCTTTGTGTTCAAGCACCCCAATTTCGGCATCCCCAACCTGATGATCTATATCATCGTGGCCAATGTGACCATCTACGCCCTGGACCTGGTGAGCAACCGGATGCTGTCCAACATAATGGAGCTGAGTCCGGCGCTCATCCTGTCCGGACAGGTGTGGCGGCTGGTCACCTTTGTGCTGGTGCCCACCGCCATGAAGCCCATCTGGTTCTTCTTCTCCATGTTCTTCTACTACTTCATGGGCACCACCATGGAGCGGGAGTGGGGAACCGCCAAGTTCACCATGTTCTATCTCACCGGCGCCCTGCTCACCCTGCTGTCCGCCTTTGTCAGCCACTTCGCCTTCCACTCCGTCTGGCCCTACGGCGCCGGGCTGTACTATATCCACCGCTCCCTCTTCCTGGCCTTCGCCACCCTGTACCCCGAGGCCCCCATGCGGTTCTACTTCGTCATCCCCATCAAGGCCAAGTGGCTGGCCGCCCTGTGGCTGTTCATGGAGCTGTATGACATTATCAACCTGTCCGGCATGTGGCTCACCCTGATGCTACCGATCATGCTGCTGCCCCTGCTGTCGGCCATCCTCAACTATCTGCTCTACTTCTGGTCTGACGTGGGCGCCCTCTTCGGCCGGGCCCGGGCTCAGCACAGACACCAGACCTCCGCCCAGACCATCAACTTCAAGAAGGCCCAGAAGGAGCTGCGGGAGCGGAGAGGCTACCTGCACAAGTGCGCCGTCTGCGGCGTCACCGACCGTGACGACCCGGATATGGAGTTCCGCTACTGCTCCAAGTGTAACGGCTACTACTGCTACTGCGCCAACCATATCAATAACCACACCCATGTGCAGTAAAGAGAGGGCCGCCCTACGGGCGGTCCTCTTTCTTATACGGCCTTCAGGGCCTCATTGGCGGTTTTGACCAGGTAGCCCATAGCCTGGACGGGCCAGTGGCCGGCGGCGGTCTCGCCGGTGAGCATCAGGGAGGAGGCGCCGTCCAGCACGCCGTTGTAGATATCGCTCACCTCCGCCCGGGTGGGGACGGGCCGCTGCTCCATGGACCAGAGCAGCTGGGTCACCAGGCAGAAGGGGACCTTCGCCTCCCGGCACTGCCGGGCAATATCCTTCTGAATGCCGGGCAGCTTCCACAGAGGCATGGTGTTGCCCAGGTCCCCCCGGGCAATACAGATGCTGTCGCACTCCTCCATAATCTCCTCCAGGTTGCTGCAGCCCTGGTAGTTTTCAATCTTAGCCATAATCTCGACCTTCTCCAGGCCGAACTGGGCCAGAGTCTGGCGAAGAAAAATGATGTCACGCCGGTCCCGGACAAAGGGCTGGAGAATGTGAGTCACGCCGAATTTTCCTGCCAGAGCCAGATTTTCCAGGTCGGAGGGGGTGAGGGTGGGGGTGTCCACGTCGGCTCCCAGCAGAGACAGGCCCTTCTTGCTGCGCAGCGGCCCGCCCCGGAGCACCTTGCACAGCAGGACGGTGGGGCTGGAGCGCCTGACCTCCAGCAGCAGAGCGCCGTCGTCAATGGATATTTGACGGCCCCGCTCCGCCCCCCGGAGGATGGCCTGAGGCACAGGAATCCCCCCCTCCCCCAGCAGGACCTCCTTCCCCTGGCGCAGGGATATGGGTCTGGGCAGGTCTCCCACCCGCAGCTCCGGGCCCTGGAGGTCCAGGATCAGATGGGCGTTCTCCTGGCCCGCCTGCCGGGCGGCGGGCCAGAAGGCCTCCTCCAGCAGAGGGGCGCACTGGGTCAGACTGGTATGGGACAGGTTGACCCGGGCCCCCGTCATTCCCACCCGAAACAGCTTTTCAATGATGTCCTGTTGGGCGCAGTGGTCCCCTAATGTTCCATAAAATTCCATAGTGCCCTCCTTGCCGCAGTCTTTTCCTCTATTATGAGGTCTGCCGGCCGGAAAGTCAAGTTTTGGTTGCCCTTCCTGAGAGATTGGGGTATAATGGGAAAAATGCCTTCCTTTTTAAGGGAGGGGGACCGCCGCCTGCGGCGGCGGAGGGTTTTAAACCCCCAGTCAGCTTCGCTGACAGCCCCCTTTGCGAAGGGGGCCAGAACAGGAGGACTGCTTATGCGTGTTATGGCTATCGACTACGGCGACGCCCACACCGGGGTGGCCCTGTCCGACCCCACCGGCTTTCTGGTGGGGACCACCACCACCATCAACAGCTGGCGGCAGGAGGTGGTGGTGGCGGAGCTGGCGAAACTCATCGAGAAGCACCGCCCGGAGGAGGTTGTGCTGGGCTTCCCCAAAAATATGGACGGCACCGACGGAAGGAAGGCCGGTCTCTATCGGGAGCTGGCCGCCGCCCTGGAGGAAACCACTGGGATGCAGGTGATTCTCTGGGATGAGCGGCGCACCACCATCGACGCCCACCGGATTCTCTTCAACCAGGGCAAGGACGGACGGAAGCGGAAAAAGATCGTGGACGCCGTGGCCGCCTCCCTGATTCTGGAGAACTATCTGGACTATAAGAGAATGAAACAGGAGTGATTCGACATGAAACGACGTATTCCCGGCCTTTTGCTGTCTCTGCTGCTGCTTTTGAGCCTCGCCGCCTGCGGCGGGTACGACGCGGTCTCCAGCACGGAGATTCACTACTCTGACTCCGACGTGTCAAGCGGTCTGGTTGACCTGCCTGTTCTGGACCCGGAGGACGGCAGTCAGGACGGGAACCTTCCCGATGAGGATCAGAACGCCCCGGATCAGAGTCAAGACCTCCCGGACGGCAGCCACGCTCCCTCCAACGGCGACCCGGGCAATGGGGACTCCAGTCAGGGCAACCGCCCGGACGGCAAGACCAGCGAGGGCAACGCCTCCGTCGATGAGGACGGCTGGTATACCTCCAAGGAGGAGGTGGCCCTGTACATCCACCTCTACGGCGAGCTGCCTGACAACTACGTCACCAAAAAGGAGGCGGAGGACGCCGGGTGGCACGGGGGCAATGTGGAGCGCTACACCGGCGAGGGCACCGCCATTGGCGGGTCCCGCTTCGGCAACCGGGAGGGGCTGCTGCCCAAGGAGCAGGGCCGGACCTACACCGAGTGCGACATCGGCACCGTGGGAGAGAACTCCCGTGGGGCGGAGCGCATCGTCTTTTCCAACGACGGCCTGATTTACTACACCGACGACCACTATGAGAGCTTTGAGCTGCTGTATGGAGAACCGTAAGGAGGAAGCGGTATGAGTTTGGGAATCAATGTGACCTATCGGACAAAGCCCGGCCAGCGCCAGGCCTTTCTGGATGGACTGTCCGCCGCCGGGGTCCGGCAGGCGGTGCTGGCTGAGGCGGGCTGCCTCCAGTATGACTACTACCTGTCCGCCGGCGACCCGGAGGAGGTGCTGCTGGTGGAGCAGTGGGAGAGCCCGGAGGCTCAAAAGATCCACCTGACTCAGCCCCATATGGATATGGTAAAGCAGCTCAAGGCGCGCTTTGTGGAGCAGACCACCCTGGTCAGCTATGAGCTGTAACGGAACACAGACAGGCCCCGCCGGTTGGCGGGGCAATTTTTTCATAAACCACTTGACATCTGCCCGGGCACATGTTATGATTATAGCACGGGCAGAATTGAGGTGAACGTATGTCCCCGAGAACAGGCCGTCCAACCAGCAACAAAAAAACTGAACGCCTGGAGATACGGTTAGCTCCCAACGAATTGTCGCTCATGCAGGAGTGCGCCGACAGGTTGGGTACTACAAAAACCGATGTCATTAACCGAGGTGTACAGTTAGTAAAAGCTGAATTGGACAAAAAATAGAGTGCTGGCCGCCCCGATAAGCATCCAACACCCTATTTACCACACCAAGGAGGTCTGGTAAATCTAATGATACCACACCTCTTTGAGTATTGCAAGGAGGTTATGGTGAATATCAAAAGCGATCTTTTGGAGCTGGAGGCCGCGGCCCAGAAAATTTCTGACGGACTTTCGGCCATACAAATGATGGTCCTGGGTATGGAAGATATGGACAGCCAATACACAGGTGCGCTCCATGCGATTTGGGATTATCTCTCCAAGGCCGAGCAGGAATTTCTAAGCCATCTGCACACCTGCCTGAAGGAAGCATAAGCACAGGCCCCGCCAACCGGCGGGGCAATTTTTTCATAAACTCCTTGACATTTGTCCGTACCTGTGATATATTTGGTCCGGACACAAGTGAGGTGAAAAAAATGTCCCCGAGAACAGGCCGTCCAACCAGCAACAAGAAAACAGGACGCCTGGAGTTGAGACTGGCTCCTAATGAGTACGCAATGATTCAGGAGTGTGCGGATATACTGGAAACCACAAAAGCCCAGGCAATCCTCAAAGGCGTACAGCTGTTGAAAGCTGAGTTGGACAAAAAATAGAGTGCTGGCCGCCCTCACAAGCATCCAACACCCTATTTACCACACCAAGGAGGTCTGGTAAATCTAATGATACCACACCTCTTTGAGTATTGCAAGGAGGTTATGATGAATATCAAAAGCGATCTTTTGGAACTGGAGGCCGCAGCCCAGAAAATTTCTGACGGACTTTCGGCCATACACATGATGGTCCTGGGCATGGAAGATATGGACAGCCAATACACAGGTGCGCTTCACGCGATTTGGGACTACCTCTCTAAGGCGGAGCAGGAGTTTCAAAGCCATCTGCACACCTGCCTGAAGGAAGCATAAGCACAGGCCCCGCCGGTTGGCGGGGCCTGTTTCTGCGTTATCGCTCCATTTTCCAGAAAAACGCGCTGTAGGGGGGCAGCTCGCTGCCGCCACCGAAGTCGTGCTTCTCCCCGGAGATCAAATCCCAGGCCAGGCCGCAGCCGGCATCGAAATGTGCGGTGTAGGGGGCAGCGTCGGCGTTGATGGCCACCAGCACCCGCTCTGAGTCACACTTGCGCTCAAAGATGATCTGCTTGTTGGTGAGCACCACATTGCGGTAGGCGCCATAGCACAGGGCCTTGTTGCCCTTCTTCGCCTCAGCCAGCCGGGAAATCCAGGCGGTCAAGTCGTTCCACTCCGGCTTCTCAACGGCGGGGCGCAGCTCCGCGTCGCTGCCATGACCCTTGGCGCCCTGCATCCCCCACTCGCTGCCGTAGTACACCGAGGGCACCCCGGGCATACCGAACATCATGGCGTAGGCGGGGACCAGGTGGTCGGGGTTTGAGAGCTGGGAGGCGATGCGGTTCACATCGTGGTTGTCCAGGAAGGACAGCAGGTGCTTCCCTTTGTAAAGGGTCCACTGCTCCGGGCCGAACTGCCGGGCCAGGGAGTGGCCGATCTCGAACATATTCATGGAGTTGAAGGCGGACCACAGCCCCTTGTAGCACTCGTAGTTGGTCACCGAGTGGCACATGTCGTCCGCCATCCAGCGGTTGTAGTCCCCGTGGAGGGTCTCGCCCATGAGGACGAAATCGGGCTTGACGCTGTTGGTGAAGGCCCGCAGCTGCTTCAAGTACTCCGGCGACAGGCAGTAGGCCACGTCCAGCCGCAGGCCGTCGATGTCAAACTGCTCCACCCAGGAGCGGATGGCGTCGAACTGGTGCTGGACTACCGCCGGGTTCCACAGGTTGAGCTTCACCAGCTCATTGTGGCCCTCCCAGCCCTCGTACCAGAAGCCGTCATTATAGTTGGTGTTGCCGTCGAAGCTCAGGTGGAACCAGTCCTTGTAGGGGCTGTCCCACTTCTTCTCCTGCACGTCCTTGAAGGCCCAGAAGCCCCGGCCCACATGGTTGAACACCCCGTCCAGCATCACCCGGATGCCGGCGTCGTGAAGGGCCTGGCAAACCTGGGCGAAGTCCTCGTCGGCGCCCAGCCGGGGGTCAATGTGGAAGTAATCCCGGGTGTCGTAACCGTGGCGGTCGCTGTCGAACACCGGGTTAAACAGGACGGTGTCCGCCCCGGTCTTTTTGATATGGTCCACCCAGTCCAGCAGGCGCAGGATGCGGGGGGACTTCACCCCGTCGTTGTCCGCCGGCGCGCCGCAAAGACCCAGAGGGTAAATCTGATAAATGACTGCTTCGTCAAACCACATAAAGTATCGCTCCTTTCAGCGGGGACATTTCGCCCTTGACTATCATACTACGTTTGTCCGGTTTTCGCAAGCAGAGATTCCGCCTCCGGTCTTTTTTCCAGCTCCCGGTCCAGGCATTCAAGAAAGGCCCGGGTGAGCGCCTCCTTCCGCCGGGGGCCCAGGAGATAATAGATAATCTCGCTGGCGGGACCCTTTTCCAGCTCGCGGAGGGTGAGCCCCAGCTTTTTTGCCAGGGGGACAGCCGCCACCGCCGGGACCACGGCCCAGCTGTCAGGCCAGCGCTCCTGCCAGGAGAAGAACTCCTCCAGCAGCTGCATCTGGTCCAGCTCCGCTCGGGGAGCGGCCGCCGCGCTGAACCAGAAGGAGTGCCACAGGTCGTACTCCGGGTTCCAGGGCAGGCGCAGCTCCTTGGAGGGGTCCAGGGCGGAGGGGTGGACCGTCTCAGGCCAGTCCGGTCCCGGCCCGGTGACCAGCACCATCCGGGAGCGGAAGGCGGGAATGGTCTCCACCTGGGGGTGATACATGTGGTCGGAGATGAGGGCGATGTCTGCCAGCCCCTGCGCCACATAGTCGTAGGCCTCCCGGGAGTGGTAGTGGTGAAAGGAGAGAGCCCGGCCGGGGACGCTGAGGAAGTCCCGGAATACCGGGGGCAGCAGGTAGGCGGCCAGACTGCCCACCGAGGCCGCCCGGAAGGTCTGCTTCCGGTCCGGCCGGGCCACCTCCCGGCTCTCCTGCCACAGAAGCCGCCATTTCTCCGCTATCTGGACGAAGTCCCGGCCCCGGCCGGTGAGCTCCACCCGCCGCTGGCCCCTCCCCCGGACCACCAGAGGACAGCCTAGGTCCTCCTCCAGGGCGCGCAGGTGCCGGCTCACCGCCGGCTGGGTGATATACAGCGCCTGGGCCGCCGCTGACACGCTGCCCAGCCTCGCCACCGCCAGAAAGACCTCGATCCCCTGTTGAGTCATGGAAAGCACCTCTCAAATATAATAGACAGCTTATATTTTAACACGAAAACCGGCATTTTACAAGGGATGCCTGGGGCGGTATACTGGGGGTGAATTTTGTAGGGGTGCGCATCGCGTGCCTGCGGGCGGGCAATGTCCGCCTCTACAGGCAAACCAAATGGACAGGAGGAGCAGACATGACCTGTGCCCAGCTCACCCAGGGAAATATTGGCCGGCAGCTCATCGCCCTGTCGGCCCCGCTGCTGGCGGGAAACATCCTCCAACAGCTGTATAACACGGTGGACGCGGTGATTGTGGGCCGCTTTGTGGGGGGCGCCGCCTTCGGGGCGGTGGGGGTGGCCGGGTCGGTGATGAACCTGTTTCTCTTCCTGATCAGCGGCGGCTGCGACGGGGTGGGCGCCCTCCTGTCCCAGTTCTACGGCGCCGGGGACGGCCCCTCCTTCCGCCGGGACTTCTTTTTGTCCGGGGTGTTCGGGACCGGGGCGTCGCTGGCCCTCACCGCCCTGGGGCTGCTGGCCCTGAATCCCCTGCTGGCCCTCCTCCATACCCCGGAATCCGTGGCCCTCTACGCCGCCGGCTATCTGGAAATCATCTTTTTGGGCTTCCCTGCCGCCTTCGCCTATCACCTGTCCTCCGGAGTGCTGCGCTCGGTGGGCAGCACCCGGGCCGCCCTGTTCTTTCTGGCCCTGTCCATGGGGGTCAATCTGGGGCTGGACCTGCTGCTGGTTCCCCGCCTGGGGGTGGAGGGAGCCGCCCTGGCCACCGTGCTGGCCCAGACACTGGCCGCGGCACTGTGCGTAAATTTCCTCCGTCTGCGCCTCCCCGAGCTGCTGTTCCGCCGGGAGGACATGGTGCTGGACCTGCCCCTGCTCAGGCGCACCGCCCGGTTCAGCTTTGTCACCGCCCTGCACATGTGCAATCTGTACATCGGCAAGCTGCTGGTTCAAGGGACGGTGAACAGTCTGGGCGAGGACGCCATCACCGCCTTTACTGCTGCCACACGGATCGAGGGCTTTGCCAACTCCTTTGGAGACAGCGGCGCGGCGGCGGCCGCCATCTTCATCGGCCAGAACACGGGCGCCGGGGAGGAGGCCCGGGTCCGGACGGGCTTCCGCGCCGGACAGCGGCTGCTGGCGGGTCTGGGGCTGTTTATGTCATTGGCGATGCTTCTGGGGGCGGAGCCCTGCCTGCGGTTGGTCCTCCCCGCCGGCAGTCCCGATGCTATGGTCCCCGCCCTGGGCTACCTGCGGCTGGTGGCCTGCTTTTACCTGTTTAACTTTCTGGGCAGCGGACAGGCCGGTTTCTTCCGGGGCCGGGGCCAGGTCAACCTGCCCGTCATCGGGGCCACGGGGCACATCGCCCTTCGGGTGGTGCTGTCCTTCCTCCTGGCCCCCGGGCTGGGTCTGCCCGCCGTGGCCCTGGCCACCGGCCTGGGCTGGATCGGGGTGGTCACCTTCTGGAGCTTCTTTACCCGGAAAGACATGAGAGCGCTGGAAAGGTGAAAGCAAATGTGTCCTGACCACCCACAAGCGGGCGGCATATACCGGAGCATTGCTGCCACTGTCAGCTCCTGTGAAAGAGGGTTGAAATGTGTCTGCAATAATGGTATACTAGACCCGTACTAATCCGACAAATGTTTCCCATTTAATTATGGTTAGTAGCAGGAGGAACAAATCATGTACACTTATAAAACAGAAATTTTAATGGTAGGAACGAAGTGGTTTTCTGACAAAGCAGACTCAGACGATATAAAGGCATTAGACCAGCTCATCAATAAAAGAGCTGCTGATGGATGGGAACTTGTGACATACGATTACATGGCGACATCAGTGCAGATTAAAGGGGCATTTGTGATCACATTTAGAAAGCAGCAATAACTCCAGCATAGGTTGCAAAAGGCGGCTTCCAGCTTATCGGGGGATTTCATCTTTATGGTGAAATCCCCCTTGACACATGCTCTCTTGAGCGATCATCTCGTATTTCCCCTGTCGAGCCAAAACCATAGATAACAAAAACCGCCGAAAGTCCTTGAAACACAAGGCTTTCGGCGGTTTTTTGCGTGGAGCAGGTGAAGGGAATCGAACCCTCGTGTTCAGCTTGGGAAGCTGACATTCTGCCATTGAACTACACCTGCGAGCTCTAGGCTGTATGTATTATATCACACCCGGATAGGATTTGCAAGGAAAATTTTTTCACAAAACCATTTATTCCCAAATTTGTGGAGCGCTCTAATCCCTTAGACGGTAATCCGCCCCGGCGGGGTAGAAAAAATTCACCCTCTTCTCCGACAGGCGGACGGCAAATGTCCTGTCCCGCATGACCTCGCCGTCCACCACCACAGAGATAGGCTCCGGCGCGGAAAACGTGACCTGCTGTCCATGGTAATCCAGGATCAGCTCCGGGTACTGCTTATACAGCCCCTTGGCGTACTTCCCCACCAGGCGCAGAAAGGTAAGCAGTCCCACCTGCCGCACCAGCAGCATATCCAGCACCCCGTCGTCGGGCAAAGCCTCGCCCACAGGCATAAAGCCTCCGCCGTAATGCCGGCCGTTGCAGACGCACAGCAGCGAGGCAGGCTGATCCACCCACTGGATCTCCCCCATATGCACCGACATAGGCCGCGCGATGCCCTTGAAAAAGACATTTTCTATCAGGGACAGCACATAGGCCCCCATGCCGGAGACAAACCGCCAGTCCTTATACCTGTGGACATCTGCGGCGATGCGGGCGTCCACCCCGGCGCACACCACGTCGATGCCCAGGTGGCCGTTGCAGTCTATCAGGTCAAAGGGAGTCTGAGGACCGTCGGCCAGGGCCTCCAGATCATAGAACAGCTTGCGGTAATCGGGCCCGAAAATCTTCAAAAAGTCGTTCCCCGTCCCCTTGGGCACGTTGGTGACGGCCACATGGTCACAGCCCGCCGCGCCGTTGACCACCTCGTTGAGGGTGCCGTCGCCCCCGCAGGCATAGACCCGCACCGGCTCCCCGGTCCGGACCGCCTCCTCGGTAAAGCGCCGGGCGTCCCCCTCCTTTTCGGTGTACACCACCTCGTGGGGAAAGGACAGCCGGTCCAGCAGCCCCTCCAGATGCGGAGTTGTCTCCCGCTTTCCCGCGGCGGGGTTGATGATGAACAGATGGCGCATAGCGGGCACCTCACAGATACATGAACAAATCACACTTCAGCATACCGTTGTACAGCTTGCGCTTCTTGTCCGCCCGCTTGCCGAAGGTGCGCTCAAACTCGGTATGGGAGGACAGCAGGTAGAGCTTCCACCCCTCGGGCAGCTTGTCCCAGGCCTTTCCGAAGGCTCGATACAGCTCCTCCGCCTCCCTGCGCTCCATCACCCGCTCGCCGTAGGGCGGATTGGTCACCACCCGGCCGTACAGCCCGCCCCAGTGGAAGCGGGTGGCGTCGTCCACATCGAAGCGGACCACATCGTCCACCTCCGCCAGCTGCGCGTTGTGCCAGGCCAGGGCCACGGCCTCCGGGTCGATGTCCCCGCCCCAGATTTCGTAAGCGCCGTCAAACTCCTTATCCATAGCCTCGCCGGCGGCGTCCAGCCAGAACCGCTTGTCCAGCCAGCTCCATTTCTGGGCGGAGAAGGAGCGGTTCAGGCCAGGGGCCCGGTTTTTGGCGATGAGCGCCGCCTCGATGGGGATGGTGCCCGAGCCGCAGAAAGGGTCGCACAGGGGATCCCGGCCCTTATACCGGGACAGGAGCACCAGACCGGCGGCCAGCGTCTCCCGGAGGGGCGCCGCCACCCCCTGGGCCCGGTAGCCCCGCTTGTGGAGGCCAGGCCCCGAGGTGTCCAGAAACAGGGCCGCCTCATCCCCCATAATAGAGAACTGCACCTGATGCAGCGCCCCCCTCTCCGGCAGCTTTGCCAGGCCGTATTTGCTCCCCAGCCGGGCGGCGACGGCCTTCTTGACAATGGATTGACAGGCGGGCACCGAGTGGAGGGCGGAGTTGAGACAGTGTCCCTTCACCGGAAACTGGCCGTCCCGGGGGATGAACTGCTCCCAGGGCAGGGCACGCACCCCCTCGAAGAGGGCGTCGAAGTCCCTGGCGGGAAAGGTCCCCAGGGTGAGCAGCACCCGCTCCCCGGTGCGGACATTCAGGTTGAGCCGGGGCAGGTCCTTATCTGACCCAACGCACTGCACCCGGCCGTTTTCCGCCCGCACCTCCGGCAACTCCAGCCGCCGGACCTCGTCGGCACACACCCCCTCCAGGCCGAAGAGGGTGGGGATGGTAAATCGCAGTTCTGACATAGGGATTCCTCGTTTCTCTTTCTGTAGGACTCGACGGTCCGGGTTGTCCCGCCCTGCACGGGGCTGCCTCGGACACAATGCGCGCCCGTTTCCACAGTTTGCCGCATTTATGCGGGCGGATGATATCCGCCCCTACACGATCTCCATGGGCGGGTAAAACTCCACGCCGGCCACCCGCTCCAGCCCCACCTGGCGGGCCCGGAGGGCATACTCCGCCACGTCGCCCGTGGTGTAGACGGTCAGCGTGCCGGGGCCGCGCTGGGGATTGCTCAAGCGTTCCCGATCTAAGTAAGTCATCAAGGACCGGGCCATCTCCTCCGCCGGGTCGATGAGGGGCAGGCCGGGGTATAGCCTGTGGATGCTGTCCGCCACCAGAGGGTAGTGGGTGCAGCCCAGCACGCAGCACTCCACCCCCTCCTTCCGCACCATGGGGTCCAGCTCCAGGCGCAGGTTCTCCTCCACCCGGGCCATGCCGGCTGGGTCACCCAGGCTGTGCTCCACCAGCCGGGCCAGATCAGGACAGCCGCAGCTGAGCACCACCACCTTCCGGGGGCTCAGGGCCTGAATTTTCTTGGGATAGATGCGGGAATTGTGGGTGAATACGGTGGAGATGACCCCCACCTTATCCGCCTCCAGCCGGGCCGCCGCGTCCGCCCCCGCCTGAACGGCGCTGAACACCGGGCAGGACACCACATCCCGGCACTGCTCCACCACGCAGGAGATGGTGTTGCAGGCCACCAGCAGGGCCTTGACCCCCCGCTCCTCCATAAAGCGAAACATATACCGGGCCATGGCCGCGATGGTCTTTTCCCCGTGGTTGCCATAGGGAATATGGGCGCCGTCGCCGAAATAGAGCAGGTTTTCTCCGGGCAGCAGACGCTGCACCTGCCGGACGACGCTGAAGCCCCCGATCCCGGAGTCCAGGACCCCGACAGGGCTGTGTTGATCGAACATAGGATGCCTCCTTGGGATGGGTAAAAGGCCCGTTTGCTTTGCAAATTTCGCCTCCGGCGAAGCAAACCCTCCGCCCTCTTCGGGGCGCCTCCCCTGTCGGGGGAGGCCTTCGCCTCTTACAGTCTATGCGGCGTTCTCCCCGCTCAGGACACCCGGCTCACTCCGCCGGTGACAGCGTCCAGCTGATAGGCCCCGGTATCGGTGGTCACCCGCCACACCGGGGTGAGCAGGGCAGCGCCGGACAGACTGGCAGAGGTGACATAGCCCGCCTCGATGGCATCCACCCGGTTGCACACATCTCCCAGGGCGCCCACTCCGTTGAGAAGGTCGATGAGCGCAGTGGCCACGGTCACGGTCCGCCGGGTGGGGTCGGGCTGGGGAGCGGCCAGCAGCTGCCGGCCTGTGGCAATGGCCGCCAGGCCGTCCCCCTGGCACACCAGAGTCACCTGCTGGGTGAAGAGGGGAGTTCCTTCCCAGTTCTGGCGGAAGATCAGGGTATCTCCCTCCTCCTCCAGAATATCCCCCGTCAGGCCCATCCGCTTCAAGAGGGCCAGACAGCCGGCGGCCCGGTCCTCCCCCAGGGGAAACTGCTCCGGCTCCAGCTGGGCGGAGCACGCCCCATCGCTGTGGAACTGGATCGAGCCCCTCTCGTTGAAGTAGCGGTACACCTCGCCCCCCCGGGCCTCGGCGGTGACAGGGCTGCCCAGCAGGGCGGCGGCGGCCCGCTCCTCCCCCGCCAGGTCCCGCTCCGCCACCTGAGGGGAGAGGTCAATGGACTGGGGGACGGTCCCCTCGTCCAGCTGGACTCCCCGGCCCTGGAGGAACTGGATGGCCTGCTCCCTGGTCTGGTCCAGCAGACGCCGGCTCTGGATAGCCGGAAGGGCCACCTGGGCCAGCAAGCACAGGTTGGTAATCACCAGAATGACCAGGATGATATTTTTCAGCTTGCTCCAGGGCATGGGCTCAGTCCTCCTCAGCCTCTCTTGCCGACCAGCCGGCCTGCACTGTATCTCCGCCGCTGTCGGCATAGGTGAGCAGCAGCTCCTCCCCCTCCAGCCCCCGGGCCAGAAGGGCCGCCGCCCCCTGGCGGGGGGGCAACACCAGACAGGTATCCCCGCCGGCCGCATAGCTGCGCAGATACATGGAAAATTGAACCACCTGCCCCCCGCTGACCAGGAAATGGGCGGCACAGCCCCGGTCCAGCAGGACGGGAATCCCGTTCAGGCTGTAGCCGAAGTCGATCTCCAGCCCCCGGTCCGTCCGCTGGGCGGACATCAGGTAGAGCCGGGCCTCGCCGCACCGGCTCCCCATAACAGACAGGGTAATCTGGCGGCAGGCCTCCACGCTGTCAAACAGCTCACCGCCCCGGCGGGGGATGGGGAACAGGCCCACGCCCTCCCGCCCCTCATAGACGTACTGGGCCACGCCCCGGTCGGACAGCCGGACGCTGTCGTCCCCGCTGCGGGCCACCTGCTCATCGGTGGAATAGAAGCTGGTGGAGTTGAGGGAGAAGCCCAGGTCCTGGACCAGGGACTCCAGCGCCCCCTGCCCCCCGTTCACAGGATTGGCGGCGGCGTACACCGCCGGGGCCGGGGCCTCGGGCAGCAACAGGGTGTCCGGGTCCAGGCCGACGTACTCCTCCCGCTCAAAGGCGTAAAAGGCCCCGTTATCCGCCAGGCCGGACAGCGCCTCCTCCAGGGAGAAGGGGTCGGCCACCTGGGAGCGGCAGCGATAATAGCTCCCGTCCTCCTCGTCCCGATAGTACAGGTCCACACCGTCCTCCCATGCCACCAGAGCCAGCCGCCGGAGGGTGGCGGACAGGGCAGTCTCCTCTCCGGACAGCCAGCCCGCCAGCACAGGCGCGGAAATCTGGCCCTGAAAGTCCATATACACTCCCAGCCTGGTCGTCAGAGCGGTCCGCCACTGCTCCGGAGACACCCGCTCCGGCACACCTGCGCTGGACAGCGTCTCAGCCAGGGGGCCTGCCACCCGCTGAAACAGCTCCTGACAGGCGTCCTGGTCGTAGCGCACGCCGCAGCGCACGCCCTCGCTTCCCTCCGGCAGACCCTCCGCGCCGGGCTGGTTGGCCGCCATGGCCAGAGGCAGCGCCGCCGCCCCCCA
>NZ_QWKG01000063.1 GCF_009911595.1 Colidextribacter sp. OB.20
GTGTCACGCCCCTTGCCTGACTCTCAGGATTGCGAAAACCCGGAGGAAACCCGCAAAACCAGCCCCTTTCAATGTAAAAAAGTTGTCCTGGTAGACATCCGGTAGATGTCCCGGAAAGCGAAAAAACCGCCGGGCCCTGGGTTGCAGGAGCCCGGCGGCTTTTTTGGTAGACTTTTGGTAGACTTGGGGTAACATATGCTCTTGGATACAATTCTTCAGTACCGCAAGGGAGAATTGTCATATGGTCAATAATTCTATCTTCGCTCTTCGTTAGAATAATAGTTTATAAAGCCCCTCTCCAAGGGCTGTACTACACTGTAAGGAATGCTGTGGATTGATTTTGTTTTCCTACCAGAACGATAATGTTTGAAACGCTGTCGGGGTTTAGGCAGCTGTCCACGTTCTCCGCAAGGGAGATAAAGCGGAAGCTTATCTGCACAAATAAGTTATCAGTCAGGCTCCCCGCGTCACTGTAGTTCCGGGCGAACCGGGAAAGGTCTTTCACAATCACGCAGTTAATTTTCCCGCTCATCACATTGACCAAAAGCTGCTGGAAGTTTTCACGGTTGGCATCCGTCCCGGCGTGCCCATCGTCCACATATTCAACCGCGCTTTCAAATTCGTCCATATGCCGCTGGCAGAAGTCCCCCAGCAGGTCACGCTGGTTTTTCACGCTGTTGCTGTTGTCCTTGCCCTTTTTCAAATCCTCTTTGGAAAGGCGGATGTACTCGCCTAAACGTCAGCGCCGGATTGTATATTTAGGGGGTAAAATTCTGCTGATACCCTCTGTTTTTAGCTCGTGCCATTAGGCGCTGTTTGAAAAATGGAAATATGCACAGTGGCGAGGGATTTTTCTGCCAGACAAACACAATTTTTCGCAGGAATACTGGATGTATTTCAAGAAAAATTGGGGCAGAATGGCGGAAAAAGACCCGCCTTTTGGGCGTATTGACATTTTTCAAACAAGCCCTAGGCTCTGACCTCTTGCTCTCTATCCTTCTCTTTTATGAGACGGACGTGGGGCGCAAAACGCCCCGTCCGGCGGGCCGGGCGGGGCGGAGGGGGTTCAGCGGCCGGACTCCAGGTCCTGCACCATGGGCGGAATCTGAGCGATCATGTTGTCCATATCCTCAAACATGGCGCTCTTGGTGGTGCCCAGGCGGCTGGCGCTGTCAATATGCTTCACTACGTCCTGATATTTGTCCTTAATCTGGCCGAAGAAGGACCGAATGGACTCCAGCTCCTGCTGGGAGGACTGAATCACACCGGATATCTCGGTCTGAACCGACACCGCGCCCTCGGCGGCGGCGGTGATCTGACGGAAGCTCTCGTCAGTCCGGGTTACGATGCCGGCGTTCTGGCCCAGAGTCTCCTGGGAGGAGAGGATGCTGCTGTTGAGCTGGCCGGCCCGGTCCTCCACATCGGTTACCCCGGTGTTCACCTCGTTGGACAGGACCTTGATCTCCTCGGCCAGCTGCTTCACCTGGGCGGCCACCACCGCAAAGCCCTTGCCCGCCTCGCCGGCCCGGGCCGCCTCGATAGAGGCGTTGATGGCCAGGATATTGGTCTGGTCGGCGATGGAGACGATCTTGCCCATGCACTGCTGGATCTCCTTCACCGCGGCCTGAAGCTGGGAGAAGGTCTCCGCCATCGCGTTGTAGGACTGCTGCACCTGGGCGGAGGTGTTCCCCAGCTCCACGATCTGGTTCTGGGCCTGCTCCACAGTCTGCGCGATCTCACCGCGCACCTGTATAAACTGCTCCGCAGTCTGATTGATGTTGGAGAAGGACTGCTCCAGGTCCTGGAGCTTGCTCTGAAAGCGGTCGGTCTCCTTCAGCACGCCGGAGAAGGAGGTCCCCACCATGTTCAGCTCCCAGAGGGAGGCCACCTCCTTCTGGACCAGCTCCTTCTGATAGGACTTTAGACTGTTGGCCACATGGATGACGGGATACAGGCTTCTTTTCTCCTGGACGGGGGAGGAGGCACGCTTTTCTTTTTTACCAAACAACATAGCCCTCTCCTCCTTTACTCAAAGACCACACAGGTCATAGACTGATTTACAAAACGGTTGTTATAGTGCTCCCCGTAGCCCACGAAGCCGGCGTGGTCACCCAGGGAGGCCATATCATGGAGATAGCTGTTCATATAGCCCCGCTCAGAGAACAGCTTGTATCGAAACAGGCAGTTGACCGAAAAGATGGCCGAGCGGCGGGGAAAATCCTGGCATATCTGCTGAATTGTGTTCTGGGTGATGGCCTGATAGTCGCCCAGCTCCAAGAGGATCAAAACATCGGAGTCGTTGACCTGGCGGAAGCAGGCCAGGGCGTTTCCGTGGACCTCCTTGATGGAGATGATGCAGGTGTCGTCCCCGTTGATTTTTCCGAAGGGGTTCTGGAAGGTGCGGGTGAGAATTTCCTCATCGGTCACGTGGAGGATATCCTTGTAGACCTGCTTGGCCGGCTTGCCGTTCAGCGAGCCCAAAATATAGTTGGCCCGGTCTGTGTCCGAGGCAATAAAGCGGTAGTTGCCCAGCTGGTGGTAGATGTTCTCCTTGTAGGTCTTGACCCGGCCGCCCTGGTTGCGGACCAGGGCGTAGGCCACCGCGTCCTCATAGACCCGGCCGTTGGCAGACACCTTGCCCTGGTCGCCGGTGCCGCCCACCAGGGAGATGTTCCGCTGGCGCAGCACGGTGTTGATGGTGGTCAGAACGCAGGCATCGTTTCCGGCGCAGAAGTCGATACACACTGTATCCTGACCGGATCCCCCCACCGTCTGGACATCCTGGTTCAGGCGCTGTATGTACTTCACCGGCATGGAGGACACCTGCTCCAGCACGTTGGCGGCGGCGGAGACGCCGTCTGAGAAGGCAATAATGCCCACGCCGTGCTCCACCACGCCGATCTGATAGCTCATCCCAATGCAGCCAATGCTGGGGACGCCGGGAAAGCGCCGCTCCAGGGCCTGAACGTGGTCTTCAAACTGGTCCGCGTTGGATAGCAGCATGATAAACTGAGGGCTGTAGAGACCCTGAAGCGCTTCCTCCAGGTTTCCACGTGGGCTCATTCCATAAAATTGTTTCACGCTGTTGTCTCCCCTCTATGAAAAATTCAGCGGGATAATTATACTTGAAAGCGCGGGCAATGTCAATCACTGGAATTGGACCGCTCATGCCTGTCAGGGATTTAGTAATATGCGCCAAAAACAAGAAAGACTCTTTGGCGAAGAAGTTTTCATCAAGACCTTTACCCTGCCCCCGGCGCTGATCCTCAGCAGCTTATCGAGGAGCCCTTTGACCATGAGGGCTGGCACTACACCCTCGCGAACATCGTGAAGGAGGAGAATCAGGTGTCAGACCGCAGGTGCCACACCGATATGGCGATTCTGGACCACACCGCCAGGAGAACGTGTGACCATAGGCACGAGTTGAATTAAAGTTGAATTATCCGGCCTGGGTAAAAATGTAGCATTCCAAAAAAGTTACAAAAAACCACCGATTCAATTAAAAATCGGCGGTTTTTTGGTTGTGTGGACAGGACTTGAACCTGCTACCTTCGGGTTATGAGCTGCGCTCCGAAGTGCGGTTTGGAACTTTCCGGCGCTTTCCGGGCATCCTCCTGCCAGAGTCAAATACTTTCCAGCAATATTTTCTCCGTTGCTTCCAATGTCTTTTTCCTATTCTGGGTCAAGTTGTGGGTCAGCGGCTGCTGGACGACTTAAGCGTCAAAAACATCATGGTCCAAATGACACAAACGCAGATTATTCTCGCGGCACAAATTTTCTGCATCCCGGCCTATATTCAACGCACAAATAACGAAAATACGCACCATCTTTGCAATGTACTGATTGACATGCTGGTATTCCATCATTGCGCAGCGGTGGATAGAGTAAAGATAGGCCAGCATTCCCGCATCATAGCAATCATCATACAAATGGTGCTGCGGATAGATATGCCACCACCAGAGCTGGCTTTTGATCCTCCTGTCGGCATATGCATCAAATGGCCACTGCTCCAGATACCATTCAATGCGCTCCGGACACACCATTTTCACCTTCTCCATCGCTCGAAAGCACTCTTCACCGATCCTGCGCCTGCAAAGCTCCTGACGATTGCGTTCATAATAGGTCCTTGGGTCCTTTTGCGCCTTACGTTTCTCCCTGGAGCGTCGGTTATACTCCGCAAAGCGCTCTCGATTCCTGGCGCGGTATTCCCGCCGGTAGGCAAGGTAGGCGTCGTGGTTTTTACGCCGATATTCCCGCACCCTGGCAGCATGGACCGCTTTATCTATACTCTGGTAGTGTTCTCGCTGCTGTTGGCGTATTTCATCACGATGGGCCTGATAATACGATTTTTGTAGGGCCTGCCTCTTGGCCTGTGCCGAGGTCAAGTCTGTTCTTTCCCTCATAAAAACAACTCCTATACTTGAATTTGGCAAAACGCCAAATTCAAGTATAGGAGTTGCGATATTTTTTTCAAATGTTTTACCGATCAGAAAATGTCAAATAGTTTTCCTGGAGAGAGACAACCTAAACTTTCTGCGCTGTATCAGCTGCCTGACGCATTGTGCAGCTACTTGGTCTGGGGATTGAAGGCCAGCAAGCTGGTGCCGCCGTCAAAGGTCTGGCCGGTGAGCAGTAAGGTGTTGTCCTCCTGCCAGTTCAGGTCCAGGATGGCCGTCTCTGTCCCGTCCCAGTGCTGCAAATCAAACATCTGCCCCCAGGAGCCCTCCTCCGGCCTTTGCCAGCCCACGCCGAATTCTGTGGGGGTGTCGGTGGGCATGGCGTCCCATACTCCGTCCTCCGCCCAAATTCGGAAGCGGGCATCGTTGTCTTTCAGCCGGGCCACCTTCCGGCAAGACGGCTCCCAGAATATCCGGGATCTGGTTCAGATTCTCCAGAGGGACAAAGCCGTAAGGATTTTCAGCAGTGTAGAGGTTCTCCCCCAGTTGGAACTGAGCATACAGTGTTTCGCCGCCCACCGCCTTCACCAAGCGGTAGCTCCCTGGCTCCTAATCTTCTCCCAGCCAGCAGGACAAGGCCTTGGTATCTCCAGAGGCCAGACAGTAGCCGATAGCAGTGAAGCAGGTGTCCCTCTGGGGGTCCTGCCAGCGCCCATTTTTCCAGCGCTGGAGACGGTAAGGCTCCCCGAATTCCACTGTCTCCTCCGTTCCATTACGGATGGAGTAGACACAGGAGGTAACGGAACGGTCATAGACCGGGTGCTCCATCGCCATGGCCAGTCCTTCATCTGAGAGGTCCGCCAGAGGTGCCGGAGCAGACGATTCCGGCGGTGCAGCATTTCCCCCGCAGCCTGCCAGCAGGACCAGCAACAAGAGGACGGTGAGCAGTTTTTTCATGAAAATTCCTCATTTCCCATATAGACGTAAATTCTTTGAGAAGGTTCCAAGTTTGTTGCAGATAATTATGCAGATAGATTGCTTTTGTAGGTTTTGGCAACTGCGACAAAAGCGAAGTGAACCAAGGAAACGAAGGAGAAGCAGGATAAATGCGTGCCGCCTTGCGGGCGTCCCGCAGGCTCACACCGTCCCGCAGTGCGGGCCGGGGAACGGATATACGGGGTCTTTCAGCGGAATATCATCATCTTTTTAAGGTTTCTGTGCAAATGGTCATGTGACGTCAAATACAGGGATCGGCTTCCGCTTTGACGTCTTGTTTGTCGTGACGCTACGGCGGCAACAGATTCGGCGGGGTCAGCAGCGGCTTATAGGCGGCTCCAGCAGTGAAACGATCGGTCTACGGATTGCACCAGCGTTACCAAAGAGAACAGGGCAAAGCAGTATGCAGATTTTGATACGCAGAAAACAAAGAGAACCCCATCCCGGCAAATGATAACTTTTTGATAACTCTGCCCTGATTCCCTGGCTAATGGAGTGAGGCTGTGATTTTGGAGCGGATGTGGGAAACCGCTGCGCCGCAAGGCTCTCCCCCAGATGTCACAATTACCTAGTGTCCCTGCATTCACAGTATATCCTATGTATCCAGTTCCAGGAAGTCATTGTACAGGATACGTACCGGCCTCATCTGGTCGTCAATGTGGTAGTGGCCGCAGAACCAGCCGTGGCAGTGCACCCGGCGCTGGATGGTATCCAGCCATCTTTCAGTGGATGTATCCACGTCTCGGGTGGTGTCACGCCCCTTGCCCGACTCTCAGAATTGCGAAAACCTGGAGGAAACCCGCAAATCCAGCCCCTTTCGGCGTAAAAAAGTTGTCCTGGTAGACATCCGGTAGATGTCCCGGAAAACGAAAAAGCCGCCGGGCCCTGCAACGCAGGAGCCCGGCGGCTTTTTTGGTAGACTTTTGGTAGACCAGATGTCAGACTAAAGACCTATTTCATGTATTGCAGAACAAAACATTTTTAATCAGAAATTTGTTTCTGTTTTTCGAAAATTCTCAGGAGATACAGTATTTTTGCTGTCATAATATCAGCAAAAGACCTGCTTGTAAATTACTTGTTCAATGATTAAGATGAAATTATACAATTTGCCGAATGAACGCAGCGAATTCTGGGAGGAAGTCAGATCAAAATAACTGGGGGAATCATAATGATTGATCTCAATGCGGATCTGGGGGAAAGCTTTGGGGCATACACGATAGGAATGGACTCGCAAGTCATCCCATGTATCTCCTCTGCAAATCTCGCCTGCGGCTGGCACGCTGGAGATCCGATTGTCATGGAACAGACAGTAGCGTTGGCAAAAAAAAACGGTATTGCGATAGGCGCTCATCCAAGCTTTCCAGATCAGCTGGGGTTTGGACGCAGAAATATGACGATATCCTCCGATGAAGCCCGGTGCTATATAAAATATCAGGTCGGGGCCCTGCTTGCTTTTGTTCGGGCAGAAGGAATGATATTACAGCATGTGAAACCGCATGGAGCGCTGTACAATATGGCCTGCAGAGACGAGACGCTGGCAATGGCTGTCTGTAAAGGAATTGCTCAGGTAGATCGAACCCTGATTGTGCTGGCGCCCGCCGGGAGCTGCCTGCTCCAGGCGGCCGAGCGACTGGGGCTTCCTACCGCAGGAGAGGTGTTTGCTGACCGAGCCTACAGGGACGACGGTACGCTGGTTCCGCGCGGTATGTCTGGGGCGGTGATCCGCGACAGAGATAAGGCAGTCCAACGGGTGATCCAGATGATCGAACAGGGAACAGTAGACAGTATCAGCGGCAGGAAAATACCAATTACAGCGCAGTCTGTCTGCATTCATGGAGATAATCCCGATGCGCTGAAGCTGGCGCGGCAACTCCGCTGTACACTGCAGGAGCGGGGGATCGGCATTGCTACGCTCAGGGAATTTATTTGAGTCAACCAGCCAGACACGGGGGGATTTTATGATTACTCAGCTTCAAATCGAGTATTTTCTTGCCATCAATGAAACAAAGAATATCTCCCGGGCGGCTAAACAGCTGTTGATTGCGCCGCAGACGCTGAGCCGAAGCTTAGAATCCATCGAACGAGATTTAAATGCCCGCCTTTTTGAGCGGGGGACCCCCCTTGCGCTGACCGACAGCGGGAGAATATTTCTCAGCTATGCTCAGGAAATGGTAGATAAACGGAACAATTTGGTCAGTGCCGTCAATGATATTACCGGCAATATCTGCGGTACAATTCGCCTGGGCATCTCCTATAACCGCTCTCCTGTTCTACTGCCGGAAACAATTTCAGAATTTGAAACCCGGTATCCAAAAATCGATTTTTTTATTTTTGAGGGGAACCAGAGCGAAATCAAACATGCGCTGCTCACCCGAAAAATAGACCTTGCGGTAGAGCATATCCCATTTGGCGAGCCAGGCCTTGTGGAGGAAGCCATTCTGAGCGATCAGCTGTATCTTCTGATTCCAAAGGAACTGCTCACACAGCATTTCGGAGAGCGGGCCGCGGCGGTTTGGGATGAGCTGCGCCGGGGGAAGAGTATCAGCATACTGGAAAACCTTCCTTTTCTGCTCAATAAGAGAGGCAATTCCATACGGAGTATCATGGAGTCCATCTTCCGGCAGGAGCAAATGCAGCCGCTTATCAGCACAGAGACGGAGAATATGGAGACACTCTTCAATATGAGCGTGATCGGACGCGGTGTTACCGTGTACCCTGGGGCATTTCTTTCTAAAAGCAAGCTGGAGCCCTATATGGATGTGCTCCACATCGCCCGGGTGCCCCACAAAATGGCTAATTTTACACTGGGGGTCGCCTATCGCAAGGGATACTACCTGAGCCAGGCCAGCCGGGATTTTATTGAGCTTTTGAAGTGCCATGCACGGCGAAAAATACAGGATCTGGCCGCCGATCTGATGGTTTGAACTGTGATTGATTGGGGGATGCGTATGGACACCTGCAGATATCTTCTGGTTGGAGACAGTGCGGTCACGGTGGAGTTCAGCAGGGAGATCCTGCCTGAAACCAGCCAGAAGATCCGCGCGCTGAAAGAACAGATCGCGTCTGCCAGAATCAGCGGCGTGTTGGAAACTGTGCCCGCCTACTGCTCCCTGCTGGTCCACTACGACCCGACGGTCATACAATACGGCCAGTTGGTGGAACAATTGAAAAAGCTTCAGACCGGTATTGTAGGCAAGGCCTTTCCTCCCTCCGTTGTCATGGAACTGCCAGTATGCTATGACGAACGGTTTGGTCCCGACCTGGAGTATGTAGCCCGATATCACGGTATCACCCGGGAGGAGGTAATCAGTCTGCACTCCTCTCAGGACTATCTGGTGTATATGCTGGGCTTCATAGCCGGGTTCCCTTACCTGGGGGGGATGGATGAACGTCTGGCCACTCCGCGGCTGGAAACGCCCAGGCTGTGCATTGAGGGCGGCTCCGTGGGGATTGCGGGAAAACAGACCGGTATTTATCCGGTGTCCTCCCCCGGGGGATGGAGGCTGATAGGCCGCACCCCGCTGAAGCTGTACGACCCGACTCAAGAGAAGATCGCCCTGCTGGACGCGGGCTGTTATATCCATTTCCGACCGGTTGAGCTTGAGGAATACCGCGCCATTCAGCGGCAGGTGGAGGAAAACCGTTATACCTGCAAGACATGGCTGAAGGAGGTATAACGTGGGTATTTTAATTCAGACTCCCGGCGTTCTGACCACGGTGCAGGATCTGGGCAGAATGGGTCATCAGGCCTGTGGAGTATCTCCTTCCGGGGCAATGGATCAGAAGTCCACACGCCTGGCCAATATTCTGGTCGGGAACCGGGAAAATGAGGGTGTTCTGGAGGTCACCCTTGGGGGCACCAGCATTGTGTTCCGGCGGAGCAATGTAATTGCCATATGCGGCGCTCCGGCGCCCGCCGTTTTGGACAGACAGCCTGTACCATTTTACAAAGCCCTTTCTGTGCAGGCCGGACAGACCCTGAGCTTTCAATACGCGCCCCAAGGTATGCGGACTTACATAGCGTTTGCGGGCGGGCTGGATATCCCGCTGGTGATGGGCAGCCGCTCCACCCACCTGAAATCGGGGATAGGCGGTTTCCATGGCAGGAAGCTTCAACAGGGGGACTATATCGGGTTTCGAAGTCCCCGCGCCTATTTACCCCATCAGGAGCTGCGCAGGGTGGAGGAGGAACACTTCCCGCGTTCCGGGGAAACGGTTTCCATCCGCTTGCTGTTGGGCCCTCAGGAGGATGCCTTTACGAAGTTGGGGCAGGGGACGCTGTTTGAATCTCTTTACGAAATCAGCCAAAATTCTGATCGGATGGGTTACCGGCTGATTGGCCAGCCGATTGAGTCAAAAAACGGGAGCGATATCATTACCGATGGGATTGCCCTCGGCTCTGTTCAGATTCCTCCGTCCGGTCTTCCCATCATTATGATGGCCGACCGGCAGACCACCGGCGGGTACGCCAAAATAGCCACAGTCATCACACAGGACATCTCTCTGCTGGCCCAGTGTCCGCCGGGCGTAAAGCTCCGTTTTGTCCAGTGCGACGTGGAGACAGCACAGGCTCTGCGCATTGCCGGCAGACGAAACATAGAGGCCCTGATCCGGCGTTTTCAGCACATGACCGGCAGCTCCTATTGGGTTCAGGTCAACGGAAAGACCTACTTTGTAACTCTCGAGGCTGGCACCTGAGGGCCGGGGCCGCGGCGGACAGTGGCTGTCCGGGGACTTCAGGCCACCGGCATGCGGAGGAGCAAACCTGCGGGGAGGAGGGCGATACCAATATAAAATTCGCTGTTTACGGAGAGAAGAGACTCGATTTCATGACAGAAAGGAAGATATGATGAATTACGGTTTTTTAAGCTGCATTCCTATTTTGGTACTTATCATTGGGGCGGTAATGACCAGGAAAATGCCCCACATGCTGATGCTGGCATCCTTCATCGGCGCGATTATTCTGTATGGAAAGGACTTTTTCTCCGGCTGGATCAATGTGATGTACGCGGCGCTGGCCAACGGTTCAGATCAATATATACTGCTGATCCTGGTCTGTTCCGGCGCCATGATCCGGCTGCTGGAAAAGTCCGGGGCTATGCTTGGCTTCCGAAACATGATCTCCAAATACGCCAAAGATGAGCACCGAGTCATGTTTTTTACCTGGGTGCTGGGCATTATTGTGTTCATTGACGATTATCTCAACGCCCTGGCGGTCTCGTCCGCCATGCGCGGCCTGTCGGATGAACACAAGATCCCCCGGGAACATCTGGCCTATACGGTCAACGTGGGCGGGGCCTGCGTCTGTGTATTGATTCCCTTCAGCAGCTGGGCCGCTTTCGGAATCGGCACCTTCGGGGAATATGGCTGGACCTTCTCCGACTATGTACATGCCATTCCCTTCATGTTCTATCCAATTGTGGCGCTGTTGATCTGCCTGTTGCTGGGCCTGGGTGTAATCCCCAAGGCAGGCGATATGAAGAAGGCCTATGACCGGGTGAGAAACGGCGGACCCGCCCTGCCCGATGGGGATAACCAGGATGAGCTGAGCAGCGACGTGCGCCCCACTACCCCGCTCAACTTTTTAATTCCTATGGTGGCGCTGGTGATTGCCATGCTCTATTTCGACAGCGACCTTATTCATGGTATGCTGGTGGCACTGCTGGCCCAGGGAATCATGTATATTGCCCAGCGGATCATGACTCTGGGTGAGTTTATGGAAAATGTGTTGGAGGGCGCATACTCCATGGCCAGCGTCTGCTTTGTAGTGGTACTCTCTTTCATGATGAACACGGTCAATGCCGAAATCGGCTTTTCTGACTATGTCATCAGCATCCTGAACGGGGTCGTTCCTGCGGCTCTGCTGCCTGTAATCGCTTTTATTATGGTAGCCCTAGTCGCTTTCGCCACCGGAAGCTTCTGGCCTCTGATCGTGATCGTCTCCCCCATTTTTGTGCCTATGGCCCTGTCCCTGGACGTAAGCGCATGGCTGATTATCGCCGCTATGATGTCCGGAATCGCCTTTGGCAGCCAGTGCTGCATGTACTCCGACGCGGTGTTTATGACGGCCGCGGGCACCGGGGTGGACAATGTAACACAGATTCGCGCAATTGGCCCCTATATCCTCAGCGGTTTTGTAATTTCCTGTGCGCTGTTTATCCTGTTCGGTTTCATAATTTAAGGTTAGGAGGGCCTTTATCATGGAATTTGCAGATCTTGTATTAAAAAGCACCGCGGTTTATGACTGTGTCGGCAAGGAGCCTGTTCCGGGCTGTGTAGCGGTAAAGGGGAGACATATCCTCGCCGTCGCGCCGGGGATGGACAAGCTGGACTGTGTAGGGCCGGACACCAAAATCATGGACTATGGGGATCGGCTGATCCTGCCCGGCCTGGTGGACGCACATGTGCATTACTTCATGGGTGGAATGTTTGGCAGCAAATATGTGTGCAATGACATTGTAAAGTCCAAGTCCGAGGCGGAGTGCGTCGCCATGATAAAGAAATTTGCGGAGGACCACCCCAACCTGGAACGAATTATCGGACTGGGCTGGTTCCCGTCCTACTGGGATGACGCCCCTCTGCCCAACAAGCGCTCCATTGACGCGGCCATCCCTGACCGTCCGGTCTATCTGATCAGCGCGGATATCCACACATTCTGGTGCAATACCAAAGCGCTGGAAGAGGCAGGTATCAGAGCTGATATGCCGGTGCGCAGCGGAAAGATCGGCACATTCGAAGACGGTGAGCTGGATGGGCTGCTCTACGAGCCGGAGGCCTATCAGCCCGCCATGAACAAAGTGATGGAGCTGCCCGTGGATAAAATGAAGGAGGTTCACAAGGAATTTCTCCAGCACATTGCCGCCTGCGGCATTACCACCATCAGTGAAATGACCGCCAACGACTATACCCCCACCACCATCCGAAATTTCCGTATTATCAAAGAGATGGAGCAGGACGGTGAGTTGACCGCGCGCCTGCACTTATATACCAAGCTGGCCGGATATACCGATTTCTCCCAGGCGCTGGCGTATAAAGAAGAGTTTAACTCCGAAAAGCTGCGTATGCAGGGGATTAAAGGTTTTATTGACGGTGTGGCTTCCACCTTTACCGCGCTCACCCTGGAGCCCTACAGTGACCGGCCGGATACCTGCGGCATCGGAGTGCCTCTCACGCCAAAGGAGAGTATGCAGGCCTCTATCACGGCCGCCAACGCGGCAGGCTTCCAGGTGAGGATTCACTGTATCGCTGACGGCGCGGTGCGCATGGCCCTGGATATGTATGAGGAGTCCCAGCGTGTAAACGGCAGATCTGACTATAAAAACGCGGTGGAGCATATCGAGAGCATCAATCCGGAGGATATTCCTCGGTTCAGGCAGCTTAATGTGATCCCCTCCATGCAGCCCATGCACCTGCTGCTGGACGCGGATGAGCAGGTCAGCCGTATGGGACCCGACCGGGTAAAATATGAGTGGGCCTTTAAATCGCTGCTGGATGCGGGCGGGAAGTTGGCCTTCGGAACAGATTATCCGGTGGTGGATTTCGACCCGTTCCCAACCATCTATGCCGCAGTCACCCGCAACAACCTGGATGGCCGGCCCGCCAGTCAAAATCCCCGGGAGTGTCTGACAATGGAGCAGACCTTGAAAGCCTACACCATTGACGCAGCCAGCACCTATGATCGCGAGCACGATCTGGGCACTCTGGAGCCGGGCAAGCTGGCTGATATCATTGTTATGGATAAAAACCTGTTCGCGATTCCCGCTGAGGAAATTCTGAAAGCCTCCGTCGTTATGACGATGCTGGATGGCGAAATAATTTTTCAAAAGAGCTGAGATATTTTATCAGGGCAAATTGTTTTCCTTAAATGTGAGGACTCGGTACAAAGTGGTATGTCCATACCGCTTTGTACCGAGCCGCGTTTTAAGCTTTGCGTTACGCTTCCCACTATACCACTGCGGGCTCCAGGAGGAGCTCACCGGTCTCATAGCGCTTCGCGCTGAACCGGCCAATATCCAGACTGTCCTCTTCTCCCGCCAGGTAATTGGCGATCAGGACAGCCACCCGAGGCGCAACCATAAAGCCGTGCCCGGAGAAGCCGCACACCGTATAGAACCCCTTTGCCTGCTCCGCCTCGTCGATAATGGGATTCCGGTCGGGGCTCAGGTCGTACTGTCCGGCCCAATGGCGCACTACCCGCAGACTGCGCAGGGCGGGCAGAGCCTCGCATATCACGGCGCAGCACCTCTCCAGGTTTTGCCAGCTGGTCTGGAAATTGAAGCTGGGGGCCTCCCGGGGGCCGATCCCCATCACAAAACTGCCGTGGGGTGTCTGCTGCACGTAGTAGGACCGCAGGAAGGACATCACCATGCAATCCATCAAGGGGGCCACAGGTTCCGTCACCAGGGCCTGGTGGCGCTCGGAGCAGACCGGGATGTCCTGCCCCACCAGCCTGGCCAGACCGGGAGCCCGGGTGTTGGCGCAGTTGATGACCAGTTTTGTCTCCACCGTGCCCCTGCTGGTCTCCACCGCCGCGATGTGTCCGTCCTTCACCCGGAACCCGGTGGCGGCGGTGTAGGCTGCGATCTCCACCCCCATCCGCTTCGCGCCCAGCGCGTAAGCCTGGGTACAATGGAAGGGATTGGCATGGCCGTCCTTCTGGCAAAAGGTCGCCCCATACATCCCATCGGTGTTCAGGAGGGGAACAATCTCTCGGGCCTCCTTCAGATCCACCGCCCGGGCGTCGATACCCAGAGAGTGTTGGACCTTCAGGTTCTCCTGGAACTGGGCCCACTCCTTCTCCGAGTAGGCCACCAGCAGATATCCCCCCTGGTGCAGCTCGCAGCTGCGCTGATACCCCGTGTACTCCTCCAGGTGCTCAAAAATCCGGATGCTCTCCAGGGCCAGCCGGGCGTTCAGCTCCGACCCCCACTGCTGGCGTATGCCCGCCCCGCAGCGGCCTGTGGCGCCAGAGGTCAAGAAGCCCTTTTCCAGCAGGAGTACGTCGGTGACGCCCCGTTTGGCCAGCTCAAAGGCGGTAGCACATCCCACAATTCCGCCGCCAATGATTACGGCGTCATATCCCTTTTTCATTTCTGGCCGCTCCCTTCCTCATACGAGTCAGCAAGGACCCCCATGGGTACAGGCTTCACCGGCGGGCGAAAGCCTGACATCAGCACCTCTTCCATGGTGACGCGGTAGTAGGAGGACAGCTCCTGGGCAATCAGCATCCGGCAGGTGCGCCCCTGGCAGGGCCCCATACCGGCCCGGGTGATTCGTTTAATCTCGTCGATGGTCTGGCATCCCTCCTGAATGCACTCCAAAATCCGCTCTCGGGTCAGGTCCTCGCAGCGGCAGAGAACGGTGTTCTGATTATCCATTCCGATAGCTCCCTTCTCTGATATTGCGAACCTCCATGGACAGCTCCCTGGGGACCTCCACGCAGATGGTGTGCGTCAGGTTCCGGCTGTTGCCCCGGATGACCCGGGCCACCTTGAACCAGCCTAATTCTTTCCCCGCGCGGTCCAGGCACATGGCGTACTGCCCCGCCTCCGGCAGAGGCAGGTACTCGAAAGGCAGCCTGACAAGTGCGGTAGTGTCGCCGCGGCTCTCGTCAATGATGAAGATGGCAAGGCCGGGGCATTTGGTGAGGCAGGTTCCGCAGCCGGTACACAGATCAAAGTCAATAGTGGGGCACTCGTTGATGTCCTCCCCGATATGGATGGCGTTCACCGGACAGGAGGCGGCGCAGGGGTTGCAGGGAATTTTCTGGAAGCACTCCGCCATGGCCACAGGCCCTTTAGCCAGACGCTGGACGGGAGGCATAACCCTCCCCAGGTCCTCCTTAGTGGGAATACCTGTAGAGATTAACATGTACTGCCCCTCCCTCCCGCTTCATTTTCTCAATGCCGGCGTTGATCTTCCCGCCGGTGGGACCGGCACGCAGCTGGCGCAAATCCCCTATGGCCTCTTCCCTGCGCTGGGCGGCAATCTCCGGGGAGTGTCCCAGGCTCTCGGCGGCGGCGTACCCGGCGACTCTGCCTTCCACCATAGCGGAAGAGGCCTCCTCGATCCCCGTCACGTCTCCGGCGGCATAAATACCGCTCCGAGTGGTCTCCAGGTTGTCATTTACTACAGGCACGTGGCCGGAAAGCTCCCGGACGAACTTCATTTCGCACCCGGCCTGCCAGCACAGCTCGGTCAGTGGGGTCAGGCCCACGGCCAGGCAGATGACGTCGCACTCCACCTTCCGCTCTGTTTCGGGGATCCGCTGGAACTTATCGTCCAGCTGGCAGATCACCGCGCCCTCCACCTGCCCGTCGCCCAGTACCTGCTTTACCGTCCAACCGGTCATGATGGGGATGCCCGCCCGGCGGATCTTGGAGGCGTGGACCAAGTAGCCGCCAATCCTTGGCGCCGCCTCCACAATGGCCGCGATCTCCACTCCCGCCTGCTTCAGTTGGTAGGAGACAATCAGACCGATGTTACCTGAACCCACCATCAAAACACGCTCCGCCGGTTTTACCCCCGCCACATTCATCAGGGTCTGCACCGCACCCGCGCCGTACACCCCGGGCAGGTCGTTGCCGGGAAAGGCCAGAAATTTCTCCGCCGCTCCGGTGGTAATAATCAGCCGCTTGGGGCGGAATTTCAGATGCTTATTACCCCGCAGGGCGGTAATGACTCCGTCCTCATAGCAGCCCAGGACGGTGGTTTCGGTCATAATCCGAATCCTGGTGTTGGTGCCGATCTCCTTCAGCAGGTCCTCGCCGATTTGAAATCCCCGCTCCCCGGCGCGCTGCTTTTCCGAGCCGAAGAACTTGTGGGTCTGCTTCACCAGCTGGCCGCCGGGGGCATAGTCCCGCTCCAGGACCAGCACCTTTGCCCCCGTCTCGGCGGCGGCCTGAGCGGCGCATAGTCCTGCGGGGCCACCGCCTACCACTAAAATTTCCGCGTCCTGGATCATGTAGGTACGACCCCTTTCCCGCGCTGTTCCTCCACACACATCCCGTTTTCCAGCTTGGTGACGCAAATGCGCACGTTGGGCTGTCCATTTACCGTCATAAAGCAGGAGGAACAGTTGCCGATGGCGCAAAACAGGCCGCGGGGACGGTGCAGCTCCGGACTGTGCCCCAGCCGGCGCACTCCGGTGGCGTGGAGCGCCGCAGCAATAGTCTCGTTGGAGTATCCCTCCAACTTCTGGCCATTATAGAAAAAGTGCACCAAATCTCCTCGTTCAAACTGCCGCACAGGATGCTCTGTAATCCTCATTGCGGTAGCCTCCTTTTCAAGTAAATTATTATAGTTTCTTCGTTTATAGAGACGTTTCAGTTGGGTAAATATTACCGTTCTTCATAACAAAACTGCAGTCACAGAATGCCAGAGGATCGGTCATCGGGTCACGCTTCCATGCGGCAATATCCGCAAGCTTGCCCACTTCAATGGTACCCAGATCCTTGTCAATTCTCAAAATTTCCGCATTATTTTTGGTCATGGCTCTCAGTATGCGGTAGGGCTCCACACCATTTTGAATCCAGCATTCATATTCGCGGCCGTGATCATAAGGGTGATAATTGGCCACAAAGTCAGTACCATAGCCGAGTTTGATGTTGCTGCTCAAAATCACTTTGCGGCCTTCTATGTACTGTGGAGAATACTTCATTAACTTCTCCCGGTAATGTGCGGCTTTCTGCGCGAGCTTCTCCGGATCGGGATGGACCGCGTCGTTCAGGCAGCACAATGTCGGAACCAGATAGGTCCCACTGTCCTCAAAACGGCTTGCGGTCGCACGGGTCATAAAGGAGCCATGTTCCATGCCGTCAATTCCCAGGTTCAGCAGCTTCTGCATGGTCTGATCGGAGTACACATGGGCAGTGACAGGAACTCGCAGTCCATGCGCGGTCTCGATCACGGCGGCCATCTCCTCCTTTGTCATAGATTCATCGTCCGGCGCGTCGTGAGGGGTTGACACACCGCCATTGACAAACACCTTCGCAAAATCGGCTCCGTATTTTATCTCCTTTCGCACCGCGTTTCGGAAGAAATCCGCACCCGAACCGCAGGTGGGGGCAGTTTTAATCTGGAGTTCAGACAGGTAGGGATTTTCCCACAGATATTGGCTGTGGTCCCCGTGACTTCCGGGGGTACAGCAGTAGTAGGGCATAACGATCAGACGCGCGCCGTCAAAATATCCCTGATTAATCATATTTTTCGCGGCAATCCCTCCATAGTAGTCAAAAGTGGAACCGCCAATACAGCGGATAGAGGTGAAGCCTCTGTAAAGGCTCTTGCGTGCGTTGTAAAGGTAAGCCATGCTTCTCCAGACGCCCCCCTTATAGACAGCATCACGGTTTCGGACCTGCCAGTTTACATGCTGAAAATGAACATGGGCGTCAATCATCCCCGGGGTCACAGTACAGTCGGACAAATCAATAACTTTCGTCCCCTCAGGGCATGTGACGCGGGCGCCAACCTCTTGAATCCGGTCATCTTCCACAAGAATTTCCCAATTTGAATGCATAGCATCACAGGTACCGTCATACAGCCGGCCGCATCGAATCAGTTTATACTCCTTTTTTTCCTGCATTTATGGAATCCTCCTTTGACAGTCATTATAGCTGGAACCCGATCAGGACCAGCCCATCAGGCTCATTACTACCAGGAACCCGGAAGAAATACACGCGATTACAATGACAAACGGAACGATAAATTTAAGCCATTTGGAGAAAGAAACCTTGGCAATGCCAAGAGTACCCACCATCAGACCGGCATGGGGAAGCAGGAAGTTGCATAGACCATCGCCGAACTGATAGGCGCTTACCGCAACCTGACGGCTTACCCCGAGAAGGTCTGCCATAGGGGCCATGATCGGCATTACAATGTAACACTGGCCGGAACCGGAGGAGACAAAGAAATTGAAAATAAAGTTGACAATAAACATACCAACCGCGGCCACTGTAGAGGACAGCTTGGCCAGAGGGATGCACATGTAATAGATAACGGAGTGGATGATATTCGCGTCGCTCATGATAACATTGATCCCGCTTGCGAAGCCCACCATCAAAGCGGTATAGGTCATGGTTTTGGCGCCGGCGGCGAAGGAACTTGCGATCTGGTTGGGAGTCATCCCGCCTACAATACCAGCGCCGATCCCAAGTATCATCATGCAGGTCATCAACTGACCCAACTGCCAGTTTTGGGTAAAGCTTCCATAGCAGTAGAAGGCGAATGTGGCAATGAGCAGAAGCATATTGACAATATGCATTGGCTTCAACTCGTTTTCAATGGAGACATCTTCTTCTCCGATGCTCTCATAAATCCCGGAGAAGGACTTGGAAGGGTCTTTTTTAATTTTATTCGCATAATGGATAATGTACCAAACCATGAAGCCGGTAAACAGCACCCAGCAGACAGCCCGCTCCAGAATGCCGGACATAGGAGTGATCTCCGCGATGTTCTGCCCCAACACCACCGTCAGCGGGTTGATGGGAGATGCGGTAAAGCCGATGTTAGCGGCCATATAGCAGGTGGCTCCTACCAGAATACCGTCAAGCCCCAGCTGCGTACACAGCAGCACCATGATTGGCGCGAAGGCCAGCTGCACATTCAGGCCAACGCCAAGGGCCCCGAAGAGGCTCATTAAAATGGAGACACAGGCCAGGATGGTCACGTAGTTCCCCTTTGTCATACGGACAACAGCGTGCAGCATAGCATGAATCGTTCCTGTATCAATCAGTACGCCAAAGGCGCCGCCAATGATCAGGGAGAGGAAGATTGTACTGGCGCCTTTGCTCATTCCGGCGCCAAAACTGTTAAAGAAATCCCACAGCGTAGCGGGGTTGGACTCGGTTATTTGGAATGTTCCAGCAATGATTTTGCTGCCATCCTTTTCAAATGAGCCCGCCGGGATCACCCAGGTCAGAACGCACATGACCGCGATCATAATGGTAATCAGGACTAACGTATCAGGTACTGCGAGTTTGAATTTTTTCTTTTCCATCTCTCAAATCTCCTTCACTTTGTTTTTGTAAATCAGCTTTGTATGCTGTATTTACCTCATTGGGCAACCCTTCAAGCAAGCGGCTTTGTGTCGTCGTGATACTGCTTTGTCTCCGCATGGCTGCGGTACTCCTGGGGCGTCATTCCAGTGATGGCTTTAAAAGCCCGAATAAATGATGAGCTGTTGGTATATCCCACCTGAAACGCCACATCCAAAAGCCGGTAGTGGGTAGTGGCCAAAATTTCCTTGGCCTTTTCAATGCGTGTGATCCGGAGATATTCGCTGGGCGTGCACCCCACTTTCCGCTTGAACCAATGGGTGTAATATGAAGTGTTGTAGCCCTCCATGCTTGCCAGCTGCGTCATGTTGATGGGCTCAGCGTAATTGGTCTGAAGATATCGCAAAGAGGGATTTTGACAGTGTTCGACAAGCTTGTCATACAAATAGTAAAACAGATACCGCAGGGATTCCTTGTTATTTTCCGCACTTTGGATCTCCTGCTTGATTAAGCACACCAGCAGCTCCAGCTTGCCGTCAATATCCAAGACACAGCATTCTGTGAAAAGGGCCAGATCTATCGGCTTGACCATCTCTACAGGAATGTTCAGGATCATAGAAAGCCCTTTGCACTGATAGGTGTGGGCGACACCGGGCGGAACAAAGCAAATCTGGTGGGGAGTCAACTCATAGCAGTGCTCTAAAAACTGAATGAAAAACGTTTTCTCCACCGGCAAAATAATGTGCGCGTGGGCGTGTATGTGGGTGGAGGCGGCGTCTGAATGCAAAATAATATAACTGGAAATCAGGGACATGCCCAGCACACCTCCTCCGCGGTGACAACGACGGTACCGCCGCAGTATAGTCTCCTGCAACACACCACTCTTGCGGCTTCTGTTAAAATGTAGGCAAAACAGACAAACGCAAAGGCGTTTTATAGCTGCCCCGCTATTATTGTAGCACAACAGAAAATATAATAATGTGCAAAAATCCAGATATAGGAATGCTTGATTTGTGGATATCAAAACTGTCGGACGGGATATTAAAGATGTTGTATATCTTTGAGTTTTACCTATTATGTCTAAAACAGTCTGAATATATCATGTTATCCATCTCTAAATTCAGATAATTGTGTTCGTTGAAATTTCCAACACCGCTATAAAGGATTGCCGGATCGAGTGCGGAAGCTACGTGGGCACGGGGAGCTACAGCGCCTCGGAGGGCGGATTGAAGTGGTGGCTTGTCACCACCAACCGGCAAGGGGCGGATTCTCAGCTCAACAAAGATGGTACTACCTACTACTACATCGCCTTTTCCTGCGCAAAAGGAGCCCCGGGCCATAAGGCCCAGGGCTCTATGTTTCCATGCGAAATTGAGTTTACTGAACCTTAGGGCTTGTTTGAAAAATGTCAATACGCCCAAGGGGCGTTGAGATAAGAAAACCTTTTGTTGGGGCGCATAATATGCGCCCGCGGGCGGCTGATAGCCGCCCCTACATGGATTCTTAAAACAACGCCCTTAAGGGGCGGGTCTTTTTCTGCCATACTGTCCCAATTTTTCTTGAAATACATCCAGTTATTCCTGCGAAAAATTGTGTTTGTCTGGCAGAAAAATCCCTCGCCACTGTGCATATTTCCATTTTTCAAACAGCGCCTAACCGTAACGTCCTTGGTAGCTGTCAGGGTCTCATACCCGTCGTTGGTAACGGTGATCGTAATAACTCCGTCATCGCCGGCCTTATCAGCAGAGCCAGCCCAGGTGCTGCCCGAGTCAGTGCTCTTATCCTTGGCAAGGTACAGAACGGCGTTGTTCTTTTCGACGCTGTATCTCCACTGGTTGGCCTGACCAGTCTGTTCACTAATAGCGACTGTGGTCAGCGCGGCGCTGGTCAGCTTGATCTCTCCGCCGCTCTCGGTGTACTTGTAGGCTGCGCCGGTGATTCCGCTGGTGCCAACCAGGGCGGTCAACTGCGTATCGCTGGCGTCGGACAGCTTGGTGCCGGTGGTTCCGTCGGTAATGGCAGTCCCGCTGAACTTGGTATCGCCGTCCGGCTCAACCACCTTGATGGTGCCGTCGGCCAGGACGACCTGGGCGGAGAAGGGGGCCGCAAGCCCTCCTTTTTTGCACAGCTTCCCCAGTACCCGCAGCCCTATATACTCGTGATTCCCTGCCAGGAGCCGCACGTTCTTCCGACCCATGAGATCCTCCAGCAGCTTGGCCACCTTTTCGTTGTAGGCAGTATCCACGATACCGCCGTCCAGCGGCGCACACAGGTGCGCCATAAGCAGATCAAGCTTGAAGTCATCCCGGTTGACTGACTCCAGTGCCCAATATTCATCAAAGGGATCAAATTCCGTATCATCAAAACCCATTCCGCTTTCAAGATATTCGCCATACCAATCCACACAGGCCTCAAACAGGTCTGTGCGGCGGAGCAACGCTGTCTGGGCATCTGCCGGGAGGCTGTCAAGCTCAGCGGCATACAGTTTGGATTCAAGCAGAGTTTCCAGAGTACCGCCACAATCGACCAGGAGCTGGACTGTATTCAGGTCCTCTCGAAATTCCTCAGTGCACTCCTCTGAGAGTGGCGCCGTCCATACATCCTCCCAACCCCGCCAGCCGGGCCAGCTCCGATATAATGCCGGAGCTGTAATGGGTTTCCCTGGAAAAAAGGGTGGTGTACTCCCACAGCCTCCACTTTTTCTTCCAGCAGCAGAGAGCAAAAATTAACCACTGAGAAAAATGATAGAAGCAAAAGAAAAGTCTCTGATTTCCGTAGAAATCAGAGACTTTTTGGTTGCGGGGACAGGACTTGAACCTGCAACCTCCGGGTTATGAGGGCTATTACCATATTTCGGAATTCAAACATTATTCACTATGTTCTGTCTCTTTTATACATAATGTATATCATTTTATACACTTTTTTCACTTTCTCCCTTTTTCGAGTGAGGAAAAAAGTGAGAACCTTGTAGTTCTCACCTTTTTCCTTTTAATTTCACTCTCCCTTGATTTCCTTGCCAGTAAATAGGTCATTATATATATCAGCCGTTGCCCTTCTTGTTTTGGCATAGATATGACTATATACCTCTTCTGTCGTTCTTGTATTCTGATGGCCTGCCCGGTCTGCCACCATCTTTACATCAACGCCCTTGTTGATAAGATAACTAATGCTAGTGTGGCGTACCTCATGCAAAGTTATCTTCGGAAGATTATTCCTCTCTAAAAACTTAGTAAACCACTGACTTATAACGTCTGGCATCATTGGCCCGCCTGCCGTAGTCACTTTACCAGTTTTTAATGATATAAACAGATACCCCCTATCCTCCCAATCCATCAAGTCAATAAATGCCTTGCGGATTTGTATATATTCCTTTAACTGCTCCATTACTGTAACAGGCATATCTATATTTTTACTTGGACTTCCATTTTTGAGGTAGTCCACAAAATACAGACCATTTTCAACTGTGTAATGTCCGGTTTGGCTTATCAATACACAATTATTATCGAAGTTGATGTTCTCAACCTTTAGGCCGATCAACTCCCCCCGCCTGCAAGCGCTGACTAAAGCCACCAATATATACGTTTTTCTCATGTAGGCGTTAAAAATGTCTGTACATTGGCGGGAAGTTAAATTATCAAAAGAGAATGAATTTTCCTTCCCTCCAGTCTCATTGACCGCTCTGATGTATTCATCCTCTAAACATTCCAGAAGCCTGCCTATCTCCGGTTCCTCATAATATCCGGGGTTTTTCTTATGCACTTTTGGAGTGTCTACCTTTACACAAGGGTTATACTCAACCATATCCCATTTTACCGCAAGATTCAACAGGGTTTGGATGAACATGAAATGATGGCGAATTGTTTTCTCACTGTAGCCCCCCTTTTTACCGTCAAGCCTTACCCCATCCTTTTTCAGCGTATTTAAGTACGCTTCAATATCGAGAGCTCTAATTGTGCTGACCTTTTTATTCCCGAAGTAGGGGAGCATAAACCCATTTAAAAAGCCCTCATACCGTTCCTGGGTTTTATACTCCATATCAGGCTTTTTAATCTCCCTCCACTTTTCCACCAAATCATTGAAAGTCGGAGCATGGGCCAGCTGTACCTGGTGCCCTCTCGTAAAGTCCACCTCCAAGGCCTTGGCCTGCTTTTCTGCGTCCTTTATAGACTTCGCTGTAATAACCTTGGAAGTCCTGTTGACTTTACCATTGGCTTTAAAGCCGTTACAGATAAATACTCTGTACTTACCTTTTCCCAAATCTTTAATACTTGCCATTTTCTTTCCTCCTGTTTATTTAATGTAGTTTTTTTCTTCCTGGTCAACCATCCATTTTATCAAGGCGGACCGAGTAAACCTGTACCTGTTCCCTACCCTGTAATGGGGTATTTTCTTTCCCCTGGCCAACTCCTTAATGGTGTATTCTTTACAACCAATCAAGGCACTAGCTTCTGTTGGGGTCAGTCCGGTTTCTTTTACGTCCACTAGCGGTATCCTCCTTATTCTGGATACCACTAATATCAACTAGCCTACTTTTGTGCCTTTAATTTTTCAACTAGTCATTTTCTATGACTGCTCATATTATCACGCTGTTTTAATCTTTTGCCTAGCCGTGACAGTGCAAGGAATTGTTATATATAAATTAGGTAGATTGCTGGAATAAACAAAAAGCCCAGCCCTTTTCATTGGGCTGGGCTTTGCAGGAGCAATTAACAAGATTTAGCTATAACTTCACTAGCTGTTATATCAGTAACCTTGTATACTTCAGTTTTATATGAAGCATAGTCTACATCTGACTTACCATAAAGCCGAATATAATCCCCGACATGAATTTCATATGAAAATATGTCAGGCTCATTTGTTGGATATATTTTCCTGTGTTCACCTGTCTCTGATACTACCTCGATGTTTTTATTCCCTTCAATGAGGGGTGTCCCATCTTCCGTAGTAAGAAGAGCGTATTTTTTTATTTCTTTGGGATGACTAATGATAAAATCGAATTTCATTTTACTGTTCCTCCTAAATGTTATGTATTCTGTAAATCAAAAAAATTCTATCTTTTAATTTACACCTTACATATCTAAATGCTTATTGCAATGTACATAATTTTTTAACTAGCCTAACTTTTGCATAAAAACAAAAGTAGCCAACCTTTTTACAGGCTGGCTACTTTCTTTTAATCGTCCTCTATAAACTCCTTCAGCACTGACACAAAATCACGGAATATTTCAATTAACTGGTACAGAAGGTACAACAGAGCCAACAGCCCGAAACAGCTAAACCCTATGAGCCATTCAAAAGAGGTGGGCATTTTAGCCCACCTCCTTTCCATCATCCACCCTGACCCCCTCGCAGATCGTCAGCTTGCCCTTGCCGTCCAGATACACGCCGCCCTGAACACAGCCGAACTCCAACAGCATTTTGATTTTGCTTTCAGGCATTTCCAGCCTTGCATATCGACTACTGATAACCTCGTAAACATTCTCACCGCCCTGCACTTTTTTCATCCCGACCACCACATACATCATGTTAGCTGGCATATCCGAATCAACTGCCGGAACTAAGCTGTTAATACCAGACCTCACCATATAATTGTTGGTCTTAAATCCTTCGGTGTCCATGGTGATGTTGCCCTCACCATCCAGAACCAGACCATACAGCCGCTCACCCTTATTCAAGGTGTCCTTAATCTGCTTTTCAGTCAGCCCTGTAAACCCCTTGCTATCTGCGTCATAGAACATATAGCCTGTCACTCTCTTACCCAAGTCCTCACGGTTAATCATGTAGCGCATACACATTTTAAAGCCCTCCTATAATTTTAATTGTGGCCTTTTTCCTAACCACAACTAAACTATAACGCTGTGGTCATTGATGGGCAAGACGTGATAGTGCAAGGGGATGTAACCTTGATTTTAGTGAGTTTGTAGCAGTTAAAGAGCCTGTTTTCTCCGACTGCTCTATACTGGTAAACTTCTAACCCCGGTACTGTTTCCTATCATTGTCATAAAGGCTATTGAAAACATCTGAAACACAATTTCAACTAGCCTGTTTTCTGTATCAGAGCAGATTTTTCAACTTCCCTTTCACCCCCCCATTCTTTTTTCTGGAACCCCCTATTTTCACATCTTCAAACCCCCTCAATTTAAAAATCATCCATCAGTAAAATTAAAAAATAAATTAAACGAAATTTTGGTTAATTACCCTTGATTGCATTAACCGAAAGTTTTCCGTTGTCATTTTTCTAAATTTTTAACTAGCCTTTCAACAGTATTAGAAAATTCACTTTTTCAAAATAAACATAAAAATAAGCCAGATGTTTTCACATCTGGCCCATCTGCTTATTTACTTTATTAACTGCGTTTTTTAGGTTTAATAAATCCATACCTGATTGCCAATCCTTTCATCAAGGCAATAAGAAAGTTGGAATCAAATACATACTGCCCATCACTCGGAAGTCTCAATACACCTAAATAGAAGCCAGATTCAGTGTAAATGTGATATTCATTATGTATTTCTCCACTCCTATCTTGATATAGATTTTGAACAACCACGATACCGTATTTTTCCATGTTAGCCATAACTGTCGCCCCTTTCAAGTAAATTAAAATTCAACTGAAAGATACGCTGTATAAATGGATATAAGCAAAGCCAGTCAGATAAACCTGACTGGCTTTTATGGGTATATTATTAGGTTAATCACTCATGGTGCCTTGGGTTGCATCTATGTCTTTCTGTGTTCGTTCTTGTGCTTCTTGTATTGCTGCTGCTTTTTCTTCTGGGGTCATGCCTGCATAGGGATCTTGCCATAATGCATCTGGACCTGATAGGGACGAATCCCCGACTTGCTGATTATTGCCTTGCTGTACGCTATCGCCCTGAGACTTGTTTTGAGTATTACCGCCGCCTTGCTGAGTATTACCTGTTGAGGATTTGGTGTTTGTTAAATAACTGCTTGTTACATAAACTTCACTACCATCACTCAGTTTAACTTTGCTCCAGCTGCTGTAATCTCCGATGCCAATGCCTATGCGGGTCACACTTTGATTTTTGTTTAAGCTACCTACTTTATCATCCTCTGTACTTGGACCACTACGGAGATTCACCGTTCCTGTTGCCCAAACCGTCTCATTACAATCAGTGAATGTTAAAGTGACTTCCGGTGTCTGATCTTCTAGTGTTTGCTCTGTCTCTGCTGGTCTCCATGCTCTATATTGTTGCTCATAGTCAGAAGGAAGTTTTTTACCATCTGTATCACAGAATGATACAAGCATATCTAATTCTATTGCTATTTGTTCCTCTGTGTATGATGTATCTAATACTGAACATGTATTATACACTAGTTGAAAGTATTCAATCAGTTCATCACCTGATGGTTCTTGCTGTTCTCTATCATTTGATAATTGCTCCGGCGCATTATCTGATGTCATGATTGGTTCGGTCTGTTGGACTTTCTCCTGATCCGGCTCCTGCGGTTCCTGCTGGGCCTGCTGACCCCCACAGCCTGCCAATGAAAAGGTCAGTAACAGAGATAAGCCGCTAATTAAAACCTTTTGCTTCATTTCTTTTCCTCCCTTGTTGCAATACATTCTGATTTGCGCGGTGGCTGAATCAAATGTATCGCTTTAATCTCAACAGTTCCACCATGGGGGACACATACCCGGCTGGTATGCTCCCCGCATGGCTTCTACTGCCGAGATAACAAATAAATGCGCA
>NZ_QWKG01000064.1 GCF_009911595.1 Colidextribacter sp. OB.20
CCGTGCCTTATACCGTAACTATATTGTAGGAGGTGATAACTCATTGAATAACGTAACTCATTCAATAAACCCGGCCCGGTGAGGGCCGCTTTTCCGGGGGACGGGCTTAATGCCTGTCTCCCTCTTTTTATGGACGGAGGTATGAAAATGCCATTGAAAATCAAGCCCTGCCACCTGCGGGCCGCGAGGGACTATGTGGGCCGGTATCACCGGCACAGCATCCCGCCCGTGGGCGGCAAGTTCGCCGTGGCCTGTTATGACGGGGATAGTCTGTGCGGCGTTGCCATTTGTGGCCGTCCCGTCGCTCGGTATCTGGACGATGGGCTGACCCTTGAAATTCTGCGCTGTTGTACGGATGGGACGGGCAACGCCTGTTCCAAGCTCTATGGGGCCTGCTGCCGCATCGGTTTTGATATGGGCTATGAGCGCATTGTCACCTATACACTGGCATCGGAGAGTGGAGCGTCCCTGCGGGCCGCTGGCTTTGCCTTTGACGGTGTGGCCGGGGGCCGGGAGTGGACGGGCCAGCGCCGCAGGGATTACTATGTGGCCCCCGCCGAACTGAAACACCGCTGGATGAAAAGACGGGCGGGTGAACGCCCATGAGAGAGATCAAGACCCGTGAAAAGGGTAAGGACATTAAAGTGCTGGACAAGTCCGCCGTTGTAGGACAGCGGATGAAAAACGCCTTTATCCGTTCCAAGCGGAACGCTGCGGCCCTGATGGATGACCGGCAGGCCACCCCCAGTGAGTACGCCGAGGATAAGGTGGAGTTTGCCGCCGACGATCTGGCCCACGACACGGCGAATGTAGCCGTGTCCGGGACAAAAATGGCGGTACGCCAGGGGCGGAACCTGTTTCAGCGCCAGCGGGAGAAGCGGGCGGCAGAGAAGCGCCGGGAGAACACCGCCCCCACCGAACAGGCCCCCGCCCCCGAACCGCCCCAGGGTGCGGCCCCGGAGGGCCAGCCCCCGCAGCGGTACAGCGGAACACCCCCGGAGGGACGGCTCCCGCGCCAGCGCGCCGATCCGCCCAGGGATGGGCAGCTCCCCCGGCAGGGCACCGGCCCCACCCAAGATAGACGGCTCCCACGCCAGCGAACCGGGACAGTCCCGGAGCGACAGCCCCTCCCCCGGTATGAGCGCACAGCGGAGCGGCCCCCGGCCCGTATTGACGTTGAACATCCCGTTGATACCGCAAACTCCATTGTGGAGCGTGGGCGGACTTTTGCCAAGAAGCAGGCCGCAAAGTGGGCCGAGCGGAAACGGCAAGTGAAAAACCGGGCTGTCCAGTCTGATCGGCCACCGCAGGTAAAGCTCTAGGATGCCGCCAAAGCGCCCCGGCAGGTGGAAACGGCGGTCAATACCGTGGAAACGTCTATAAAAGCGGCAAAGCGGCCCGCCCAGGCTATGGGGCAGACCGCAAAGGCCACTGGCAGGGGTGCAAAGGGCACCGTTAAGAGCGCCCAGCGGACGGTCAAAACGGCACAGCGCACCGCAAAGGGCACCGTGAAAACCGCCCAGCACACGTCTAAAACCGCCATCAAGACCGCAGACCATACGGCAAAGGCGGCGCAGAAAACGGCCCAGGCCACCGCAAAGGCGGCAAAAATGACCGCCCACGCCGCCCGTGCCACGGCCAAGACCGCCGCTGCTACCGCAAAAGCCGCCGCAAAGGGCGTTTCCGCCACAGTAAAAGCCATGATTGCGTCCGTCAAGGCGCTTGTGGCCGCTATTGCTGCTGGGGGATGGGTTGCCATCCTTGCCATTGTGATAATCTGCCTGATAGGTTTGATTGTCGGCTCCTGTTTTGGTATCTTCTTCTCCGGGGAGGACAGCGGCACAGGACAGACCATGCCCGCCGTTGTCCGGGAGATAAATCAGGAATACGAGGGAAAGCTGGAAGGAATCAAAAATGGCACCACCTACGATACGCTTGAAATGTCCGGCTCCCGCGCCGTCTGGCCGGAGGTGCTGGCGATATACGCCGTTAAGACCACCACCGACCCGGACAACCCCCAGGAAGTCGCCACGATGGACGATGGCAAAAAGGAACTGTTGAAAGAGATATTTTGGGCCATGAACGAGATCAGTAGCCACGCAGAAACCGCTATCACCACCCAAACCATTGAAACGGACGATGGAGCGGGCAATATCATTGAGGAAGAAGTCGAGGTAACAACAATGACCCTCTATATCACTGTGACCCACAAGACCGCCGATGAAATGGCGGACGCTTACAATTTCACCGCTGACCAGCGGGCGCAGCTTGCGGAATTACTGGCTGAAGAAAACCGCAGTATGTGGAGCAGCGCCCTATACGGCATCGGCGTGGGGGACGGGGAGATCGTGGTGGTGGCCCTCTCCCAGCTCGGCAACGTGGGAGGTCAGCCCTATTGGTCGTGGTACGGCTTCAACTCCCGCGTGGAGTGGTGCGCCTGCTTTGTCAGTTGGTGCGCCAACGAGTGCGGGTATCTGGACGCCGGTGTGATCCCCAGGACAGCGGGCTGTATCTCCGGCTCTGATTGGTTCAAAGATCGGGGGCTATGGCAGGACAACAGCTATGAGCCGCGCCCCGGCGACATCATCTACTTTGACTGGAACAATAAGGGCAGCTCTGGCCCCCAAGACGGCCTTGCCGATCATGTAGGCATCGTGGAGAAGGTGGAGAACGGCCTTGTCTACACCGTGGAGGGCAACTCCGGCGATAGCTGCCGGGAGAACCGCTACGCCGTAGGCCACTATGAGATTTACGGGTACGGGACGCCAGCCTACTGACCACCCCTTGACGCATAATTTTCGCCCTGGACTGACTGGAAACAGTTCGTCCAGGGCGGCTTTTTCATTCCTCAAACAGTTTTGAGGCGGGCACGTTCAGGGCCTCCGCAATTTTGAACAGCGTTTCCATCGACACGCCAAAGACCCGTGTGGGGCTTTCGATTTTTGCGACATACGACCATGACCGCCCGATCTTATCCGCAAACGCCTCCTGCGTCAGCCCCAGCAATTTACGGTAGTATTGCACCTTCAATCCGAAGCGGATGTACTGCTCCCGATATTCCGTTTCCATAGCGCACCCCTCTTTCCGCTAAAAGGGTAACACGAAAACGGAAAATTATTTAGAGAGCCTAATTGCCATTTATGGCAATATAATGATATAATAGGGCAACCACAGGATAAGAAAACCTACCGTCCGGCGAACGGGCGGGCACAAGGAGGTCATGCGATGGAGAAAACCTGTTTTTTTATCGGCCACCGGGACGCGCCGGACAGTCTGGCCCCGGAGCTGGACGCCCTGGTGGAGCGGCATATCACGGAGTATGGCGTGGGGGAGTTTGTTGTGGGGCGCTACGGCGGTTTTGACGCGCTGGCGGCAAGCGCGGTGAAGCGGGCCAAGGCGCGCCGCCCGGACGTGCGGCTGGTCTGCCTGCGGCCCTACCACCCGGCGGAACGGCCTGAAAAGACGCCCAGCGGCTTTGACGGCTCCTTTTATCCTCCAGGAATGGAGCGTGTACCGCGCAAACTGGCTATTGTCCGGGCCAACCGCTACATGGTGGACACAAGTGACTGTTTAATCGCTTACGCATGGCACCCTGGTAACGCTTGTGAACTGGCGGAATATGCCCAACGGCGGGCAATGCGGGGGTTGCTACGAGTGGTGGTGCTGGGTAGAATGTAATGATAAATAACTTCTTTGTCAGCACAGTTAATTTCAAAATTAATTTCATAAAACCAAAGCAGGAAAATCGAAAGTGGGCGCACTCAATGCTTTTATTCTTGCCAAATTTATTGACACCCGTGGTATTCGACTGTATAATGCGGATTTGTCCAGCTTTTTACTGTGCTGGATACACAAAATGTTATTGGCAAAGGAATACACCCTTTGCCAGAATAGGAGGAAATATGAACAAGCAAGAATTGATTGAACGTATGGCAGGTAAGACCGGGATGGCAAAAAAAGACTGCGGCATTGCTCTGGACAGTCTGCTGTCTACAATCACAGAAGGTCTGAAAAGGGATGAAAAAATCAAGCTGACTGGTTTTGGTGTCTTTGAAGTAAAGCACCGTGCAGCCAGAACAGGGCGCAATCCGCAAACCAAGGAAGTTGTGGAAATTCCGGCGCAGAGCGTCCCTGTGTTTAAGGCGGGAAAGGCTCTAAAAGAGAGCATACTCGGCAATGAGGAAAGCTAACTGCGAGAAGAAGGAAATACAGCCGCAAAAAGGAACAAAGATGAAAGTATGCCGCTGAGAGGCGGTTCATTTTTAGCCGCATGACAATGAACATTCACTTGCTTTGGAATAACCTTCTTTCTATTCGGAAAACTATCAGCATCGAATACAAAGGAGACTATTACCATGTTCACTCAGGAAACAGCTTTTACAATCACTGCCGACCATATTGCCCAGTACGCAGCACATCTCCAGGAGCAGGAACGGGCCAAAAACACGGTAAAGAAATATGTTCATGACCTTCACGACTTCATGGCGTTTTTGAATGGGCAGCCAATTACAAAAGGGGCTGTAATCGCATGGAAAGAACATTTGGCAGACACCTATACCCCAGCTACCGTCAATTCTATGCTGGCAGCGGTCAACGGTTTCTTTCATTTTATGGACTGGCCAAAGCTGTCCGTCAAACCGCTAAAAGTACAGCGTCCTCTTTTCTGCGATGAAAACCGGGAGATGACCCGCGCCGAATATGTCCGTTTGGTGGATGCGGCCCGGCGGCAGGGAAATGAGCGGCTGGCCCTGCTCCTTCAGACAATCTGCGCCACCGGCATCCGGGTGTCGGAACTCCGATTTATCACGGTGGAAGCGGCAGCCCTGGGCCGGACAGTGGTCAGCAACAAGGGAAAACGGCGAACCGTCTTTTTGCCGGGGAAGCTGTGCAAGCTGCTGAAAAAATATCTGAAAAAACAAAAAATCACCGAGGGTTCGGTGTTTGTAACGCGGACGGGAAAGCCCCTGGATCGCTCCAATATCTGGCGGGATATGAAAGCTCTGTGTGAAAGCGCCGGAGTGGAGCCAGACAAGGTGTTCCCCCACAACTTGCGGCACCTGTTTGCCCGGACGTACTACTCGCTGGAAAAGGACTTGTCCCGGCTGGCGGATATTTTGGGTCACTCCAATGTCACTACCACCCGTATTTATACTGCGGAGAGTGGTTTTGTCCACGCCAGGCAAATGGAGCAGCTTGGATTGATCCTTACAACATAATTTCCCTTATGTTGTTGTTTCGGCAAAAAGAAGTTACCATACATATCCGTATTATACAGGAAAACCACCTTTTTTACAAGCCTTTTCCCAAATCTAAATACGAAAGAACCGGCGGGATACGATTTATCATATCTCGTCTGATTTTTTGCGCCTATTTCCAGTCCTTTTTAGGTTTTTGCAATAAATTAGAGATACAATTCCCGATTCAATACAACATAAGGGAAACTATGTTGTGTCCATCTTCGACTTCAACAACAAAAGGGAAATTAAGTTGTTTTGAGGATAGCCTGAGCAAATACAGTAAGGAGTGGAGTTATGGAAAAAATACTGATTGTCGATGATAGTCTGCTGCAAGCGACTCAGCTGAAGGCAATCATAGAGGACGAATATAACGTTGCCATTGCGCAGACAGCGGAAGATGGTCTGCGCAGAGCGCACGATGAAGATTTTTCCCTCATTCTGCTGGATGTAGTAATGCCGGAAATGGATGGGTTTACACTACTGAAAAGATTGCAGGAGGAAATCATTACTCAAAACGTCCCGGTTATTTTGATTACCAGTCTTGCGGACGCAGCAAATGAACAGCGCGGGCTTATTTTAGGGGCCGTGGATTATATTACAAAGCCATATATTCCCCTGATCGTCAAAGCAAGAGTGAACACCCACGTCAAACTGTACCGATACCGCAGGCAGATCGAAGAACAGTCTATGACCGACCAACTGACTGGGGTTGCAAACCGCCGCAGATATGACCGTTACAGTCTGACGAAATGGCATGAAGCAGCCCGCCTGCAAGTCCCCTTTTCCGTCTGTATGTTTGATATTGACCATTTCAAAGTGTATAACGACACATTTGGACATCCAGCCGGGGACAAAGTAATCGCCGCCGTGGCAAAAACAATTTCCTCCCATTTGAAACGCAGCACAGACTTCGTGGCCCGTTACGGGGGAGAGGAATTTGTGGCGATCTCTATGGGTGAATCCTCTGGAAAAATGTTTGAGTATTTGCAAAAAATCCGGCAGGCCGTAGAAGATTTACACATTCCGCACAATCCGAAAGTATCCCAGTGGGTCACTGTCAGCATAGGAGGTGTTACTGTGATCCCCGAAACGGGAAGCGCCTATGACCTTCACCTAAAAATTGCGGATACAATGCTGTACGACGCAAAGAAAGGTGGCCGCAACCAAGTCGTTTGGGCCGACGAACAGTTAAAGCGGAAATTTGAAAAGCGAACAAAACCGGGGGTAAGTGTATGAAATTATTCAAGTTATTTGAGAAGAAGCCAGACACACAGCCCCGAAAGATTGAAGATGACGAGGATGAGCTGGAAATCTATTCGGGGATGCGTGTAGAGGTGACGGCTATGGATGGCCGTATGCTTTTCGTGGCAAAACTGATGGGCCTGCACGGGAATCAGGCGGAATTACATCAATATTCAGAAGCCGCCTTTTCTCAGGAGGAACCCTTTCCTGTCAGAATCCGCGGGTACAGCGACCGGGATCGAAAGGCAGTCTACATGGAGGGCGTGATTGCGCCCCTGCCGCAAAATAAATGTTCAGTTACAGAATTGAAGGTATGCCGGATTGGAAACGACCGCGCCTTTTTCCGCCTGGACACAAATCTGGACGCCACCGCCACCATGTTCAGCGGTTTGTCGATGGGTGAAAAACCGTGCAAGCTGCTGAATATCAGCATAGGCGGAGCCTGTATCAGCTCGGAACACCGATACCATGATGGCGATAAGTTTTTGCTGAAAGTCAGGCTGTTGGAGGAACGGCCGGAATCCGCCATGTTCAGCCAGGTCATGCGCGTCATTGAAAAGGGAGAGGATGGATTTGAATACGGATGCCGGTTTTTGGAACTGACCGACGCCGATCAGGAGCAGATTACACAAAACATTTTTGCGGCGCAAAGGAAAAAAATGGGACGGTCTTAAACATTTGCTGAAATAAAGGGGAGGATATGAAATGGGTATGTTTTATCGTCACAGCCGGGGCGGCAAACGGCTCCAACGGAAACCAAAATCCGAACACCATCCAGGAGTACGGCTTGCCGCACTCCTTTTGTGCCTGTCTATGCTGACGGGCTTTCTCCCTGCCCTGGCGCGGGCAGCGGACAATGGGGAAAAACTTTCCAGCATGGTCACATTTGACAGCATAACTCTCCACTATGCCGGTGCCGATGGACAGTCAGTAGGTGCAGCAGTTCAAGACAATACTTTGCTAAAAAAAGATGATAAGCTGATCCTGCGCTATACATACACGATTACAGAGGCTCAATGCAATAGCATACAAGCCGGAACGAAATATTACCTGGATGTATCTCCCCATTTGGTGCTGCCCCATTTGGAAGGCGGATCGCCACTAACAGTAGAAACAGAAGATGGAAAGCAGGAGCAGTTTGGAGCAATCTATGCAGATGGCAAGAGCGCATGGGTCACATTTGACGCAAAATCGGATGGGAGCGGCACAATTTTGTCAGAGTATGGTGAACTGAATAACGCTTATTTTTATCTAAACTGCAATCGGGCAAACGACATACCAGCAGGTGAAACGCCCATAGACGGAAACAGCAACCTCTACGCGATGAAGTTTGAAAACAACACACAGCTCAAATTTGGCTATGCGGAAAACGAGCCGGTATCGGCAAAGGCGCAGATCAACAAGGGCGGCAGTTTAACGGACAAAACGATCACCTGGACAATCAATTACACTCCCTGGCAGAACCCCGCCGAGGGCGACGGCGTTACCCTGGACACCCCCTTTGAACTGCGGGACACCATTGATACCTCCTTGCACAGCTATGTCAATAACAGTGTGACGATAGGCGGTCAAACGGTTACAGCCTATACTTCCCGTGATGTTATTCCAACAGGCGCAGAAACCTATGTGCTTGTAGAAATGTCAGAGGACGGCAGCAAGACAACCTTGACATTCGGCGGCACGAAATTCAACGCAGGTCAGGCTACGCAAGGAAATCAGGCAAAGCCGCTGACAATTACCTATCAAACCTCTATCAACGACGATCTTCTTCTGCCGGGAGGCGCAGGCGGCAAGAAGGTAACGAACGCCGCTGATTTATTTGCCAGTGAAAATGGCGTGTTCAACAGTCTAAGTATCAACAGCAGTAGCACTGTAACGATTCCCCAACCCACATGGCTGACCAAGACGGGAACAACGACCCGCAATCCCGGAAACGGCTCTACTACTGAATGGACGGTTACATTTAAGCCTAACGGCTTTAATTTTGCAACGGAAAACAATCTGACACTTCACGATCAGCTCCCCAGCGGCAGTACACTGGTGGCAGGATCAGTAAAGGTGAACGGAACAGCCGTAACAGCGACAGCTGGAACAAATAACGATTTTACCATTTCCCCAATTACAACGAACGACCAGCCTGTCACCATCACCTATCAGAGCCATGTGCCGGAGGATATGTACGACAGCGGCACAAGCCTGGGCAGCAATGTCGCATGGTTTACGTTCCACTATGGCGACCAGGATTATACGACACCCAACGCCAAAAAGGATGTTGGCAGCGGGGACGGCAGCGGAACTCCCGGCACGGCCCCTCTGGTCAAGTCAAACAGCGGTTATAACGCAAATGATCGGACGATTGAATGGACGGTGACAATAAATCCCCACAAGGCCAATCTCCGAAGCGGTACATTTACAGATGATTTGAGCGCCATTGGCCCTCAGACCTGTAACGGCAGCGGACACACCCACGGCTTAGAACTGGTGAACGGCACGACTGATATTGCAATCAAAATCAATGGAAACGACCCAACGGATGCTGAAAAAGCACTTATAAATTTACAATACAGTCAGCAGGTACTTACGATCACTGTCAGAGAAATCGGCGCAAAAACTATCACCCTCACTTACACCACAAAAGTATGTGATCCCTGTATTTTTGCAAACAACACAGCAAAAACAGCGTTCAAAAACACCATTTCAACAAATGATATGATTCTCGGAAGTCAGTCCACCACCGGGCGAAGCGCCAGCGCCGACAGCACAGCAAATGTCAGTGCCGCGGTCTTGACCAAGAAAGCGCCGGTATATGACTATGCCAGCGGCACGATGAAATGGACAGTAGAGGTGGACGCGGCGGGGCTGTCTATGGCCGATGTGGTCTTGACGGATGAACTGCCCAAAGGCTTGAGCTATGTAGAGAACTCCCTCGGCACCACCCCGGAAATTTCGGGCACGTCAGCAAATGTGAATGGTCAAACGCTGAGTATCAATTTGGGTACTGTCACAGGAAAGACAACAGTCACGTTTGATACCAAAGTTGACCCGGAGATTTTAGGCTTCGGCGGTGATAAGCCAGTCGTGGTGGAGAACACCATCCGCATGAACGGAACGGCGGACGGAGTTGAATTTGCGGAGGTTTCTCACCGCGTCCAGCAGAACTTTTCCAATCACGGTCTTGTCAAAAGCAGTACGGCAGACAGCAAGCAGGAGCTGATCCAGTATGAGGTGCTGATTAACCCATACCACCTTGCCCTCCCGGAAAATCCTTCGCTTGTGGACACGCTGGACAAAAGGCTCCAGTTGGACACTGATACGCTGCTTTTCTACAAGGCAACCCTGACTGGAACAACAGCGGTCAGCGGACAGAAACCCAATTATGAAAAGGTTGGGGATGGTCAACCGCTGAAAATCACCAACTTCGACCCGGATACGAACAGCTTTACCGTGCAGCTTCCTATCAACGCCGATAGCCGGGAAGCCTACGTGCTGACCTATACGGCGGATATTATTGACCATCAGGCGGGCGGTTACAGCAACAGCGTCCGCTTTGATGGCGGCTCCATTCTGCTGGGCGGCAACAAAAACAACAGCGCCTCCGTCGGTGGCGGCGGAGGCGGAGGCGGCGTTGCCGCTCGGAAAGCCACTATTACCATTGTCAAGACCGACAGTGAAACGCAAGCCTCGCTTTCCGGCGTGTCCTTCCTGTTATACCAATGGGACAGCGACAGCAATACAAGGGGCCTGCCTTTTGCCCAGGGGACAACCGACAGCCAAGGAAAGCTGTCTTTTAAGGTAAAACCCGGCGCGGTTTATGAGTTGGTGGAAACCGAAAGTATTCCCGGATACGGCAGTGCCTTTGGATGGAGCGTTCCCCTCCCTAACGGTGTAAGTGAAACGGACAGCGGCTTGCTGATTACAGCGGGCGCGGCAAAATCGGAGCTGAAACTGGAACTGACGAATGAAGCCCATACAACCGATATTGTATTCCGGCTGGTCAATGAATCCGGCATCCCGATGGCAGGCGAGAAAGTGAAGATATTCACATTTGACCCTACTGGACAAATTGACCCGATACCGACCAAGGAAGTAACAGTTTCCGTTGATGGAACAGTCAAGTTTCCGGGAATCCGCCGTGGAGCAACCTACTATGTTCAGCGCCCTGGCGGTGGGATTATGACTATAAATGTTCCTGCTCAAGTAAATGATGAACCAAAGGTAACATTGCCCGATGGTACATCAGTAACGCTTACAGCGGATTATCAGGCCACAGGTATTACAGAGCAAGAGCGGCAGTGGGCATTAACTGTCAATAAAGTAATCAGTGGAGGCACAACACCTCTGGCCGGGGCAACCATTGGGCTGTATGCAGATGCAGATTGCCAGACATTGATTAAAACAGGTATTAGCGGACAGGATGGAACCATCACTTTTTCGGGGCTGATAAAAGGCCAAAGCTACTGGCTGAAAGAAACGGCAGCGCCAAATGGGTATCAGTTAAATTCCAGAACCTACGGGGGATCGGAAGGAAATCCCAATGTAATTATCGAAAATACCCCATCACCTGTGAATCCTGGCAATCCCAGCACCCCCGGCGAACCGGGTACTCCCAGTGAACCGGGCACCCCCGGCGAACCGGGCACTCCCAGCGAACCGGGCACTCCCAGCGAACCGGGCACCCCCAGCGAACCGGGCACTCCCAGCGAACCGGGCACTCCCAGCGAACCGGGTACACCCGGCGAACCGGGCACCCCCAGCGAACCGGGTACTCCCAGCGAACCGGGTACACCCGGCGAACCGGGCACCCCCAGCGAACCGGGCACTCCCGGCGAACCGGGCACCCCCAGCGAACCGGGCACCCCCAGCGAACCAGGCATCCCCGGAGAACCAAGTACACCCGGCGAATCTGTCACTCCCGAATCCCCCGGCAGTGGAGGTGTCTCAACAGGCGACCCGAATATCCCGCAAACAGGCGATCATACACAGCTTTTGATTGTGGGCACTCTACTTTCAGGAATTGTGCTGGCGGCGATGACATTATACCGATTTTTGGGACAAAAAAAGCGTGAAAAAGAGTAAAGGGTTTCGATGCTTCTACATCCTGGTCTTGACTACTTTTATCATCTTTGGTACGGCGCTGGTAATACGATTAGCGGAACTGCAATGCGGGAATGAGTTTTATGAGCAGATAGAGGAAACGGATAAGCTGCTGTCCACAGCCTCTGTGATACACTCTCCGCCAATGACATCCCCTGTTCGACCCGCCGTACCAAAGGATCAGGAATGTGAACCTATCTTGCCAATCCCTCACGAACTGTCCTTGCGTCTATCCCATTTTGTTGACGAGTATTCTGATGCCGCCATCTGGCTCCAAATCCCGGATACACCGTTGGATTATCCTGTCATGCTCGGCACAGACAATCAGTTTTATTTGAACCACCTGCCCAACGGAAATAAAAATGCCCTCGGCAGCTTATTTCTGGACTACCGCACCAACGAGGACAGCGTTCACCTGATTGTTTATGGGCATAACGGGTCAGGCGGAAAAATGTTCGGCCTATTGAAACAATATGAATCACAGGACTACTTTTTGGGGCATAAAACGCTGACCGTAGCCACGTCGGACGCTGTATATGTCTGCCCAATTTTTTCAGTACGGCGAGTGGAGGCAGGCGGCAACGCTTATCGGTTGGAGTTCGAGGACAACAACAGCCTGACGGACTATATCAATCAAGCTGTGGCGGAATCGCTCTATCCGATTGATGTGGAGTTGGAGAATGCAGCAAGGGTGCTGACTTTATCGACCTGTACTGGCTGGCGCAACCAGCGTTTCATTGTGCAGGCGATAATGAGATAGACGATAATTTCTTATATCAAGCGCAAACAAAACATTTCATAATTTTATAAACAGATAATCTCCAACTTCGTTTTTGAATCAAAGAATCCCGCTAAAAAGGCGTCAAGGGAGCTGTGTGCAACCCTTGACACCTTTTTTTATTTTAACAGGTGATAACCGATGATCTGGCCTTTTGCACCGCCGGACTGTTCTGTTTGGCAGCATGGACAAGCCCCACCTCCACATTTTTTGCAAAAAGCGCAAACAGCCTTGCGGTTGTTTGCGCCCCTTTTTTCCTCGACAGCCTTTTACAAAATCTCCTATCGAATAATGGGGAATTTTGTAAAAGGCTGTCGGGTTTTATCTGTGAAACTATCCACAGGCAAGCCGCATCGGCAGAAAATCGAAAAAGTTTACATTTTGGCGTGAAATGGCCCATGTGCCGTGGCCCGCCTCCAGTCTGAATTTTCAAAAATTCAGACTGGAGGTAATGAAAATGGCAGACAGCCATCCCAAAAACCTTGATCCCCGGCCCAAGCGCCGGAGGGATGAAGAAAACCCTTATGAGATATATACCGCTGGCATCAACACCGCCCACCCGCGTTACTTTCTGGCGTTTACAGACGACAGCAAGGTAAAACGCTGGATGGAGATTGACAAAGCCCTGTTCGATGCGTTCAACGAGTTTGAGCTGGACGATCTTTCCTTTTTCAACGAAGTGGACAGGCACTATGAGAAATCCGAGGTGACGGAAGCGACTCTGAACAAGCGGGCCGCAAAGCCCCAGGAGAGCGTGGAGGAAGCCGTTTCTCAGCGGATGGAAGTGGACAAGCTGCATCAGGCAATCGCTAAACTACCTGAAAAGCAGCGCCGCCGTTTGGTGCTGTACTACTTTGGGGAGTTTACATACGAACAAATTGCGGATATGGAGGGATGCACAAAAAGGGCTGTGAAATTCAGCGTGGATATAGCTCTAAAAAATCTCAAAGAAATTTTTCAAGAGTGACTACACTTTTAGCGTTTGAGTGAGGAAACAGGTGGAGGGCGATGGAAAGCCTTTCACCTGTTCCTCGTTTATGCGGTGAATGGGTTTGACCTTTGACAACTTCATACCCATTCATCAAGCACAATCCCATCGCCGCAAGCCTCTTTTGACGCTGCGCCAGGATGTGCCGGACGCCGACAGCGGGATGCCAAACTATCATTTCGTCCACGGTCTGCCGTCCGGCATGGAGCGAGAACCAGCGGCCATGAAATACCGGGCGGCTCCCGGTACGGCCACGACCGGCGATGGGGACAATGAGACTCCTGTTCAGTCACAGTCCGAGCGTGATAGCGTTTTCCAGCGTGAAGCCGTCGCAGGCAATGAGAACAGCCGCATGAGAACCATGCGGGGGTGAAATTCCCGTGGAGCTGGTGCCCGAAGGAAATGCCTTTAGGCGCGCCACCAGCCGTTTGATGATTTCCCATAGCGGGCCGGGGTGTCGCGGACAAATAGGCTTGCTTTCATATAAGCCGGACAGCAGGACAGGTTTATGGAAACGGGAGTGTTTATGCTCCGCCAACCTTGATATGTCATGCTGTCCGGCTCCTACATAGACGGCGCAGGCCGTCTAATCTTTATGAGGAGGTCAAACACCATGAGCAGGACATATTTACGCGGCGATTTATACTACGCTGACCTGGGCCACGGGATCGGCTCGGAGCAGAAGGGCACCCGGCCCGTCGTTATCATCCAGAACAACGTGGGCAACAAGTACAGCCCCACCGTCATTATCGCCGCCGTTACCAGCAAGGCCAACGTCAAGGCCAAGCTGCCCACCCACTACTACCTGGACGCCGGGAACGGTCTGGCACAGCCCTCGCTTGTCCTTTTGGAGCAAATTCGCACCATAGACAAGCAGCGGTTGTCCAGCTACATCGGCAGACTGGACGAGAAACATATCCGGGGCATCAACCACGCCCTGGCGGTCAGCATCGGTCTGATCGAACCCGTACCTCCGAAACTGACACTCTGCTTATGCGGCGCTTGTGCTGACGCTTTTCGCGGCACAAGCGCTTTTGTTTTGCGGGAGGCCGCGCCGGGACAGGCTGAAAAAGAGGTCTGCGTCTACTGCGGTCAGCGCCCCGGTATGGAATATGTGGTCACGCCGAAAGGAGGGGCGCGGGTATGAGTTATCCTGACGTGCCCATTTGGGAGAAGTACACGTTGACCATAGAGGAAGCGGCCAAATATTTCCGCATCGGGGAAAAGAAGTTGCGGAAACTGGCGGAGGAAAACCCGGACGCCAACTGGCTGATAATGAACGGCAACCGCATCCAGATCAAGCGCAAGCAGTTTGAAAAGGTCATTGACTCTCTGGATGTGATCTAATCGCAGATTTGTATTGAGCCGAAAATATGATAAAATATACTCAAGTCGTATCAAGGCTCGTTCCAGTTTTGGAAAGGAGTTTTACCAATGGCGGAAAAACGGCGCGACAACAAAGGCCGCATTTTAAGAACTGGAGAGAGCCAGCGAAAAGACGGGAGATACGCATATAAGTACACGGACAGCACCGGCAAGCCCCAATTCGTCTATGCCTGGAAGTTGGTAGCCACGGACAAGACCCCGGCTGGCAAGCGGGACGATATTTCCCTGCGTGAGAAGGAGAAGGAGATCAACCGGGATATTGCGGACGGCATCGACACTGTGGGCAAAAAAATGACCGTCTGCCAGCTCTACGCCAAGCAGAACAGTCAGCGGGCGGATGTGAAGCGGGGCACCAAGAAACAGCGGGAATACCTGATGGGCCTTTTGCGGGATGACCCTCTCGGCGGGAAAAGCATCGACGCAGTAAAGCCCTCCGACGCCAAAGAGTGGGCCATCCGCATGAGGGAAAAGGGCTTTAGCTTCCAGTCCATCAGCAACTACAAGCGTTCCCTCCGGGCCGCGTTCTTCATCGCCATCGAGGACGATTGTATTCGCAAGAACCCGTTCAGCTTTGCCCTGAACAAAGTCCTGGATGATGACAGGGGTGAGAAAACTGTACTGACGCCGGAACAGGAGGTAAGCCTGATTGACTTCGCACAGAATGACCCGGTATATCAGAAGTACGCTGATGAGCTTATCATCCTGCTGGGAACCGGGCTTCGCATTTCCGAGTTCTGCGGGCTGACCACGAGCCTTGATTTTAAGAACCGGCTGATCCAGGTAGACCACCAACTCCTGCGGGACAGCAAAAACGGCTACTACATCGAAACGCCCAAAACCAAGAACGGCTACCGGGAAATCCCTATGAGTGAGCCGGTCTACCGGGCGTTAAAGCGAGTGCTGAAGAATCGGGGCAAGAAAGCCACCATCACGGTGGACGGCTATACCAATTTCCTGTTTCTCAAAAAGGACGGGACGCCGAAAGTAGGCATGAACTATAACGCCGTGATTAGGGGCCTTGTGAGGAAGTACAACAAGCAGCATAAGGAGCAGTTGCCTAACATTACCCCGCACTCCCTGCGGCACACGTTCTGTACCCGTATGGCAAACGCCGGGATGAATCCCAAGGCTTTGCAGTACATCATGGGCCACGCCAACATCACCATGACGCTGGACTACTACACCCATGTTGATGCCTGTTCCGTAAAGGCGGAGATGGAGCGGCTGGCTGCGTAGTAAAGTAGTAAAAAAGAAGCGGCAGGCCGCTTTTACTACTTCCGTACTACGTTTCAGCGCAAAGTCACGCCGGGATACGCCGAGATATGCAAAAAACTCTCCCGAACGGCAAATGGCGGAAACGCCTGAAAATCAAGGCTTTGCCACCATTTGCCGAGTTACATAAGGTTAGAGCTGGAAATTGCAAAATCTTTCTTATGAATTATTGAAACTACTTGTATCCTTAAATCTTCACTTAATTAGATTGATTGGGCTGTTTATCAGTGATCAACAAAAGAAGCTCTTCTCTGTTATTCGGAACTAATCCGTCGAGTACCTGTCCCAGCACCCCGTTCAGCATCCGTCCTACCTCCGGTCCAGGCGCCACCCCCGCAGCAATCACATCCCGGCCGTTGACCGCCAGATCTTTCAGGGAAAAGCACTGGCCCTGAGCGACAATTTCTTCCGCTTTTGTTTTCATTTTCTCCAGCTCCGCCAGACGATCTTTTACAAGCTCATATGCCTGTCCCATCCCATCCGCCCGCTTGACCTCCAGCAGATGGAAAAAGGTTTCCGGCCCCAGACGGCCCAGCCATTTGCGGATGGAGCGGTCCCGGTTTGGGATCTGCACATCGTGGTGCTCCACCAGGGTAACTACTCGCTCCCGGGTCTTGTTGTCAAATTTTAGTTCCCGGAGCATCTGATCGGCCAGCTTGACGCTGATGGCGGGGTGACCGTAGAAGTGGTCGATTCCATTCTCATCGGTGGATTTGCAGGCGGGTTTGCCGATGTCGTGGAGGAGCATGGTCAGCCGCAGAACCAGGTCAGGCGGAGCTGCCTCCACCGTGTGGATGGTGTGCTCCCAGCCGCCCCAGCAGTGCCAGGGGTTATTCTGCTCCAGGGTGACCAGCGGCCCCAGTTCCGGCCAAAACTCACACAGCACATCGGGGTACTGGCGCAAAATCTCTCCAGCCTTGCTACCTACCAGCAGCTTGCACAGCTCCACATTGATACGCTCTGCCGCCACATGCTCCAGCATGTGGTGGTTTTCATGGATAGCCTGGGCGGTCTGTTCCTCAATCTCATAGCCGAATACTGCCCCAAACCGCAGGGCCCGCATCACCCTCAGGCCGTCCTCCTGAAACCGCTGGACGGGCTCCCCCACGCAGCGGATCAGCCTGGCCCGGATATCGTCCCCGCCGCCAAAGGGATCACGCAGACCGCCGTCCAGCCCCAGGGCGATGGCGTTCATGGTAAAATCCCGCCGGGCCAGGTCGGACTCCAGGCTGGAGACAAACTCTACATAGTCCGGGCGGCGGCTGTCGGAGTAGGGCCCCTCGGTGCGGTAGGTGGTGATCTCGCAGGGTTCGCCCTCCTCCAGCACGGTGACAGTACCGTGCTTCAGCCCGGTCTCGATCATCCGGTGGCCGGCAAAACAATGTTCTGTCTCCTCCGGACGGGCGGAGGTGCAGATATCCCAGTCGTGGGGCTCCACGCCCCTCAGCAGGTCCCGCACACAGCCGCCCACCAGATACGCCTCAAAGCCTGCGCTGTTCAGCGTTTGGAGGATACGCCGTGCCCCGTCAGGCATCTCAAAATTCATCCCGCACCACCCTCTCGTTCACCTCCATCTTGAACGCCTCAATCCGAGCCAGGTCGGGCATCTCCGGGAGGGAAGTATGTTCTTTGGCGTAATCCAGCCGCCGTTCCAGGTCGTTCAGCAGATCGTAAAAGGCGGAATTGAAGCTGTGGTCCTCTTTCTGGTAGCGGCCATTTCGGATGTCCATAAGCAGATTATGGTCCGCCTCCCGGCAGGTAACGATCTCCTCCTTCTCCAGGATATCCAGACACATAAGATAGAGCCGCACCAAATGCATAGCGTGCTTGTTCAGATGGGCGTCATCCTTCTTTTTGTTCCGGTGGTGAATTTTGTCATAATTCCTGGTGATCTCCACCAGCTCGCTGACCATACCGGTGAGGGTGCGCAGGGGCACCTGCTCCATGCGGATATTCGCCACCACTTGGGGCTCACCATCCACCTGGGCCACGGACAGCTTAATCTGTTCCGGAGTGAAGCTGCAGTAACGCTCCGGGAACGTGGAGATGGTGTTCTCACAGGAGCCCATAATGTGCCGTTCCTTTACCTCAGCGGGGTAGGCGTCGTGGGCCAGAGCATTCTCCAGGCGGCGGAGCTGCTGGTTGGCGTAGCCGCCGAATGAGTCAGCCGCCCGGCGGGAGAGAAACATCTTCCGCTGGGCAATGAGCTGCTTTCCGATGGGCCTGAGCACTTGATAGTGCTCAGGTTTACACCCCAACAGCTCAATAGTGTTGGGGTTGCAGCTGATGAGCAAAGTAAACAGCTTATTGAAAGCGTATATCGCGGTATCCGTCCCGGTGTCCACCACCTGCTCAAAATCGCCCATGCCCAGCAGGTCCGCCTTGCTGTTCAGAGTACAGCCCCGAATGTCGATGTCAGAGCCTTCCACATTGGTTCCGTAGGCATAGCTGCCCCCGTAAGTGAGAAAAATGATATGTCTCCCAAGATGTGGGTCAGTCTTTAAAAATTGATATTCCGGCCTGTCCAGTAATTTCAAGGTGACCGCCTCCAATCCGTAAGGGCACTTCTATAAAACAGCTTATCGAATTCTGAGCATCAAGTCAAGCCAAATATGCCAATATATATTAAAAGTCTGTGCTGTGCTGGTAACTCTGTCATCCGCAAAGAACCACGGATTTGGCCAAGGCATAAAGTGTTTTTAACCCTCTCTATTTGGTTGTAAAAATTGAGCAGTTACGCCATATCTTCAAATAGCTTGTCCCCTAAAAGTGTCCTTGTGGAACAACGCCCCATGTGGTGGAGCCCAAACTTCCTGGAGCGGTGGAGCGCTATGTGAACATGGGAGACTGCTACGACAAGGAGGCTCTGTGGCCGCTGCGGGAGGAGATCATGTCCTGCATGGCCGGCTACAAGGGCTGCTACCAGCGGGCCTACCGCTGTCTGGGGGCCGCCGCCGAGATTATGGAGGATCAGCGGGCCATACTGCTGACCGACACGCTGACTCAAAAGCTGGCCAAGCGGGCCCACGGCATCCTGTCCCGGGAGATTCCCCGGCAGAAGGGCGCACTACCCGGCCAGATCAAGCAGCGCTTCCTGGGAGCGGTCACCCACCGGGGGCCGCTGTGTCTGTATGACACCGCCCTGACCCAGTGCGGCCGGGTCTATGAGCTGACCGACAGCTGCGGCCTGGCCCACGAGCTGCTCATCCGGCTGCTGGCCGGAACGGCGGCCAACGGCTACAACGCGGTAGTCTGTCCAGACCCCATGGCCCCCGACCGGGTGGCTCACCTGCTGATCCCCCAGCTGGGGCTGGCGTTCCTCACCGTCTCCGCCCCCCTCTCCCTCCCGGAGGCGCCCCACCGGCGTATCCGGCTGGACACGGCGGCAGACAGCGAGGTGCTGCGCCACGCCCGTCCCCGGCTCCGCTTCGCCAAAAAGGTATCCGCCGCCCTGGTGGATGAGGCGGTGTCCTCTCTGGCTCAGGCCAAGGCCATGCACGACGATCTGGAGGCCCTCTACAACCCCCACGTCAGCTTCGGCCTGGTGGACCAGACCGCCCAGGCCGTCTGGTCAGAAATTCAGTCCTTCCGGACGTGACAGCCCCGGCCCGCGGAACCATATTTTCCGCGGGCCGGCTGTAAGTTTTCCGTAAAATAGATTGACAACGCCGTCAAGGAGCTGTTAAAGTGTAGTGAGGGAGAAAACCGTGTCGGGAGCGTGGTTCATGCTATGGCTGATAAAGACATCTGGCTGCACCGCAGAAAGCGGGTATCTGAGATCATCGAGGTGGGCTATACAGAGGACCGGATCAGCAGGCTGTATGACCTGGTCAACTCCACCTCCATCGTGGTCAATCTGGTTATCAGCGTGCTCTATACCTTTGAGGAGCTCCGGGCTGTCTGCGGGGGCTGGCTGCTGAGCATCGAGGCGGTCACCGTGGCCTTTTTCGCCGTGGACTACTGCCTGCGGCTGTGGACGGCCCGGTTCCTGAACCCCAAGCTGTCGGAGGCCAGGGCCCTCTGGAAGTACATAACCTCCTTCAGCGGGCTGGTGGACCTGCTCTCCTTCCTGCCCTACTACCTGCCCATCTTCTTCCCCTCCGGGGCGGTGGCCTTCCGGATGTTCCGGGTGGTGCGCATCTTCCGCCTGTTTCGCATCAACGCCTACTACGACTCGCTGAACGTCATCACCGAGGTTATCGACAGCAAGCGCCAGCAGCTGATGTCCTCTGTGTTCATCATCATCATCCTCATGCTGGCCTCCAGCCTGTGCATGTACAGCCTGGAGTACGAGGCCCAGCCCGAGGTGTTCACCAACGCCTTCTCCGGCATCTGGTGGGCGGTGTCCACCCTGCTCACCGTGGGCTACGGGGACATCTACCCCGTCACCTCCATGGGCAAGCTGTTCAGCATTGTCATCACCTTCCTGGGGGTTGGCATGGTAGCCATTCCCACCGGCATCATCTCCGCCGGCTTTGTGGACCAGTACTCCCGCATCAAGCGCATCAGCGAGTACGCCAACGAGGCCGAGGTCCACTTCATCAAGGTCCACCTCACCGAGAAGGACCGCTGGTCCGGCCAGACGGTTCAGTCCCTGGGCCTGCCCTCAGGCATCATCGTGGCCGCCATTCAGCGGGAGGGACAGGTTGTGGTTCCCAGGGGAGACGTGGGCCTTCTGTCCGGAGACACCCTGGTCCTGGGCGCGGCCGCCATAGGAGACGACAGGCACATCGACCTGAAGGAGATAGTCCTGCGCAAGCACAACCCCTGGAACGGCCAGCGCATCCGTGAGCTGGACATCTCCCGCCAGACCATTATCGTCATGGTCAAGCGGAAGGGGAAAATCCTGATCCCCAACGGCAGCCTGGTCCTGGAGGAGGGGGACAGCATCATCCTCTATACCCAGTCCCACCTCCGGGGGGCCAGCACAATCGAGGTATAAAACAAGCTTCCCTGGCTGCGCCGGGGAAGCTTGTTTTTCATATTCTTATTCCGGCTTATCCTCGCCGCACTCACAGCCGCACCCGCAGACAGTGGGGGCCTCCTCCGCCGTCTCGGCAGCGGCCTCAACGGTCTCCACAGGCTCAGCCTCCTCAGCGGGGTCTCCGGGCTGCTTCAGCTCCGCAATACGCTCGTTGTTTGTCTCAATTACGGCCTTGGAAGCGGTGATCCGCTCGCAGACGGCGGCATAGGCCCCGTCGGGGGCGGCGCCCTGCTCGGCGTAATACAGCTTGCCGATCTCCAGGTAGGCCTTCTTGATGGCGTCCTCCTCGGCCATATTGGCGGTTTTCAGCTTGGCAATCTCGGCCAGCCGCTTGGACTGGGCGACGCCCGCCTGAGCCAGGTCAGTGGCTTTGTCCTTCAAGCTCTCAAACGTACTCTTAAAATCCATGGTGTAACCTCCTTAAATTACGGTTTCCCGCCTTCTGCCCCTATTCTATCCGATTTCTCCTCCATGCGCAAGAGGCTCCCACTATATTTAATGATTTTTTCATCTCAAGTACACGCTATTTTCATCGAATCGACAAAAGGCACCACCGCCCTGCGGCGGGACCGGCCTTCGGGCCGTCAATACCGGCCGAAGTCGCCGGAGCGGCCCTGGGTTACGTCGGAGCCAAACTGATAGTCCTTGCCGGGGAGGATGGCGTTGAGGGCGATGCCCGCGATGGCGGCGATTGCCAGGGAGGTGAGGGTGATGTCGGTGCCGCCCACATGGAAGGTGAGGCCGGAGAACTCGTTGCCGAAGCCCCAGATCTTGAAGCCCAGGCCGCACACCATGATGACGGCGGCGATGATGAGGTTCCGGGAGTTGGTAAAGTCCACCCGGTTCTCCACCACGTTGCGCACACCGATGGCGGAGATCATGCCGTAGAGGATGAAGGACACGCCGCCGATGATGGCGGTGGGGATGGAGTTGATCACGGCGGCGAACTTGGGGGAGAAGGACAGAATCACCGCGTAGACCGCCGCCAGCCGGACCACCTTGGGGTCAAAGACCTGGGACAGCTCCAGCACACCGGTGTTCTCGCCGTAGGTGGTGTTGGCCGGGCCGCCGAACAGGCCCGCCAGGGAGGTGGCGACGCCGTCGCCGATGAGGGTGCGGTGCAGGCCCGGGTCCTCGATGAAGTTCTCCTCCACCGTGGCGGAGATGGCAGACATGTCGCCGATGTGCTCCATCATGGCGGCCAGGGCGATGGGGGCCATGACCAGAATGGCGGTAAGGTCAAACTTGGCCAGGACAAAGGGTTGGATGCCCACTGCTTTGGCGGCGGCCACGGTGGAGAAGTCCACCTGATTGGTGACCAGGGCCACCGCGTAGGGGACCAGCACACCCAGGAGGATGGGGATAATCTTAATCATGCCCCTGCCCCAGATGTTGGCGGCCACGATGACCGCCATTGCCAGGACGGCCAGCCACCAGTTGGTGGAGGCGTTGTTGATGGCGCTGGGGGCCAGGGACAGGCCGATGAGGATAATGATGGGGCCGGTTACCACCGGGGGCAGGAAGCGCATCACCTTATGGACGCCCACCGCCTTAATCAGCCCGGCCAGGGCCAGATAGAGCAGACCGGCCACCACAATGCCCCCCAGGGCGTAGGGCAGCTTCTCCTCTCCGGACATGCCGGCGTAGATGCCGGAGTCCAGCTCGGCCACGGCGGCAAAGCCGCCCAGATAGGCGAAGGAGGAGCCCAGAAAGGCGGGCACCTTCATCCTGGTACACACGTGGAAAAACAGGGTGCCAATGCCGGCAAAAAACAGGGTGGTCTGGATGGACAGGGGCAGGCCGTATCCGTTGACCAGAATGGGCACCAGAACAGTTGCCCCGAACATGGCAAACATATGCTGCAGGCCCAGAATCAGCATCTTGGGCAGGCCCAGCTGCCGGGCGTCGCGAATGGGTTGGTTGTTGTTCATTTCTGTCTCCTTTCTCTCTCGCACAAAAAAAGACGATTCCAAAAGAACCGTCAGCAGCAAACAGAAACAGCGGAAACATCAAGGGTCAGACGCAGCTCCACCTGAATAAACATGACAATCCCTCTCTTTCTGTTCCGGAGCATTATAACAGAAACCGGCCGGCTCCGCAAGGGGGACCGGCCGGCTTTTTCACTTTTGGCAATTTCTACAAATTCCCCCTCTCCTCCCGGCCCACAGGTCGCCGGCGATGAGGACGGCGCACCACAAAAGCAGCAGGGCCAGGATCAGCAGGGCGCAGTTGCGGAAGAAGTCCTGGGGCAGAAAGAGGATGATGGGGTCGGTCTGCCAGTCAAAGATCCAGTTGACCTTGCCGGGAAAGAAGATGCTGTGGAAGATGACGAAGGCCCGGTCGAAGTCCAGGGCGGCCAGCCCGCCCACCGTCAAAAAGGCAGCTCCCAGCCCCGCCGCCGCCCACAGCCCAGGACCCCGGCCCAGGAACCGGTGGGGGCGCACCCTTTTCATTTTGCAGAGCGCCAGCGTCCCCAGCAGGAGGACCAGCGCAGCAATCAGCACCCGCAGCTCCAGCAGGAACAGCTCCCGCACGTCGGCAAAGTGGTCCGCCCCCGACTGGGAGAAGGCCAGCACCCCGGCGGAGAAGTCCTCCCGCCTTCCCAGACAGAAATCCATCATCTCGTCGTAGGCGGTCTCGATCTCCTCCCGGCTCAGCCCCCAGGCCTCCAGGCCCAGGGGGCTAATGTGGGCGTAGTAAAAGCTCCGGCACAGCAGGGGCACAGCGATGGAGCCCGTCAGCACCACCAGGGCAATCAAAAGGGACAGGGCAACGGACAGGATCTTGCTGGTTTTCATAGGATCACCTTCGGTTGATTTTGTAGGGGGCGGTCTCTGTGCCGCCCCGCTGGTATGGAATAAGGAAAACGGGCCGGCACGGAGACCAGCCCCTACATTCTAGCACAAAAAAACATTCCAGGCAATCAGAAAGCGGGCCCGATATTTCGGACCCGCTTTTTGCTCTGTTTGGATGGAACAGGAAATTTTAGGCCTTCTTCTTGCCCTTGCCGAAGATAGTCATGCAGCCCTCGACGGCCAGCACGATAGCCAGCACGAAGAGCAGGGAGCCCAGGATGGCCTGAGCGTAGGTGCCCCAGTCCACCTTGGCCAGCACCTCGGGGTTGCTGCTTGTAATCATGCCGATGCGGGCGGTGACGGTCTGGAACAGGGAGGTCAGGGTGACAATGAGCATAAAGCCCATGGGGATGTAGAACATCTTGTTGTTCCGGCCGATGTTGCCCAGCCAGGCGCAGACGGTGAGCAGGGCCAGAGCGGCCAGCAGCTGGTTGGCGGCGCCGAACAGGGGCCAGATCTTGCTGTAGCCGGTCATGCCCAGGCCGACGCCCAGCACCACGGTGATGGCGGTAGCCACCAGGGGGTTGCACAGGACAGCCTTGAAGCCGGTGACATCCTTATAGGTCTCGCCGGGCTTGAGCCAGAACTCCTGGAACATGTACCGGGCCAGACGGGTGGCGGTGTCCAGAGAGGTGAGGCAGAAGGCGGACACGGTGAGGACCAGCAGGGAGGCAACGGTGGTCTGGGTGGCCTCCAGGCCGGGGATGGAGGCTACCATCCGGGAGATGCCGGTGGCAAAGACCTGGGTGGGAACGCGGATGTCACCGGCCAGGTACTCCTGCCAGATGAAGGAGACGGCGGCCAGGGAGATCAGGGCCAGGGCGCACTCGATGAGCATACCGCCGTAGGCGATGGGCTTGGCGTCCCGCTCGTGGTCCAGCTGCTTGGCGGTGGTGCCGGAGCCCACCAGGGAGTGGAAGCCGGAGATGGCGCCGCAGGCGATGGTGACGAACAGGGCGGGGAACATGGTGCCCAGGGAGGAGGCGCTGATGGTATCCACCCAGCCGGTGAAGGCGGGCATGTCATTGTGGGCGGCGTCCGCGCCGGTGAGGCCCGCGCCAATCACGCCCACGGCGGCAATGACCATCATGCCGTAGAGCAGGAAGGAGGACAGGTAGTCACGGGGCTGGAGCAGAATCCACACCGGGGCCACCGAGGCGATAAGGATGTAAACGGCGATGATCCACATCCAGGCGGTGTTGGACAGGTAGATGGGGTGGAAGTTCAGGCCGATGACCAGGCAGATGACAATGCCAATCACGCCGGCCACAGTGGCCACCGACAGGGGCGCGCCCCGGCGGTAGACCAGCAGTCCGAAGACAATAGCCATCAGGATGAACAGAATGGAGATCATAGCCACGGAGGCGTTGGTGGCGGAGGCGGCCATATCCACAGCGCCGGTATCGGTGTACTTGGCCTCGAAGGTGCCGGCCACGATGGAGGCAAAGGCGGCCACCACCAGCACCAGGGTCAGGTAGGAAAAGACCAGGAAGAGCTTCTTGGCCCGCTCGCCGATGTTGACGGCCACCACCTCGCCCAGGGACTGGCCCTTGTGACGGATAGAGGCGAACAGGGCGCCGTAGTCATGGACGGCTCCGAAGAAGATGCCGCCGATGAGGACCCACAGCACCACAGGCACCCAGCCAAAGACGGCCGCCTGGATGGGGCCGTTGATGGGGCCGGCGCCGGCGATGGAGGAAAAGTGGTGTCCCATCAGGACAGGGGCTTTGGCAGGGACGTAGTCCATGCCGTCCTCCAGCTCATGAGCTGGGGTGGTCTTGGCATCGTCCACGCCCCACTGCTTGGCAAGCCAGCCGCCGTAGAAGATATAGCCTACGACCAGGATGGCGATGCCAACGATGACAACTAACATTGCGTTCATTAGGGTTTCTCCTCTCCTATTTAATTTGCAGAGATAATGCGGTCCGTCAGCCGTTTCAGGTCCTTTGCCAGGGCTTTCCCGGCCCGGTTGGCGGTGATTTCGCCGGTGGACAGGTCCACGGCGGCTATTCTGAACTCCATCCATCCATGGAGCGATAGCTTATACTCCCGGCGCTTCTTCAGCCCTTTCAGCCGGGCGAGGGCGTCCGGGTCGGCGCTGTCATACAGCGCCACGGCGGTCAAATAGGTATACATATGCTGGCCGTGGGGCTTTACCCGGGGCTCTCCGTCGGCCAGGGTGCGCTGGAAAATGGCATCCACCATGCCGGCGTCCAGCCGGCCCGCGTCCCAGAGATAGAGGTACTCGTGATTCTCCGCCGCCCACAGCTCCGCCTTCTTCACCAGCACATACTGGCTGTCCCGGGTGTGATAGGCGCACAGGGCCTTCAGGGCCGTGCCGTCGCTGATTTCCTCAATGTCGTAGTAGGCGGCGTAAACACCCTTCAGCCGGTTCAGGACACTCTCGCTGAGCTGAGACACTTGCGTTCCTCTCTCTCCCCCGCCCTTCCGGCGGGACTTTATGAATAAATTATGAAGCAATGTTATCATAACAGATAAGAGCGCTTTTTACAAGGAATTTTTTTGGTGAATATCCATAAAATCCATCCGTGTATCCTGTCGTTTTTTGCTCCGGGGCCAGAATCCCCTCCGTTCAGCTCCGTTGACAACCACACCGGGATTCAGTAAAATGGGGACACAGCTGTCTACCATGCTTTTGTCAGGAGGTGTTCGCTTTGGACCGCGCCGCAGCCAAATTCTCCCCGCTCCAGGAAAAATGGGGCCGGCTGGCCGCCCCCTCTCTTTTTTTACTGGCTGTTATATACTATGAGGAGCTGTTCCTGAAAATTTACTGCTTCCGCGCCCTGACCCCGGAGGGGGCCGTCTTTACCTTTTTATTCACCCTGCCTGTGGCCCTGCTGCTGGGCCTGCTGTGCGGAGGGACCGCACCCCGCCGGGGGCGGGTGCTGCTCCCCCTGTGCACCGCCCTGGCCTCCCTGTGGATCGGGACACAGGTGGTCTATTTTCACATGTTCAAAACCTTTCTGTCCCTCTTCTCCCTGACCAAAATGACTATGGTAGCCAAGTCCTTTGGGGAGACGGCGGTGGGCAACGTGCTGGCCAGCTGGTTCCCCATCACCATGATGGCCGCCCCCACAGTGCTGGCCATCGTGTATCGAAAGCGGCTCATCTCCGACCGGGCGCTGGCCCCGGGACTGCGCCCGCGCTGGGCGGCCATGGCCGCCGCCGTCCAGCTGGCTGCCCTGGGGCTGGTGCTG
>NZ_QWKG01000065.1 GCF_009911595.1 Colidextribacter sp. OB.20
GATTCTCGAACTTTTTCGCTTGTTCACAATTTGTTCATGTGGAGCCCTTTTGCACAACTTTAAATTTACCATAAACATGTACGTATGCCTAAGCTCGTGGAAGCAGCAAATGAGGGTATCCTCATGGTAGTGGAAAACAGGACATGATATCATCCCCTGAAGGGCTATAGATACGCCCGCACAGCAAAACGCTGTGCGGGCGTTGTCGTTTCTCGTCAGCTCCGCTTTGGAGCAAAAGCGCCTCTGAAAATAGTTGGGACATAGGAGCATGGCCTGCCCAGCAGCGTTTTTTTCTTTTCTGCCGCTGGGCAGACATTTTCAAATTATTGAACTGCTTGCTTTTTGCGCTGGGTGGAAATCAAAACATAGAGTGCATACCACACAATACAGTGGACAGTCAGAATGCCAACGTCCTTTACCGCTGTTCCCATGTTCCCGGCGGACAGGGCCATAATGCCCTCAAAGGCTGGCTGGGATGGAACGATATTGCAAATGACCGCCAACGACCCGCTCGCCCCAATCAGAGCGCATAAAATGGGTACTGCCAGGAACAGCAGCATGACGATCTTGATATAGACCACGCCGATCATCAGACCCTCGGAGAGCTTACCGATAAACAGGCCAATCAGTGCAGCCACAAAGGATGACAGCACAATCAGCGCCAGCAGCAGCCCGAAATTTTGCCAAGACAATCGGAAACAGATACACGCCGTTACAATAGAGGACAGACTGCCAAAGAGAAAGCCCACTACGACTTTCTGAAAAATGTACTGGCTGGGTGTCATAGGAAGGATTTCGTTGATGAAAGCTACGCCGTCCTCTTTTTCGGAAATGATGTTCATGGCATTGAACGTACAGCCCATAAACATAGCCACGATCAGCACGGCGGGGATGAAAATGTCTTGAAAACTTTCCAGAATGTCAGGGCGTTCCATCGTCAAAACTTTCACCAGCTCCGCTTCTCCCCGCTGTTCATAGAGAGCCGGGAGTGTAGCCGCCGCCCGCTGAAAAATGTCCAGCTCATCCCCGCTGATTGAAGTTTTGATGCTGTCCCCGTTTGCGTTCACGCCAATGACATTGGTAGACGGTTCTTTGATGGCGGCGGTCAGTTCTTCCGGCGTATGGTAGGCCATCACCGGGCCGTACCGCTCCAACCATGTGACTGTCTGCGGGGAGAGGTCGTTTTCCAGTACGCCGAAGTGCAGTTCCCCCAAGGTGGACAGATCAATGGAACCCATAAAATTCAATGCCACAGCCACCAGGATGGGCAGCAGAAACGTCATCAAGCAGAATTTATCCCGCAAAACACTTTTCAGCTGATATTTTAATCCCTTCACGCATCACCCCTCCTTTCCAATCTCCCGGTGAAATGCAAGCCGCACCACCAGGAACAGCAGCATAATCGCACACACGGCACCGATGTAGTAAACAGGCGAAACAGACATTCTGAAATAGGCGTTTTTCAGGCCCATATAGACGTGATAGAACGGATGATAACCAATCCAGTCAAATTTGATTGATGTATTGGCGGATAAAAATACGGGGGTCGCGGCAAAAATGGCAATCACCAGATAGGCCAGCGTAAATTGCCGAAAATCTTTCAGCAGCAGGGCGCAGAGCAGCCCCACCAAGGCCATCATCAGCGACAGGATGGCCGTCTGGAGCAAGACGGCGGGCAGTACCGCCGCTCCGTCCGCAATCCCCATATTCAGCAGGGTAAGCAGTATCGCAAAGGCCAGATCAGAGAGCAGGAACACCGCCAGCTTGGACAGGAGGAACAAGTCTTTCCACACTGGGAGAATGGCGTGGACACGAATGACCCCCATGCCCTTTTCCTTGAACAGTACGGCGGCGATGCCCAAAAACCCCACAGCGGCCAGCTCGAAAAACAGCAGCTCGCAGGTGATCTCTTTTCTCGCTTTTTGTTCCGGCGTATTTCTGCCAAGCACCTCCGGGGCAGGGCTGGCCGAGGGCCGCAGTAAAGACAGGGCATAATCCGCCCGGTGGCGGTCAACGTGTTCCGCTCCTTTATAGAGTACCACTCGTACTTCCCCAGCGCTGGCGTCCAGCCCCACGCCGTTGGCATCGGAGAGCAGGACGGCGTCCATGTCCTCCATGGAGAAAACAGTCTGCACCAGGGGCGATTTTTCCGTCTGTGTCCCGGTGGGGTCGTACAGATACACGTTGTAAGGCGGCATCTGCATGAAGCGGATATAGCCCAGGTTCACATAGGCTGTATAGAGAGCAAGGAACCCTATTGCCATCAAGAAAAATTTCCCCGATACCAGCATCCCGCAATCCTTTTTGAACAGGGAGCAAAATCCTTTTCCCATCAGGACAGCCCCCTCCCCGTGTACTGGATGAACATATCCTCCAAAGTCGGCTCCTGGGAGTGGATGCTGATGATCTCGTCATGTGCAAAGGGGATGCCCTTCTCCAACTCCGGGGCCTCTATGGTTTTCGTTTCCCGCTGTCCCTGATACAGATAGTCGATCACGACCCGGTGGTTGCTGTTTTTCTCTTTTAGACGTTTGGGTGTATCCAGGGCTACCAAATTCCCATTGGAGATAAAGGCCACCCGGTCGCACAGGAGGTCGGCGTCCACCATGTTATGGGTGGTGACAAAAACCGTCGTTCCCTTTTTGCGCTCCTGCTCAATGATCCTTCGGAACAGTACCGCTCCGGAGGGGTCAAGGCCGCTGGTGGGTTCGTCCAGGAACAGCAGCCGGGGATTGCTCACCAGCGCCCGCGCCATGCTCACCCGCTGGCGCATCCCCTTGGAGTAGGAGGACACCGGCTTTTTCAGAAAGTCCGGCTTAAATTCCAGTGCATCCAGCAGTTCCCCCACATCCCGCCGCTGCTCCCTGGGATAGAACGAGGCGAAATAATTCAGGTTGTCCACGGCGCTCAAATTGGCGTACAGATAGGGAAACTCAAATAGGACGCCGATTTTCTGAAAAAATTCCTGGCCGTGGGCGGCGGAAATGTCCTGCCCGAACAGTGAAACCTTACCGCCGTGACCTTTCAAAATCCCGGTCAGAATTTTTTGGGTCGTGGACTTCCCGGAGCCGTTCGGCCCCAGGAAACCAAAAATTTCTCCGTCCTCCACAGTGAAGTTCAGACCATGGAGGGCCTGCTTGTCCTTGCTGTAGGAGAATGTCAGGTTCTTGACCTCGATCATTCGTCGTCACCCCATTTCCCATGCTTATTTCTCTCCTGCTGGCGCTTGCTCCACCATTTCATAAACTTGACCTTGAAGGGGATGGAGATAACCAGCACCGCCACGATCACCAGCCACCAGTACCACGCTAAACCTAAAAACATAAAAAACCCTCCTTATTTGTGATAAGGAGAGTTTAGGGTTGCGGTGTGAAATTGGTGTGATGCCGCTGTGAAATCCGTGTGAAATTATTCTGTGACGGGGATGGAGAAATGGAACCGCACCCCGCCCGTTTGGTTTTCTGCACCATAGGGGTAATTCTGCATGGACAGGATTTGCGCCACAATAGACAGCCCCAGCCCGGAACCGCTGTATTCCGCTCCGCTGTCCCGATAGAATTTAGTCCAGATTTTGGGCAGGTCACTTTCTGGAATGGGTCGGCCCTGATTGAAGATGGAGAAATACAGCGCCCCATCATCCACTGTCAGTTCCAGCCGCAGAACGCCGCCGGGATACACATTTTTCTTAGCGTTGACAATCAGGTTGTCCAAAACCTGCTCCATACGCCGTCGGTCTGTCCGCACGAAACCTTTTTGCTCCGGCAGCTCATATTGCAGTTCAAAGTCGGTGTCCGGGGCGTCGATCAGAAGCCGCCCGGCTACCGTTTCCACCAGCTCTACAAAGTCAAACCGGGAAATGTTCAGGCTTGCAGCCCCGCTTTCCAGCGCCGACAAATCCAGCAGTGTTACGATCAAGTCATTCATACGCTCCACTTCGGAGACAATCACTTGGGCGTATTTTTGCTTCTTGGCCTCGTCCGCTTCGTCCTGCAAGCCCTCGGCGTAGGCCCGGATGATACCCAGCGGGGTTTTCATCTCATGGGATAGGCTGTCCACCAGTTCCTTGCGCTCGACCAGCAAAAGCCGTTCTTTTTCCACGTCCTTTTCAAGCTGCGTGTTTGCATCCTCCAACCGGGCAAGGGACTGTTGCAGATTTTCAGCCATTGTGTTCAGGCTGGCAGACAGTTCTCCAAATTCATCGGTTGAAACGAGATTGCAGGGGGTGGAAAAGTCCAGCCCCGCCATGCGTTTTGCGGAGGCGTTCAGTTTGTCAATCGGTTTCGTGATAAAGCGGCCCATAAAAAGGTCAATCCCGATAATCAGCAGAAAAACAAACCCCAGCCAGATTAGAAAAGAAGTATCTTCGCTGACCGGCAGGCCGGTAGAGAGGACGTAGGAAAAAATCAGCGCAACCCCCGCCAGCTTAGAGAGCATCAAGATCTTTTTCCGAACAGTATGGAGGGAAAACAGCTCTTTCATACCACTACCTCGAATTTATAGCCGGAGCGGATCAGTGTGACGATATGCCGCCCCTCGTCCCCCAGCTTTTGCCGCAGGGTCTTGATGTGGGTGTCCACGGTTCGGTTCGTCCCTTCAAAGTCATAACCCCAAACACGGTTTAGAAGCTGCTCCCGATTGAATATCTGCCCAGGGTTTGCCATCAAAAAGGCGAGCAGTTCATACTCCTTATGGGTCAAGGTGATTTCCTGGCCGTCCAGATAGACCTTATGTGCGTTGGGGTGGAGCATGATTTTCCCGGCGGTGATCGCTCCGACGGAAGCGGGGGAGGAGCGGCGCAGAAGGGCGTTCACCTTTGCCAGCAGCACCTTGGGACTGAATGGCTTTGTCATATAGTCGTCCGCGCCGTAATCATAACCTTTCAGCTTGTCATCCTCCGCGCTTTTGGCGGTAAGCATGATAATGGGCATATCGCTCATTTCCCGCGCCATTTTGCAGACGGAGAAGCCGTCCAGATGGGGCATCATCACATCCAGAATTATCAAGTCCATAGGATGATTTTTTAGCGTGACAAGGGCATCTATACCATCGTCGGTAGTAAAGCAGGTATGTCCACCTTTTCGCATATAGTCTGCGATGATATCCTGCATGGCTTTTTCGTCTTCAACAATCAGAATGCTTGCCATAGTGCCTCCTCATCGACAATTCTTCTGTAATCTTCCCCATTATATTTTGCTTCAGCTGAAAATGCAAGGAAGTAAGACGTCTTTGGCACTGTCATTGCATAAAAAACAACGCCGCGGACATCGAAGCAGATGCCCGCAGCGTTTATTTAAGCTGGGGAAGACACCATAACATTCAGAATACGTTGATCGGTCTCTCTCATTCCCAGTCTGGCCAGTTCTGCCACCACGTCAATGGTACTATCTGCTGTACTCTGGAGAAAACCATCTCCGCCATTAAAGTCCTTCCCGTTTTTGTACATCTCATAGCCTAATATTCCGTTGGCAACAGAATTAGCCACCTTAGCCGCGCAGGACGCCTTTGCTCCATCACAGAACATCCCTGAAAGTATTGCCAGGGCATTGATAACCGTATGACATACTGCCTCCAGATTTCCGCCGTCCAGATAGGCCACACCGCAGCCGGCGCCCACTCCGGCAGTGACTGCGGTGCAGTAGGCGGAGAGACGTCCTATATTTCGCTTGAGATACACAGCCATCAGGTTGGCCAGGACAAGGGCGCGGTACAGATTTTCGCGGCTGCTGTGCAGATGTTCGGCATATTCCAGCACCGGCATGGTTACGGTCAGCCCCTGGTTTCCACTGCCGCCGACAATTACAACAGGCCGGTCACAGCCGTCCATCCTGGCGTCTGAACCCGCCGCCGCCCGCGCCATAGCGCGGAGCTTAACATTATCCCCCGAGCGAAGCAGCAGCCGGCCAATCCCGGCCCCCCAATCGTGTTCAAGCCCCTCCCGGGAAATAGCATCGTTGCAGGTAATCTGCTGTTCCAGCAGGGACTGTACGTCCTCCAGCATAACAGAGCAGGTAAAGTCCCATATTCCCTCCAGCGACATGAGCGCAAAATCAGAATTGGAATCTTCCTCCTGCCCGCTCTCTTTCTCCCAAATAGCAGACCCGTCCCGTTCCACCAGAACAATATTGGTATGAAAATCACGGATTATCACTCTGGAGCTGTGATCCTGGCTGTGCAGAACAACCTCAATGTAGAGAACGCTTCCTCCGTCCCTGTGTTCTATCTGGATCGACTGCCGATTAAGATACCGCTGAATCGCAGAAATCTCTTCCGAAGAAATTCCGGCAATCACATTCATTTTCTCCTCCGCCCGGCCGGCCACTATCCCAGCGGCGGCCGCCGCCCGCAGGCCCTTCAGGCCGCTGGTATTGGGAACCACAACACTTTTCACATTTTTGATGATATTTCCGCTGACATAGAGCTCGCAGCGGTCCGGGATGCTTCCCAGAACAGACCGCGCGCTGGCTGCGGCATAGGCGACTGCAGCCGGCTCTGTACAGCCCATCGCCGGAAGCAGTTCTTCGTACAGAATGGAAACATAGTTTTGATATTCTTTGCTGGCTTGCTCCATGCTGACCTCCTCACTGATATGCTTCGCCCGCCTGCCTGATTGCACGGGTGATGGTTTGATATCCGGTACACCGGCACAAATTGCCGGATATGGCGGAAAGGATCTCCTCCTCGCTGGGATTCGGGTTTCGCATAAGCAGAGCCTTGGCGCTCATCAGCATCCCCGCTGTACAGTAGCCGCACTGAAGGGCGTGGTGCTCCACAAACGACCGCTGAAGGGGGTCCGGCACCCCATCCTGTTCCAGAGATTCCACTGTGTATACAACAGCCCCCTGACACTGGGCCGCTAAAACCAGACAGGAGTTAACCGCGTCCCCATTCAGGATGACAGTACAGGCTCCGCACTCCCCGATGCCGCAGCCTTTCTTTGTCCCGGCCAGCTTCAGCTCCCTGCGCAGAAAATCGACCAATGTGGTATCAGGCGAGATATCCCGCTCCACAGCGGCGCCATTCACAATCATTGCTAGCTTCATTTCGGCCCCTCCATGTTTCGCTGGCACTGCCGGAGCAGCTCCGGAACCAGATCCTCTATCACAGAAAGCTTGTACTGCGCCGAAGCCCGCCCGCCGATGGAGCTGTATACCTCTTGGCGGGCAACCGCTCCCGCCTGTATGAAGGTATCCTCGCAGAGGGGGGCTCCCTTCAGGTACTCTTCGGTATCTGGAAAGCGCCCTGTGACTTTGGAAACTGCCCCCAGGCTCAGACGTGCATCCATAATCACCCCGCCCTGCCCGGACAGGGATGCACACGCGTTAATCCGGGCAATAGCCAGACTGGTCCTCCGGCCAATTTTTATAAAAGCGGCCCCGGCCCCCTCGGGCAAGGACTCATAGCGCAGGGCGGTGAGCAGAGTGGAGGTATCCCCCTGCCCCCTAAAGCGGAGAAATTTCTCCAGCGGCATGGTTTTCACTCCCTCTGGCGTCATTACAACCGCTGAGGCGTTCAGCACAGACAGCACTGGCAGCGAGTCCGCGGCAGGGTTGGCGTTGGCAATGTTTCCACCGATGGTTCCACGGTTCCGGACCTGCGCAGCCGCCACATTTCGGGCCATCTCCCTTAGAAGCAGCAGCTCCGGGTCTATGCCATCGAACTGTAGCAGCTGGGAGAACGTGGTAAGTGCACCGATCATATGCCCTTTGGCATCAATGCCGCGCAGCTCAGCGATTTGGCTCAGGTCGATCAGCCCATCGGCCTGTAGGGTCTCACGGTAAAGCTCCACCGCGATATCTGTGGACCCGGCAGCATAGACCGCTCCAGGGTGCTCCCGCTTGAGCCTTACCGCCTCCTCCGCAGTCCGGGGACTGGCAAAAAACTCGATCATCCTGCCGCCCCCTTTCGTCTGTCAATGGCGGAGCGCACCTGCTCCAGGGTCATGGGAAGCTGTGTCATCCGGACGCCTAATGCGTTGGACACGGCATTGGCCAGTGCGGGAGCCGCGATGCTGGCAGAGAGCTCGCCTACGCCGTGGACCCCCATGGGATTTGCCGCAGGAACCAATTCCACAGCGGCGGGCCTGATATGGGTCAGATCATTTGCCATCTGCATGATATATTTGTCCAGGTTTTGGCTCCGGATGACGCCCCGGTCCATGGTGATCTCTTCGGTCAGCGCAAAACCGGCGGACATCATAATCCCCCCGGCAATCTGGGCCTCCGCCTCCTGGCGGTTCATAATACGGCCCAGATCGTTAATTACCAGCAGGTCCAGGATGCTTACCCTGCCGCTGATAAGGTCCACCTCCACCTGGGCGGCGGCTGTGCCATAGCTGTAGGAGTAATAGGGAACTCCGGCGTGCCTGTCCCAGTCCCAGCTGGTCTTGGGGGCGACCCAGCGCCCCTCAAAGTGCAGGGGGACGCCCTCTGCCGCGCAGAACTCCGCGGCCTCCCAGAAGCCCAGGGATTCCTGGCCGCCGTCCCAGTAAAACCGGTCGCTGTCGTATTTTACTGCGGCGGAAGCTACGCTCCAGCTTTTAGCCACAGCGTTTTTCAGCCCGTCGATCATAGCCAGATAAGCCAGCCGCACGGCGTTTACACCGGATATTGTGCCTCTGGAGCCGCTGGTAGTGGTGCATCTGGGGGTGAAGCTCGTATCTGCGCCCCGTACTACAATGCAGTCCTGCGGCAGCTGCAGCAGCTCGGCCAGCGCCATAACCTCCGCGGTATAAGCCCCCTGCCCCACCTCGCTGACAGAGGAGGACAGCTGAATCTTCCGCCCCTCCAGAATGTCAAGATCGATTCCGCACAGGTCGTTTCCTTTCGAGAGGGCTCCATGGCTCTCTCCCCGCATCAGGAAGGCAAGACCCCAGCCAAAAGCTTTGGTTCCCTCCGTCCGGCTCACCGGCCTGGACAAATCAAACCGCTTTTCCAGTTCGTTGGCGCAGGCCCCGATCCCTACCTGCTCCGCCATCTGACCAGAGGCCATGGCATCCCCGTCCTGCAGGATATTTTTTATCCGGAGCTGATAAGGGGAAAGGCCGGCTTTCTTTGCCAGCATATCCATAGCGCATTCCATGGCAAAGCCCACCTGCGGCGTGCCGAAGCCCCGCACTGCGTCACTCTGCACGCAGTGGGTGTATACGCCCTGGATGTTCACATAGCAGTTTTCAATGTGATAGGGCCCCAGCCCTTCGGCCATCGCCCGGAACACAACTCCCCTTGTATGGGAGAGGTAGGCCCCCGCGTCGGCATAGCCGGTCAGGCTGGCCGCAGTAATCCTCCCGGAGGCGTCAGCCCCCAGCTTCACCTTCATCCGGAAGGGATGGCGCTTGCTCCCTTCGGTCAGCGTCTCCTCCCGGGTCCACAGCAGCTTGCAGGGGCAGCCGGTTTTCATTGTAACTGCCCCAGCTCTGGCAGCGATGGAAACTGTGTCCACCATCCGGCCGCCAAAACCGCCCCCAATCGTCATGTGCCGGACCCGGATATGCTCCTCCGGCATACCCAGGAGGGCCGCCACCTCTTTCTGAACATTGAACGGTCCCTTGCTGCCTGCCAAGACGGCGAATCCGTCCCCCTCCGGAACGGTCACCACACAGTCCGGCTCCACAGCGCCGTGATGCATCCGCTGAGTGGCGAACTCCTGCTCCGCAATATAGGTGCATTCCGTGAAGGCGTCCATATTCCCCTTCTCCAGAATGCAGGTACAGGCGATGTTGCCCCCGGGATGGACCTGGACCGCCCCAGGCGCCAGCGCCTCCTCAATGCTGCACACGCTGTCCAGCTGCGTATATGTCACCCGGACCGCTTTGGCCGCCTCTGCCGCATGGCGCTCGGTGTCCGCCGCCACCAGGGCCACGGCCTCCTGCGCGCAAAGCACCTCCGGCCCGGCCAGCACGGGCTTTTCCAAAGGGGCCGGGGATTCCGGCAGGTCCGCCGCAGTCAGGATCAGCCGGACGCCCGGCATCCGGGACGCCGCCGAGGCGTCGATCTCCTCAATTCTGGCGTGAGGATAGGGGCAGTGGACCTCTTTGACATAGAGCATGCCGGGAAACTCCAGATCATCGGTGTACATCGCCCGTCCGCTTACTTTTTCCCACGCGTCAATTCTAATCTCGTCGTTTTTCATGCTACCTCTCCACTGTTAGGCCGGGCTGTGCCCTCCACCGGAAAAATACCGGCCAATGATCTCCATAATCTCCGCAAGATCGTGCATCACCCGGTTCATGCCCCGCTGCAGGCTCAGCTGCAGCATGTAATAGTCGTCTGAATCCGCCTCGGCCTGAGCAAGCTGATAGCCGTCGGCCAGGGCTGGAATATGTTTCATAGGGGTTCCCAGGTCATAGGAATAGACGTTCCCGCCGGTGAACTGAGCCCGTACAAAGCACTGGGCAATACGCTGGATGCTCTCATTTGCCCTGACCGCTTCCGGCTGCTCAGGGGTATGGAGGTTGGCCAGGCTGCTCTCAAATCGGGCGGCCGCCGCTCTCACCTGACAGATTCGTTCTGCCAGCGGACCGAGGTCAAAGCGATTTCCCAGCAAATCCTGCAAATGCTTTGTCTCTGAGGCCATGTCCTCTGCCGCGTCCTGGAAGTCAAAGGGAAGGACGGGCCGGGTCATGAGGCGCCAGAGGACCGAAAGATAGATTTTGGTGTCCCGTTGGAGAAATTCAGGGTCAATTTTATCAATGGTGTCATACTCGGTATGCCACCACCAGCCCAAGCCGCTGGCCCGCACGGTGGTTCCGTGCTGGAAGGACAGGCTGTCTCCCGCTGTCTCCCTGCTCTGCTCAGAAAATGTCCCAAACAGGGAAGACAGGCCTACGCCAAAGAAGGACTGATCCGCAAAGTGGCCGATCCGCTTGCCGATAAAGTCCACTCCGGTCTGCTCCTTGATTACCTCAGCCGCCAGCTGCCTGGTGTGGGGCATAACGGGCGCTTCCTCCACCACCACAGCCCCCTTGCCGCCGGTGGAGTCGATATTCACATGGGACACGCAGCGCCTCTCCAGCTCCTCATAGTGGTGGTCTGCGTACCAGGAGGAGCCACAGAATTTTCCCTGGGAGTGGCCGGACCAGAAGCACACCCGAAGGCCGCGGTACAGCTCCTCCCGCTTCATGGCCAGCAGCCTTGCGCACTCAATGGCCGTGGCGTTTGCGGTGCCGTTGTCCATCGCGCCGTAATCCCAGGAGTCGATGTGGCAGGAGAGCAGAACAAATTTGTCGCTTTTCTCAGAGGGCAGGTCGGCCACCAGGATTGGCAGACCCTTTTTCCAGCCCATCTCCACCTGGGACCGGAGGTTAATTACCACCTGCTCCCGCTCCCATCGCTCCCGCAGCCTCCTGCCGTCCGGCCGGGTAATGGAGGCGACGGGGATGCGGGGAAGAAAATGCTCCGTTTCCCGGGTTGGGCTACCCCAAATCGGATTGACCGGCATATTGTGCAGATAATCGTCCTGGACAAAAAGGACCGCCTTCGCGCCTTTTGATTTCGCGTCCATCACCTTGTTATAGTTGGGCAGGCCATCCAGAAGAAGGATCTTGCCGCAACACTCCGCCAGGTCAAAGCTGACCGGGGCGGTGATTCCCTCCTCCGGTGTCGAGTCAGAAAAGCAGTGCCCCAGGGAGCGCAGCGTCTCAGGGCTTTCACCCAGCACCTGTACCTCGGCCTTTACTGGGTAACTGATAAACCCATCATAGCTCAGCAGCTTTACCTCGTAGCCGAACCCCTTCAGCGTATCGCTCACATAGGAAAGGCTCTCCAGCTCCGCCGGAAGGCTGCTGATCCGGACCCATTGGGATATATTTTTTGTATAGTCCATAAGCCGTTCTGTGTCAACCTGATCCAGAAGCGCTTGCTCTGTCTCTTTCATATAGGTATCCCGATCCATATTGGATCCCCCTTTTCACTTCATGATTGTTTCTGCCACGCAGGCAAGCACCTCGGCAGCCACAGGCAGGACGCTGCGGTCAAAGGACATCTTTGGCTGGTGCAGGCCCTCCTTCATATGGGCCCCAAACCCCAGAACACTGGCTCGCAGTCCGGGGATATGCCTGGTATAGAAGTGGAAATCCTCTCCGCCGGCGGTGATTACAGGCTCGTGGCACTGGCCGCCGCATACTCTGCGTATTGCCTTTTCCGCATAGGCGATTGCCTCCTGAGAGGCTTCGGCGGCAGGGACCCCGCCTGTATAGCACAGCTCGCAGCCCGCTCCAGTCTCTTTTGCGATGCGTTCCGTGATCCGGAGGAGCTGTTCTTTCAGCCAGTCCATGCAGGCGTTGGTCTGCGCCCTTATATCAAAAAATAGGGTAGCCTCGGCTGGAATGATATTGACCGAGCCCTCCGCGGTCTCAAATCTTGTCGCCTTAATTGAGCAGGGTGTCTCGTCTTTGGGGGACAGTTTTGTCACAGCATCCACGATCCTTGCGCCCGCAGTCACTGCATTGATGCCCTCATAGGGGCGGGCGCCGTGGGCGCTCCGGCCATGGACCGCTATCCGCGCCACCGCCATGGCCCCATGCAGTACAGCGGGACAGGCCCCGGATTCCAGCTCCCTGGCAGGCCGCAGATGGGTGCCGAACATATAGTCCACATCATTTAAAACTCCGCTCTCCAAAACAGACAGGGCCCCCTGCATCGTCTCCTCACAGGGCTGGAACAGGACCTTCAGCGTCCCGTGCTTCAGAAAACCTGTTTCAGCCGCCGCGGCCGCAGCCGCCAGGACCTCGGTGCAGTTAGCATCGTGCCCGCAGGCATGGATATGCTTTGTTTCTCCGTCGACGGTAAAGGTAAGCGCGTCCATGTCCGCCCGCAGGCAGACCACTGGCCCGCTCTGTCCCGTCTCCAGCGTTCCCAGCACCGCCGTGCGGGCGAAGCTGTCCTGCACAGCATAGCCCAGCCGGCGAAGCTCCCCCGCCAGAAAAGCGGAGGTTTTAACCTCCTGAAAACCGGGCTCCGGAATGGCGTGCAGCGTATCAAAATAGCGATAGATACGCGCCTCATTTTCCCGGAACCATTCAAGTCTGTCTGTCATAACACTCCTCCGGCACAATCATGGATATCCCCGGCTGGGATATCCATGATTGCTGTATGTTGGGATATAGCCGAATCCTTAAAGCTTAGGCAGGATAAACTGATCCACATGCTCTTTTGGCGGGGCCTTTGTAAAGCAGCTGACCACAGGGGCCACAATCAGAGCCACAATGCTGCCCAGCGCGCCCTCGTGGAACCCCCACAGGCTCAGCGGGCTGGTCATGTACGCGGCCTTGGCCGCATCGCCCAGATAGCCGTTGCGGAAAATAAACGCCGCAATCACCACAATAAAGCCCACGATCTGCGCACACAGGATGCCCTTGTCAGAGGCCTTTTTGGAGAACAGGCCATAGACGATACCGGGCAGGTACAGGGTGGTCAGGCCGCCAGTGCCGAGGTTGACGATATAATAGATAATAGGCACCTTGAAGCCGGTTACCTTTTCCATAATGGCCAAAAATGCCATGAATACAACGGTGAACACCATGGCCCAGCGGGTGACGGAGATCAGCTTCCGCTCATTGGCGTTTTTGTTGATATACTTATGGTATATCTCGTTGGAAAACAGTGTGCCTACGTTCATCAGCAGCGAGTCGCCGGTGGACATAATGGCCGCCAGGGCGGTGACCAGAATCAGGGCGGCCACGCCGCCGGGTAGAATCGCAGTGGCAAGGGCGGGGAACATATAGTCCTTGTTCTCGGGGATAGCGAACAGGCCGCTGGCCTCCAGCGCGATGGAGGCGATGCCGGTGACCTTCATCATGTTGACGATAAAGTAGGCGACCACGGCAAAGGCCAGTACAGTTTTGAACGTGTGGGCGCTCTTTGCCATAAATCCGCGCTGCACGGTGTAAGGGGTAGCATTGTAGTTAAAGCACATCAGGAACACCCAGCTCAGACCAAAGCCGGCTGAGTAAGAGCCGCACCAGCGCATGGTTTTGGGAGAGAGCTCTGCCGCAACGGTGTTCATCTCCACCAGGCCGCCGGCTTTGCTGATCGAAACAAAGATCAGAACCAGCGCGCCGACCACCATCAGGATGCCCTGAATCACATCGGTCCAAACGACGCCCTTCATGCCGCCGCCCACCGTGTAGGCGGTCATGATGACCAGCGCGATGACCAGGCAGGGGATGTAGTCCAGTCCGGTGATGGCCTCCATCATAATAGCGGTGAATTTAAACTGGCCGTACATTACAAAGGCTACAAAAATCGCGGTGCCAAAGGCCAGCATGGCGCCGATTACGCCGCTGTTAAAACGCTTGGTAATAAATTCGGAAACGGTGTAAATACCGTGCTTCTTTCCCACATACCACAGCCTGGGGCCAATGAGCATGTTGAACACCACCAGACCAATGGTTGCGCCCAAGCTCAGCCACACCAGGGAAAGGCCCTGACTGTAGCCCGCGCTGGTGCTGCCGACATAGCCGGAGGCGCTCAGCATAGTAGAAAACATAGACATACTGACCGCAAGCGCGCCCATTTTACGTCCGCCAATAAAGAAATCGTCTGCACCGTCGGTATCCCGGTTGGCCCGCCAACCCAGATAGAACATCAGACAGACATAAAGTATTGCTACGACCCAAAAAATCGGTTGGCCAAAACCCATTTTTCTCCCTCCTGTGTTCTCTTTCAGTCTTTGGTTTCGTCGTCTTTGAATTGATCCTCAAGGCGCTGGTAGAAGTTAAACGGAGGCTTCTTGATCAGCTTGTCATAATTGATGGCATATAGGATTGCCAGTATTATAATGACGGGCTGAACAGCTAAAGCGATAAATGTGATGATAGGCATACCAAGGATCATAAAAACCGTCTTCCTTTCCTCGCCGCTTTGCGGCATTTTATTTCACCGGAGTTCCATTTGATATTCTGATTATTTTATCCTTTTGTTTTTGGACGAATAGTATAAAATAAGAGGTTGACTTCGGGAACTTCAGGTGATATTTTTAATATAACCTGCTTTTTCTGTTTTGTAAAATTGAAATACTCGATAGAATAAATCAGAAAAAATGATGATGGAGGGGACAATGGATTTTAAGCAGCTGACAACCTTCAAAAGAGTTGTTGAGACCGGGAATATCACCCTTGCCGCAAATGAGCTGAGCTATGCCCAGCCAACCGTTACTCTGCATATCCAGACCCTTGAACATGACTTAGGCGTATCCCTCTTTGAGCGGATCGGGAAGAGGCTGGTGCTTACCGATGCGGGGCGGGAGCTGTATCAATACACCCAGTCAATCACGCAGATTATGGACCGGATCAAAATAATTGGCAGCAGCGCTGGCAGTACACGGTCAATGATACGTCTTGCCGTTCCTCCTGCCATAGTCAAGTATTTGATGTGCGATATCCTGGATGACTTTATCCGAAATACCCCTCAGACGGACTTCCAGATCATGAACGATCACAATCCCCAGAAGATATATAAGTATTTGCTGGATGGCACAGTAGATTTTGCAATCCTGCCCGGACGCTGGTACAGCAATGAGGATGTGAGGGTGGAGTCTCTGGGAGAATGCCGCCAGCTTCTAATCGCCGACCGTTCCCTGGATTTCAGCAGGCTGAACCTGACAGTCTCCGGCCTCGGGATGGGGGCCAGAATGATCTACAATCATTATTTATCCTCCTCCCGGCAGGATTTTGAGAATTATCTCAATATGATGGATATTCAGCCGGACGCCTTTCTGGAGGTATGGAGCATCGAGGTTATCAAATACTGTGTCGCGCAGGGGGTTGGCCTGACCTTTGTGCCGGAGTTCGTGGTCAGCGAGGAGATTCACTCCGGCCAATTTATTGAGGTGCCGGTCAACACACAGTTTGAGAGCTACCGCATCAATCTGGTATACCGAAAAAGCCAGTGGGAGACCCCTATATTCAAGTCTTTTCGGGAAAATATTCTCTCCAAGTTCAACAGCTGCATTCCCCTGAGCGCAAAAACCGATCTGTAACCAGACGTACGCTTTCAGCTGAGGGAGCTTCCGGCGGCGGTCTTTTGGGACCGCCCGGCCCAGACAGCTGCCCCTCTAACGAGTATTGGGAGGTATCCTGGATGGAAAGACCAGTCGAGGCAGCTTCTGATGAGGACAAAAAAAGACGCGCCGGCCCTCTCGGAGGTCGCTTTGCGCCCAAAAGAGACATTCACGCCGTGAGGTTCCCTGCGGTATGCTTGATGATTTTGCTGGCGCTTGCGGGCTGCGGAGCCGGCGGGAGCAGTATCTGCGGCGAGGACCTCCAGGAGCGGGAGGAGTTCGCGGACTTTATCAGCCGGGCGGAGGCCCAATTTGTCATCCCCGGCCTGGATGAGGGGCTGACGCCTCAGGGCATCGGCCGCAGCAAGGAGACCGGCCTGATTTATATCTCCGCCTATGCCGGGGATAACGCCCCCTCTGTGATCAGCGCGGTCTCCCCCGAGACGGGAGAGCGCGCGGCGGAGTACCGTCTCTTCAACGGTGACGGCACGCCCTTTACCGGCCATGTGGGGGGCGTCGCGGTGACAGAAGATCAGCTCTATCTCTCCGCTGAGATGGATTCCAGCATCAGGAACAGCGTGGCGGTTCTGCCGCTGGCGGAGCTGCCAGTCTCCGGCAGTCATGACGTGGTGGTGGACAAAACGATTCCCGTGCCGGTCTCCCCCTCCTTTCTGAGCTGCTCGCAGGGGTTTCTTTGGGTAGGAAATTTCTACCATCCAGCTGCAGGCTATGGCCTCCCGGCCGAGATTCCGTATACCACAGCCAGCGCTGACGGCGAGTATGGCGGCTATATCCTGGGCTACCGCCTGGACAGCGGCGGGCTGACAGTCCCGGAGGGGGCGGCCTGTCCAGTGCCGGACGTGGCGCTGGCGGCGCCGGGCCGGCTCCAGGGCATGGTCTGCCTGCCGGACGGCGTCATGCTGAGCCAGTCCTACGGGCGCAGGAACAACTCGGCGCTGCTGGTGTACGACCTGGCTTTGGACGAGCCTCCGGACATCAGCCTGGATATCGGTGGCCATATGATCTCCGCTTACGTGCTGGACAGTCTGCGGCTCCGGGAGAGCCTGACCGCTATGCCCATGACAGAGGGGCTCTGCCTCAGCCCAGAGGGGGTGCTGGTTCTGTTCGAGTCCGGCTCCAGCCGCTACAGCGGCGGCAGCTACCGGACGGACCGCGTGTGGGCGGTTCAGGTGGAATGAATGTGTCAGCTGTATAGGACAAGCGAAATGAAGGAAAGGATAATCCGTTTTTGAAATTTCGGAGGGGTTTTTAAGGCTTTTTTGCTCGTTTTTGTTCCTTCCAGCCATTGTCGTTAGATTTCACTCTGTTGAGGAGTACTCAAAGCTGGCATTGGGAGCCGTATACTGAAACAGAAGGTCGTCCCCGTGCCAGAAGCGATAGCATACCTCTGCGCAGAGGCTCTCGTGTATGGTGCGCTCCATGCGGCCCTCCACCGGAGCCCGGAGGGGCTGACGCCGTTCGCTCCGCAGCTCCGCCTCCAGGCGGTACTTCCCCTGACGGATTACCGCGCCGGAAGAAGACCATGCCTCGATTTTGGCGCCCCGGTAGGTTGCCAGGCGGTATTCCTCGCCGTTGTAAAAGATGGAGCAGATACAGCCGGTGAAGCCGCCCACAGGCAGAGGAATTGTCGCAATGGCAAGCATCAGGCTGCTCCGCTCCGGCCCATCCAAAAGGCACTGGGTCCAGAGGTACCTGCCGGGAAACGAGCGGCCCCGGTCCGTCTCGATATACCCGGTTCCGCCGGAGAAATCCAGGCCCTCGCCGTTCAGCTCCAGCACTCCCTCCAGGGGGTGTCCCATGCTGATGATACCGTGGGCACACTGCATCCCCGCGAAAAGCCGGAATGGCCCCATGATGTCGGACCGTAAGGCGGTAAAGGGTCCATAGCGCAGAGAACCACAGAGGGAAAGGCCGTCCTGCCGGATCTGGAGCTCGATCCCCTGCCCGCCAAAGCCGGATTGTCCGATCTGGACCTGAAAGGGCTGTTGGGAGACCTGAAGCTGTGCCTCCGGGTACTCCAGCCACCACACCTGATCCTCTGAAATGATCTGGAGAGAAGCGGTGCGGCGCCCCTCTCTGTCCATATGGAATGCGGGGATCAGCGCCAGGGTCTGGCCCCGCGTGTTCTGGTGCTTGAAATACCAGCCCTCAAAATAGGGGCCTGTCCCTTTTGTGCCGAGGAAAAATCCCATAATCATCATCACCTCGAGTTCAGTTTTCCCTGAATCTGGGGTTTGATTAAGAATTTGCGGAAGAATATATTTTTAGATGCAGTGAGAGTATCGTGAAACTCATTTGTCATGGCGGCGCTGATTCGCCAGTCGGACCAGGTAACGCTTCAACATCTCCATATTGATAAGAGCGCCCGGTTTGTGCCAGGCGCTCTCGTCGAATTATTTTTTACGATAGGGGGTGCCCTCCAGAGGCAGGGACTGGCGGAATTTGCCGTCCAGGCGGTAGTAGGCGTGGGCGCAGGCGGGGGCGGTGGGGATCATGCACAGCTCGCCGCAGCCCTTGGCCCCCAGGGAGTAGGGTAGCTCGTCTCCCTTCTCCGGCCGGCACAGGATGACCTCCAGCTCGGGGGCGTCGGGGGCCCGCATAAAGCCGATGGTGCCGAACCTGCTCCTGGGCTGGCCGTCCACGCACTCGAACTTCTCGGTGACGCCATAGCCGATGCCCATGACCATGCCGCCCTCGATCTGTCCCTCCACCGACTGGATATTCACCGGCGTGCCCACGTCGAAGGCGGAGATGGCCTTGGTGATTTTTCCCGCCTCGTTGAGGATGATAACCTGCGCGCCGTAGGAGTAGGAGACGTGGCTGATGGGGTTCTCCTTGATGGCCCCCAGGGGGTCGGTCTGGACGGAGTACTCCCCGAAGAACTCCTGGCCCTCCAAGTCGGCCACGGTCTTGCCCCCCTCCAGAGCCCGGGCCAGCTTCTCCCCCGCCCGGCGGGCGGCCTCGCCGGTGACCACCGTCTGCCGGGAGGCGGTGGAGGTGCCGGAATCGGGGGTGCGGACGGTGTCCGCGTTCTCAAAGACGAACAGGGCGGGGTCCAGGCCGGTGACGTGGCAGATCTCGGTCAAAACCATCTGTCCAATGCCCTGGCCCATGCAGGAGGCGGAGGTGCGGATGTGGACCTTGCCCCGCTCCACGGAGAGGAGGACCCGGCCAACATCCTTCTTGCCCATGCCGGTGCCCGAGTTCTTAAAGCCGCAGGCGATACCGGCGTAAGGATTGGCGTAATAGACCTCCTTCACTGCGTCCAGACAGGCGGCCATGTTGGTGTTGGGGTCGGCGGTCTGGCCGTTGGGCAGCACGTCCCCCGGCTTGATGGCGTTGCGGCGGCGGAACTCCCAGGGGTCGATGCCCACCATCTCGGCCAGCAGGTTGATGTTCATCTCGGTGGCGAAACAGCTCTGGGTGACGCCGAAGCCCCGGAAGGCCCCGGAGACCACATTGTTGGTGTAGACCGACATGCCGAATATGTCGATATTCTGGTAGTTATAGGGCCCGGCGGCGTGGGTGCAGGCCCGGTGGAGCACCGGCCCGCCCAGAGAGGCGTAGGCCCCGGTATCGGCGATGATGATGCCCTTCATGCCGGTGAGGATGCCGTTCTCGTCGCAGGCGGTGGTGAACTCCATCTCCATAGGATGGCGCTTCACGTGGTAGTTCAGAGACTCCTGCCGGGTGTACTTCACCTTGACGGGCCGCTTGGTGGCCCAGGCCATGAGGGCGGCGTAGGGCTGGACGGTCATGTCCTCCTTGCCGCCGAAGCCGCCTCCCACCAGAGGGGCCCGGCAGTGGACCTTCTCCGGGGGCAGGCCCAAATCCTGGGCGCACTCCCGCTGGACGTCGTAGATGGACTGGCTGGTGGTGTACAGCAGCAGGCCGTCCTCCCCCTCGGGCACAGCCACACAGCACTCGGGCTCCATGAAGCCGTGCTCCTGCCAGGAGGTCTTATACTTCCGGGTGACCACATACTTGGAATTTTTAATGGCCTCGTCCGCGTTGCCCCGGACCAGGTTGGCCCGGCTCATAACGTTGCCGTCCTCATGGATCAGGGGGGCATCCCCCTTCAAAGCGTCGAAGGGGGTGGTCACCGGCGTCAGCTCGGTGTAGTCCACCTCCACCAGGGCGGCGATCTCCTCCAGCTTCTCCTTCCTGTCGGTGGCCACCACCGCCAGCACGTTGCCCACATACCGGGTGATGTCCCCCTCGCCCATCATCACATCCCAGTCCTGCTTGATGTGGCCGATCTTGTTGCAGGGCATGTCCGCCTTGGTGAGGACCTTGACGCAGTCGGGGTGGGCCTGGGCCTTGCTCACGTCAATCCGGTCAATCCGGGCCCGGGGGTACTTGGAAAAGACCGCCTTGGCGTACAGCATCCCGTCAAAGCGGAGGTCGTCGGCAAAGAGGCCGGTGCCGTTGACCTTCTCCCTGGCGTCGATGCGCTGGGCGTGCTGGTCCATTTTCAGGGAGGTGGGAGGAGCGGGGATGGCCTTCTTCTCCCGGAAAAACTCCGCCGCCATAAGGATGGCGTCCTCAATCTTCTTATAGCCGGTGCAGCGGCACAGGTTGCCCTTGATGGCCTGCTTTACGTCGGCCCGGGTGGGGTTCAGGTTCACATCCAGGAGGCTCTTGGCGGAAATAATCATACCGGGGATACAGAAGCCGCACTGCACCGCCCCCGCCTCGGCGAAGCAGTGCTCATAGACGACCATTTCATCCGGGGCGATGCCCTCCACCGTCAGCACCTTTTTCCCCTCCAGCTTGCTGAGGGAGACCACACAGGCCCTGGTCATTACCCCGTCCACCAGCACGGTGCAGGTGCCGCAGGCCCCCTCGCTGCACCCGTCCTTGGCGGCGGTGAGCCCCAGGTCGTCCCGCAGGAAGGGGAGCAGCTTTTTGTCCTGGGCGGCCTCGTAATCTCTTCCGTTGACATTTACTGTAAACATGGTCAAGCTCCTTTCAGATTGTGGAAAATTTCAGTAATTTAAGGCATTTCGGAACACATACCGGCCCATTCCCGTCCGGACGGGTTCTCCGTCCTGAGCGGCCGGCACGCCGTTGATAAAGACGGCTTTGGCTTTGCCCGTGACAGTCATCCCCTCGTAGGGGGTGTAATCCACATTGTGGTGTTGGCTGGCCGCCGAGATGGTCCAGACGGCCTTGGGGTCCCAGACGGTCACATCGGCGTCGGAGCCCACAGCCAACACTCCCTTCCGGGGGTACATGCCGTACTGCCGGGCAGGATTTTCGGACAGCAGGGCGCACATCCGCTCGGTTGACAGCAGCCCGGAGGCTGCAAATTGGTGGAAAAACAGGGCGGGCCGGTGCTCCAGCCCGGGGGCGCCGTTGGGGATTTTGGTAAAGTCCTCCCGGCCCAGCTCCTTCTGTCCGGCGAAGCTATAGGAGCAGTGGTCGGTGGCGATGGTATCCACCTCACCGTTTCGGACGGCCTGACACAGGGCCTCCCGGTCGGCTGAACTGCGCAGAGGCGGGCTCATCACGTATTTGGCCCCCTCAAAGCCGGGAAGTTGGTAGCGGCTGTCGTCCAGGAGCAGGTACTGGGGGCAGGTCTCCACCCAGACGGTCTGGCCCCTGGCCCGGGCCCGCCGCACCTCCTCCAGTCCCGCCGCGCTGGACAGATGGACTACCGTCACCGGGCAATTAGCCAAGGAGGCCTCGGCCTCCACCTCCGGGGGACGGGAAATCGGGTGGGCTGCCGGGCCCCGTTTTCCCCGGGCCAGCTCCCGCTTCTGTAAGAGGCTGACCACATTCCCGTTTTCGCAGTGACAGCCGATCTGCAGGCCCAGGGACCGGCACTCCCCCAGAATGTCCAGCAGCTGGCCGTCGTCAATGCGCAGGGCGTCGTAGGCCAGGTAGACCTTCAGGGAGGTGACCCCGGCGGCAGCCATGTCCCCCAGCTCCCGGCGGGTGTTCTCGTTCCAGTCGGTAATCGCCATGTGGAAGGCGTAGTTACAGCTGGAGCGTCCCTCCGCCTTTTTGTGCCAGAGCGTCAGCGCTTGAGCCAGGCTGCTCCCCCGGTCCTGGGTGGCGAAGTCGATCACCGTGGTGGTCCCCCCGCAGACGGCGGCCAGGGTACCGGAGGAAAAATCGTCTGCGGTGACGGTGACGCCGTTGTCCATATCCAGGTGGGTGTGGGGGTCGATGAAGCCAGGGAACACCAGACAGTCCGAGGCATCCATCACCTGGTCCTCGGGAGAGATGGGAATTTTGGGAGCAATCGCGGTGATTTTGCCCCCCTCCATAGCCAGGTCCGCCCGCCAGGTCCTTTCGGCTGAAACCAGCGTGCCGTTTTGAATGACGTACATGGGTGCGCCTCCTTTGACATAAAAAAACAGCGGCTGTAACGTGCTCCCCCAAAGAGGTTGGCCCGTGCGCGAGGCACTCCGTTACAGCCGCTGTTTTTTATTGATATCAGTATAGCACAGAAGCCGTCCTGTTTACAGAAAAATTTTTAGTTTGTCTAAAAAATCGTATGAATACACAGTGGAAGGATTTTGAAAAAATGATATTCTTAAGAAAAATCCGTCCTTTCTCTAATTTTCATCCGCTTCATTAAAATATTTTGCAGAAAAAACAAATGAATTTTGACCAAAATTTTTACAGTCTTAAAGATTTTCAGTCTGAACGGCAAATCATACCCCTTGCTTTTTCCTCAAAAGGCCGCTATGCTCTTAAATAAGAAAAATTTTTATTCCTAAAAATTTATCAGAATAATTACAAGGGAGAGGTATTTATGCAGGCTCCAGCGAAAGGAAATGTCTTTGCCTATGAGGGCATCCCCCCAACAGGTCAGTTGATTCCCCTGGGATTACAGCACGTGGTGGCCGCCGTTGTGGGCGTCATCACCCCGGCGCTCATCATTTCGGGCAGTGAGGTATGTAACCTGAACGCCGCGGAAAAAACAATTCTTATTCAGGCGTCTCTCATCATCACCGCCCTGGCTACTCTGCTCCAGCTGTTTCCCATCTTCCACCGGACCGGCTCCCGCCTTCCGGTAATCATGGGGATCAGCTTTGCCTATGTCCCCACCCTCACCGCCATCGGCGGGCAGTTTGGCCTGCCCACCATTCTGGGGGCGGAGCTGGTGGGCGGCATGGTGGCTATTCTGTTCGGCATTTTCGTTAAGCCCATCCGCAAGCTCTTCCCTCCGCTTGTGACGGGAACCGTCATTTTCACCATCGGCCTGTCCCTCTACCCCACGGCGGTGCGGTACATGGCCGGAGGCAACGCCTCCAGCGAGTGGTTCGGCGGGGTGCGCAGCTGGGGGGTGGCCCTGTTCACCTTCGCCATTGTGGTTTTTCTGAACAACTTCACCACAGGCATCTGGAAGCTGGGCTCCCTGCTGTTCGGGATGATCGCCGGATACATTGCCGCTTTCTTCGTGGGTATTGTGGACCTGTCCGGCGTATCCGGGGCCGCCTGGGTGTCCCTGCCCAAGTTCATGCCCTTCGAGATCGAATTTGTCCCCTCTGCCATTGTCTCCCTGGCGATTGTCTATGTGGTCAACTCGGTGCAGACTATCGGCGACCTGACCTCCACTACCATGGGCGGCATGAACCGGGTGCCCACCGACAAGGAGCTGTCCGGCGGCATCATCGGTCAGGGAATCATGAGCATCCTCGGCGTCTTTTTCGGAGGACTGCCCGTGGCCTCCTTCAGCCAGAACGTGGGCATCGTCACAGTGAACAAGGTAATCAACCGGGCGGTTTTCTCCTTCGCCGCCGGGGTGTTGCTGGTGGCGGGCTTTATGCCCAAGCTCGCCTCGGTGCTTACCACCATTCCCCAGTGCGTCATTGGCGGGGCCACCCTGTCTGTCTTCGCCACCATCACCATGACGGGCATCCGGATGATTATCTCGGAGGGAGAGTTCACCATGCGCAAGAGTACCGTGGTGGGCCTGTCCGTCGCCCTGGGGGTGGGCATCACCCAGGTGCCCGGCTGTCTGTCCGGCAACGGCTTCCCTGGCTGGGTAGCCACCGTGTTCGGTTCCACCGCCGTGGTGGTGGCGGCCATTATGGCGATCATTCTCAACCTCATTCTGCCCAAGGACCGCCCCGCAGAAGGCTGATTCCACGGCAAAGCCCCCAAACAGCGCCGCTGTTTGGGGGCTTTCAGAGGAGAGCAGTCAGTCCGGAGTGCTTTGGGCCTTGGCCTCGTCAATATAGCTGTAGAGGGTGTACTTGGACATCCCGAAAAATTTGCAGACCTTGTCTCCCGATTTGGTAATCAGAAAGGCGCCGGAGTCGTTGAGGAACTGGATGGCCCGGATCTTCTCCTCCTTGCTCATCAGGGCGGGGGGCTTGCCCACCACCTCCACGCTCTGGGTGATGAGCTCATCCAGCAGATCGCTTACGCTGCGGGAGATGGGGGCGGCCTCCGGCTCGTCGGTGGCGGTAAAGGACCGCAGGGCATTTTCCATAGACAGCATCAGGGTAATGTCGTAGTTGATGGAGAAGATGCCCCGGGCCACGCCGAAATCGTCCCGGATATAGATGGTGCTGGACTTGAGAATTTTTCCGTCTCTGGTCTTAGTCAGGTAGGCCAGGCGGTCCTGAAGGTCAGACCGATCTCCGTTCAGCGCGTCCAGCACCACATGGGAGGGGCCGTCCCCCACCTGACGGCCGGACACGTGCCCGTTTTCAATGGCTACAATAGAGCTCTCCGGATCATTGCTCTCCAGATCGTGGACCACTACCTCACAGTTGGAGCCAAACTGCTGGGCAATGGCCTTAGCCAGACGGAAATAAAACGCGAAATCAGACGCGGGCATAGGCCGTTTCACCTCTTTGTTTCATTTGGTTTACCTTATTCTAGCACAGATTCAAACGGGGTGCAAGAAAAAATATTAGGAAGTAAAAAAATTTTTTATTTTTCCTATTGCAATCCGGAAAACAATGTGTTAATATGGAGCCATTAAAAACGTTCCCCGGACAACTGAAAGGCTGAAAAGGAGTGCTTCGCGCACGGGCTGGTGTTCATCTTTTAGATGAGCGCCATTTTTATTTATCAAAAAGGAGGTTTTCAAATGCTGCTCATTGGAAACGGGCGGGTCTGTACCCGGGACGAGGCTGCTGGCTGGCTGGAGGACGGCGGAGTCCTGATCGACGGTGAAGTCATCCAGGAGGTGGGGCCACTGGCGGACCTGCGGAGCCGTTACCCCCAGGCCCGGTTCATCGACGCCAAGGGCGGGATCATCATGCCCGGCCTCATCAACGCCCACACACACATCTATTCCGGGCTGGCCCGGGGTCTGGCAATCCGGGACAACAACCCCACCAGATTCCTGGAGGTGCTGGAGGGGACCTGGTGGAACATCGACCGCCATCTGACTCTGGACGGCACCCGGGCCTGCGCCTGGGCCACCTATCTGGACTGCATCCGCAATGGCGTGACCACCATCTTCGACCACCATGCCAGCTTCTGCGAGATTCCCGGCTCCCTCTTCGCCATCGAGGAGGTGGCAAAGCAGGCTGGGGTGCGCTCCTGCCTGTGCTACGAAGTTTCGGAGCGGGACGGCGAAGAGAAATGCGCTCAGGCCGTCCGGGAGAACGCCGACTTCGCCCGCCACTGCAAGGAGGAAAACTCCGACATGATGAGGGCCATGTTCGGCGGCCACGCCCTGTTTACCATCTCCGACAAGACCTTCGAGGCTATGGTCAAGGCCAACGATGGGCTCACCGGCTACCACATCCACGTGGCGGAGGGAATGAACGACGTCTACGACTCCCTGCGCAATTACGGCTGCCGCCCGGTGAACCGGCTGCTCTACAACGGTATTCTGGGGGAGAAAACCATTTTGGGTCACTGCATTCACCTCTCCCCCGCCGAGATGTCAACGCCGATATGAAATTGTAAGAAAACGCCGAAGAAATTTTGTAGTTTTTCGGCGGGGATGGGTAACAAA
>NZ_QWKG01000066.1 GCF_009911595.1 Colidextribacter sp. OB.20
TCGTCCTCCAATGCCAGATAGAGGACGGTGCCCTTGTGGACGGGGTAGCCCCACAGGGGGAGGCCCATGCTCACATGGTAGGCAAGCTGGGCCATCAGGAATGACTTGCCCACCTTGGGCGCTCCCGCAAAGAGGTACGTCCCAGGGTAGAGCAGACCGTCAATGATTGGCGGTCTGCTCTGATAGACATTCTGGTAAAGCTCATTCATGGAAACGGTGTGGAGGTAGGCCGGGTCGCTTGTCCGTTGAAGCTCCCGAAGAATATCCTCCATACTTTCATCCTGGGGGTTGTTTTCGGTAGCCGCTTCTGATATACTGGCCGTGGTACATATTTGTGAATTGGGCTGTTCCCCGTCTGCGCCAACAGACGGAACCGGGACAGTCCTTTTCGTTTCTCTGGAATCCATCAATCTATCAATCCTCCCTCATGCCGTCCAGCGTCACGGTGATAAGGCGGATGGTGGCGAGAAGTTCATCATCCACCCCGCCCCCGGCCTCCATGCGCCGCAGCTCCCCCAGGACGGCGGCGAGCTGGTCACGCAGGGCTTTGTAGACCCTGGGATTGCCCTGCACCACAATGTCCCGGTTCAGCAGCCGCCGGGTGATGTAGTCCTGTTTGGTCAGCCCGGACAGGCGGACGGCAATCTCAAGCTGTTCGTCCTCCTCCGGGGACACTCGGAATGCCACGGTCTTGTTCCTCCAGCGGTTGTGATTGTCCAAATTCTTAGCCGACATTATGCTCCCGTCCTTTCAAAGTCCAGCTTGTCCGCCATCTCCGTCTGCTTGGACGGAAACAGGTGGGCGTAGCGGTAAGTGATCTCGATACTCTCATGGCCTACCCGGTCGGCAATCGCCACAGCGGAGAAGCCCATGTCAATCAGAAGTGAAATGTGCGAATGTCTGAGGTCATGGATTCTGATACGCTTTACCCCCGCCTCTTTCGCCCCTCTGTCCATCTCATGGTGGAGATAGCTTTTTGTAACGGTGAAAATGCGGTCTTTCTTCTTGACCCCGTAGAGCATTCCCAGGTAGTCCCGCATTTCGTCACAGAGGAAATTGGGCATTTTGATGGTACGATTGCTTTTCTTGGTTTTCGGGGTGGTAATCACATCCTCGCCGTGGAGCCGCTGGTAGGACTTGCTGATTTTCACCGTCCCGGCCTCAAAGTCGAAGTCCGCCGGGGTGAGTGCCAGCAGCTCCCCCTCCCGGATACCGCACCAGTAGAGCATTTCAAAGGCGTAGTAGGAGAGGGGCTTGTCCATCATGGCCTCCGCAAACCGCTGATACTCCGCTTTCGTCCAAAACAGCATTTCCTTTCGCTCCTCCGTCCCCATGTTCCCGGCTTTGGCGGCGGGGTTGGAGCGAAGCTCATAGAAGCGGACAGCGTGGTTGAAAATGGCGCTAAGCTGGTTGTGCAGGGTTTTGAGGTAGGTCTGGGAGTAGGGCTTGCGCTGTTCGTCCCGATAGGCCAGCAGTTCATTCTGCCATGCGATCACGTCCTTGGTGGTGATCTCGCTGATCTTCCGCTTGCCGAAGTAGGGCAGAATCTTCTTCTGGATGATGTTCTCCTTTGTCAGCCAGGTGTTCTCTTTCAGCCGGGGCTTCACATCCTTGGTGTAAAGCTCCACAAAGGCTTCAAAGGTCATATCCATGTCAGCGGCGGTCTGCATTTGAAAGCTGCGCTCCCAGTCCTGAGCCTCCCGCTTGGTGGGAAAGCCCCGCTTGCACTTCTGCTTACGCTCCCCCGTCCAGTCCCGATACCACGCCATGACGTACCATGTGCCTCGCTTTTCATCCTTAAATACCGGCATTTTCGTTCACTTCCTTTCTGGCCCCGTAGAGCCGTTCGTTGAAATACTGGCGGTTGACCCGCCCCGCAATGGTGATGAAGCCCTTTCCTTTCAATTCCTCGTTGAGCTGCCGAATGAGCTTGTAGGCGTAGGGCCTCGACACGCCCAGCTCGTCCGCCACCTCGTCCACCCGGATAAACTTGTTTTCCATGCTGGTTCCTCCCTTCATTGAACTAACGCTATTTATTTAGTGTCTGCCTCATTATACTAACTATATTCCGTTATGTCAAGGGCATTCAAAGAAAAAATTAAATAAAATTATTTAGGATTTTTTCTTGACGTTTCTAAACATATCTGTTATACTCCAAGTGTCCCCATTACATAGATTGGAGTTGGCAGTTATGGCGATTGGTGAACGTATTCGCTTCTTCCGCAATAAGAAAGGTGTCACGCAGAAGTATCTCGGTCAGGTGGTGGGATTCCCGGAACGCTCCGCCGATGTGCGTATGGCGCAGTATGAAACCGGGAGCCGCACCCCCAAGGCCGACCTGACCAGGACGCTGGCAGGCTTCTTTGAAGTCTCCACCGACGCCTTGACCGTCCCTGACATAGACAGCGACATTGGCCTCATGCACACCCTCTTTGCCCTGGAGGACATTCGGGGTCTGACCATCGGAGAGATTGACGGCGAAATCTGTTTGAAGCTGGACAAGTCCAAAGGCAAGACCTATGTTGATATGCTTGAAATGCTGTCCGCCTGGGCGGAGCAGGCCAAGAAGCTGGAGGCCGGGGAGATCACCAGGGAGGACTACGACCGCTGGCGCTACAACTACCCCAAGTACGACACCACCCGGAAATGGGTCAAAGTCCCCTCCAAGGAATTGAGCGACTTCCTTGTAGAAGCGTTCAAGGACAGGCTGAAAGAGGATTGACAGACAGCAAAAGCCCTTACCGATGTTGCCATCGGTAAGGGCTTTGTAATATGGTTTTTGTCACCCACAAGCCGCAAAGGAACACTTTTCACCTGCAATCCACCGGGAATACAGAATGATACGGCCTATGGGGAACGTTATCAAATCGTTATCAAAAGAGGGACGTAAAACCGGGGAAGCGTTGCGCCGCAACGGGTCTGGGACTTCAAAATCTCATTCCCACTCTATTGTGGCTGGGGGCTTGCTGGTAATATCGTAAACGATCCGGTTGATGCCGTTTACCTCGTTGACAATGCGGCCGGACACCCGGTCCAGCAGGTCGTAGGGGATGCGGGCCCAGTCGGCGGTCATGAAGTCGGAGGTGGTCACCGCCCGGAGGGCCAGGGTGTAGTCATAGGTGCGGTAGTCCCCCATGACCCCCACCGACCGGGTGTCGGTGAGGACGGCGAAGAACTGGTTGAGCTTTTTGTCCTCCCCGGCCTTGGCCATCTCCTCCCGGAAGATGGCGTCGGCCAGCCGGAGGGTGTCCGCCTTCTCCTTCGTCAGCTCCCCGATGATGCGGATAGCCAGGCCGGGGCCGGGGAAGGGCTGGCGGGAGACCAGGTATTCGGGCAGGCCCAGCTCCCGGCCCAGCTGGCGGACCTCGTCCTTGAACAGCATCCGCAGGGGCTCCACAATCTCCTTGAAGTCCACATAGTCGGGCAGGCCGCCCACGTTGTGGTGGCTCTTGATGACGGCGGCGTCCCCCGCCCCGGACTCGATCACGTCGGGGTAGATGGTGCCCTGAGCCAGGAAGTCCACCCTGCCGATTTTTTTGGACTCCTCCTCAAAGACCCGGATAAACTCCTCCCCGATGATCTTCCGCTTCCCCTCGGGCTCAGATACCCCGGCCAGCCTGGCCAAAAAGCGCTCCTCCGCGTCCACCCGGACGAAGTTGATGTCCCAGTGGGCGAAGGCGTTCTCCACCTCGTCCCCCTCGTGCAGGCGCATGAAGCCGTGGTCCACAAACACGCAGGTGAGCTGGCTTCCCACCGCCTCGGCCAGCAGGGCGGCGGCCACCGAGGAGTCCACCCCTCCGGACAGGGCCAGCAGGACCTTTCCTGTGCCGATCTTCTGGCGGAGACTGGCAATGGCCGTCCTTTTGTAATCCCCCATGGTCCAGTCCCCCTTGGAGCCGCAGACCTTACAGAGGAAGTTGCGGATCATGTCGGAGCCGTGCTGGGTGTGGTTGACCTCCGGGTGGTACTGCACCCCGTAGAACCCCCGGGCCTCGTCGGCGATGGCTACATTGGGGCAGGCGTCGGAGTGGGCGGTGAGGGTGAAGCCCTCGGGGACCTTAGCCATGTAGTCGCTGTGACTCATCCAGGACACCCCCTGGGCGGGCAGGCCCTGGAAGAGCTTGCAGGAGGTGTCGTACCAGGTGAGGGTCTTGCCGTACTCCCGGGCGGAGTCGTCCTGGGCGGGGACCACCTCTCCCCCCAGGGCCTGGGCCATGAGCTGGCAGCCGTAGCAGATGCCCAGAATGGGCACCCCCCAGGTGAAGATTTCAGGGTCGATGTGAGGGGCGGCGTCCAGATAGACGGAATTGGGCCCGCCGGTGAAGATGATGCCGATGGGTTCGAAGGCCTTCAGCTCCGCCAGGGGGGTGGTGCAGGGCTTGACCTCGCAGTAGACGCTGCACTCCCGCACCCGCCGGGCGATAAGCTGGTTGTACTGCCCGCCGAAGTCGATGATGAGAATTTTTTCCATAGTGTCTCTCCGTCTGATTGATATTGTGGGCCCCGACGCCCTCGGCGGCCCGGTGGTAATATTTTAAGGATTGCTATAATGAAAGGCGGCGGGCCGGGGTCGTCCGCCCTACATCCAGGCCGACGGAGGACACATGATCGTAGGGCGCGACGACACGGCGCGCCGCAAACCAGATGTGTTACACCCCGCTCTCCCCATAGTTTGCCAGCACCCGGGCGGAGGGGTCGTCCACGTCGCAGCCCTCCCAGGACCTGTTGGGCATCCAGAAGCCTGGAATCATCTGGCTCTGGCCGGGGTAGTACTTCTCAAAGATGCCCCGGTAGAGCAGAGACTCCTTGGTAAAGGGCCGGGCGTGGTCATACTGGGCCCGGAGGGCCTCAAACTCCCCGTCGGTGTAGCAGCCCTCGGCGTACTCCTTCAGATCGTCCACCAGGGAGTGGCCCACCGCGTCGGAGAAGGCTGCCTTCTCCCGCCACAGGATGCTCTCGGGCAGCCAGTCCCCCTCAAAAGCCCTGCGCAGCAGATACTTGCCCTTGCCGTAGGTGTTCAGCTTCTTTTCCGGGTCGATGGCCATGACGTACCGGACAAAGTCCAGGTCGCCGAAGGGCACCCGGGCCTCCAGGGAGTTGACGGCGATGCAGCGGTCGGCGCGGAGCACGTCGTACATGTGCAGCTCCCGCAGCCGCTTGACCGCCTCCTCCTGGAAGGCCTGGGCAGAGGGGGCGTAGTCGGTGTATTTATAGCCGAAGAGCTCGTCGGAGATCTCGCCGGTGAGGAGCACCCGGATATCCGTCCCCTCATGGATGGCCTTACAGACCAGATACATCCCCATGCTGGCCCGGATAGTGGTGATGTCGAAGGTGCCCAGGGCCTGGATCACCGTCTCCAGGCTGGACAGCACGTCCTCTCTGGTGATGATGACCTCGGTGTGGTCGCTGCCGATGTAGTCCGCCGCCTCCCTGGCGTATTTCAGGTCGATGGCGTCGGTGTCCATGCCGATGGCGAAGGTCCTGATGGGAGCTCTGCTCCTCCTGGCGGCGATGGCGCACACCAGGGAGGAGTCCAGCCCGCCGGACAGGAGAAAGCCCGTCTTGGCGTCGGACACCAGGCGCTTTTCCACGCCGGCGATGAGCTTTTCCCGAATCCGGGTGCAAATTTCTTCCAAATTATCATAGCAGACCCTGTCTGTCATGGCAATATCCCGGTAGCAGACAAATTCACCATTTTTATAGTAGTGCCCCGGGGGAAAGGGCATGATTTTGTCGGTGAGGCCCACCAGGTTTTTGGGCTCGCTGGCAAAGAGGATGACCCCCTGGCTGTCGAAGCCATAGTAGAGGGGGCGGATGCCGATGGGGTCCCGGGCGGCGATGAACTCCCCCCTCTCCCCGTCGTAGAGGACGCAGGCGAACTCCGCGTCCAGCCGGGCGAACATGCCCACGCCGTACTCCTGGTACAGGGGGAGGAGCAGCTCACAGTCGGAGCCGCTGCGGAAGGTGTAGCCCTTCCGGACAAGCTCCTCCTTCAGGGCGGCGAAGCCGTAGAGCTCCCCGTTGCAGACCACGCTGCTTCCGTCCAGGGAGAAGGGCTGCATCCCCTCTGGGGTCATGCCCATGATGGCCAGCCGGTGAAAGCCCAGCAGGCCGTCCCCTGCGGCGATGAGGCGGCTGTCGTCCGGCCCCCGGCTCTTGGTGCGCTGAAAGCCCGCCTGAAAGGCGGCCATGTCGGCCACAGGGCCGCAGTATCCGATGATGGAACACATAAAGGTTTCCTCCATTTTTGCGGAATGATTTTTGTAGGGGCGGATAATATCCGCCCGCATAATGTCACCGGAGCCCCGACAGGCGGGTAATACCCGCCCCTACAGTCAGGAATCACCTCACCCCAAACAGCAAATCGCCGTAGGTGGGGAAGGGCCAGTACTTCCTGGCGGTGAGGGTCTCGGCCTCGTCGCAGGCCAGGCGCAGCTGGCTCATCCCGGGCAGCACCCTGTCCCGGATGGCGGCGGCCTCGCTGCCGATGTCGCCGGCTCGGGACAGGTCCGCCACGGCCTGCTCCAGCTCGCCGGTTCGGGCGGCCATCTGGTCGACCAGGCCGGACAGCCTCTTCACCAGTCCGGTCTCATATTCGCAGGGACAGCCGGGGACCAGCTCCTTTTTGGCGGCGGCGGCGCGGGCGGTGTCCAGCAGGAAGGCCTCCACCGCGGGGATGATCTCGGTGCGGGCCATGTCCACCATGGTGTTGGCCTCAATGATGACCGTCTTGCAGTAGTTCTCCAGCGTCACCTCATACCGGGAGGCCAGCTCCTGCATGGAGTAGACGCCGTGGGAGGTGAGCATCTGGATGTTCTTCCGGTCCAGCAGGTGGGGCACGCAGTCGGGGGTGGCGGGGTAGTTGAGCAGGCCCCGCTTCTCCACGGCCTCTTTGATCCAGTCGCCGTCGTAGCCGTTGCCGTTGAAGATAATGCGCTTGTGGTCCTTGATGGTCCTGCGGATCATCTCGTGGAGGGCGGTCTCAAAGTCCTCCGCCCCCTCCAGCCGGTCGGCGTAGATCCGCAGGCTCTCGGCCACAGCGGTGTTTAGCATGATGTTGGCGCAGGCGATGGAGTTGGCCGAGCCCAGCATCCGGAACTCGAACTTGTTGCCGGTGAAGGCGAAGGGGGAGGTGCGGTTGCGGTCGGTGGTGTCCCGGCGGAACTTGGGCAGGGCGTCCACCCCCAGGCGGATCTTGGTCTTTTCCACCCCCTCATAGGGGGCGTCCTGCTCGATGGCCTTCAGCACGCCGGACAGCTCGTCGCCCACGAAGATAGACACCACGGCGGGAGGCGCCTCGTTGGCCCCCAGGCGGTGGTCGTTGCCGGCGGTGGACACCGAGATGCGCAGCAGGTCCTGATAGTCGTCCACCGCCTTGATGACGGCACACAGGAACAGGAGAAACTGGGCGTTTTCGTGTGGGGTGTCCCCGGGGGAGAGAAGGTTGCTCCCAGTGTCGGTGGACATGGACCAGTTGTTGTGCTTGCCCGAGCCGTTCACCCCCGCGAAGGGCTTCTCATGGAGCAGGCACACCAGCCCGTGGCGGGCGGCCACCTTCTGCATGATCTCCATGGTCAGCTGGTTGTGGTCGGTGGCGATGTTGTTGGTGGTGTAGATGGGGGCCAGCTCGTGCTGGGCGGGGGCCACCTCGTTGTGCTGGGTCTTGGCCAGGATGCCCAGCCTCCACAGCTCGTCGTTCAGGTCGGCCATGTAGGCGGCCACCCGGGGCTTGATGGCGCCGAAGTAGTGGTCGTCCATCTCCTGGCCTTTGGGGGGCCTGGCGCCGAAGAGGGTGCGGCCGGTGAAGCGCAGGTCCCGGCGCTGCTCAAACATTTTGGCGTCAATGAGAAAATACTCCTGCTCCGGGCCCACGCAGGTGATGACCCGCTTCACCGTGTCGCTGCCGAACAGCCGCAGAATGCGCAGGGCCTGCCTGTTCAGCGCCTCCATGGACCGCAGAAGGGGGGTCTTTTTGTCCAGCGCCTCGCCGCTGTAGGAGCAGAAGGCGGTGGGGATGCAGAGGGTCTTATCCTTGATAAAGGCGTAGGAGGTGGGGTCCCAGGCGGTGTAGCCCCTGGCCTCGAAGGTGGCCCGCAGGCCGCCGGAGGGGAAGGAGGAGGCGTCCGGCTCCCCCTGAATCAGTTCCCTGCCGGAGAACTCCATAATCACACCCCCGTCGGGGGAGGGGGAGATGAAGCTGTCGTGCTTTTCGGCGGTGACGCCGGTGAGGGGCTGAAACCAGTGGGTGAAGTGGGTGGCCCCCCGGGCCACGGCCCAGTCCCTCATGGCCTGCGCCACCGCGTCAGCCACCCCATGATTCAGCCTGACCCCTTCCTCAATGGTTTTTCTCAGGGATTGATATACCTCAGCGGACAGGCTGGCCTTCATCACTCTGTCATCAAAGACGAGACTGCCAAAATATTCCGGGACTGCTTCCATTTTTGTTCACCCTTTCCATGCTTCGCTTTTGCCGGCGGCCTCTGTGCCGCCCCACATAGACAGGCCGGCGCGGAGACCGCCCTCTGCTATGGGAAAACGCGCAAAAAGAGGCAAAGACGCCTTTCAGGTACATACCTAAAAAGACGTCTTTGCCTTTATGAGTGCATTATACGCCGGGGACAGGCGGGATGTCAACCGTTTTTTGAAAAATTTCAAAATCCTGCTCAGAATGGTGGAACATTTCTCCGGCTGGTGCTATAATAACCGCGAAAATCCATACAAGGAAAGCAGGGAGAACTATGAAATATTCCCAGCAGGAGGTCCTCCAGTACGTCCAGGAGGAGGAGATCGCCTTTATCCAGCTGGCCTTCTGCGACATCTTCGGCCGGCAGAAGAACATCTCCATCGTGCCCGCGGAGCTGCCCCGGGCCTTTGAATACGGCATCGCCTTCGACGCCTCGGCCATCGCCGGCTTCGGGGACGAGGCCCGGTCCGACCTGCTGCTGCGCCCCGACCCGGAGACTCTGATGCTCCTGCCCTGGCGGCCGGAGCACGGCCGGGTGGTGCGGATGTTCTGCTCGGTGATCCGGCCCGACGGCCAAGGCTTCCCCTGCGACACCCGGTCCCTGCTGAAGGCGGCGGCGGCCCGGGCCGAGGCGGAGGGGGTGCGCTTCCTCATCGGCGCGGAGCAGGAGTTCTACCTCTTCAAGCGGGATGAGAACGGGGAGCCCACCCAGACCCCCTACGACAGGGCGGGCTATATGGACGTGGCCCCCGACGACAAGGGGGAGGGCATCCGCCGGGAGATCTGCCTCACCCTGGCCCAGATGGGCATCCTGCCCGAGAGCGCCCACCACGAGGAGGGCCCCGGCCAGAATGAGATTGACTTCCGCTACTCCGACCCCCTCACCGCGGCGGACAATGTGATGACCTTCCAGTCCATTGTCAAGCTTATCGCCCAGCGCAACGGCCTGTACGCCGATTTCTCCTCCAAGCCCCTGGCCGGCCAGCCGGGCAGCGGCTTCCACATCAACATGTCTGTCCAGAGCCCGGACGGGCAGGACTATCTCCACCAGATTGTGGCCGGGGCGCTGGACAGGGCGGTGGACATGACGGTCTTTCTCAACCCCGGAGAGGGGTCCTATGCCCGCCTGGGGGGCCACAAGGCGCCGGTGTACGTCTCCTGGTCGGCGGAGAACCGCTCCCAGCTGGTGCGCATCCCCGCCGCCGCGGGGGAATACCGCCGGGCGGAGCTGCGCTCCCCCGACCCCACCGCCAACCCATACCTGGCCTTTACCCTGGTGATTCAGGCGGGGCTGTACGGCATCCGTCAAGGTCTGGCCCTCCCTGAGCCCGTCAATCTCAACCTCTTTCAGGCGGACCCGGAGACGCTGGCGGGCTTTAAGCGCCTGCCCCAGAATCTGGCCGCCGCCCGGACGGCGGCCAGGAGCAGCGGCTTTATCCGGGACAGCCTGCCCAGGGAGATTATCGAGGGCTACTGCGGCCGGTGAGGGTAAGCAGGCTCCCTCAAAGAGGGAGTCTGCCACAGACTACTGTATTGCTATATGAAAGAAGAGAGGGGGAACAGGATGAGTCTAAAGGAGCGGGTATACAGCGTGCTGGTGGTGTCAGCCTCGGAGCGGTTCAGCGCCGCCCTGGCGGAGTTCCTCCCTGAGGCGGTCTACAGCCCGGTGGTCACCGCCTCCAGCGTCAGCGCCGGGGAGCGGGCGGCCGCCCAGCGGAGCTTTGACTTTATTTTCATCAACTCCCCCCTGCCCGACGACCCGGGCCTCCGCTTCGCCATGGACTGCTGCGGCCGCAGGGAGACGGTGGCGGTGCTCTTCGCCGCCGCCGACCAGTGTGACCGGGTCTATGACCGGGTGGCGGAGCGGGGGGTCTATGTCCTGCCCAAGCCCACCCCCCGTGGCTCTATGGTCCGGGCGCTGGGCTGGATGGCCGCCACCCGGGAGCGGCTGCGGGGGCTGGAGAAGAGGGCCCGGCCCATCGAGGAGAAGATGGAGGAGATCCGCCTGGTCAACCGGGCCAAGTGGCTGCTCATCAGCGAATTAAAGATGACTGAGCCCGACGCCCACCGCTATATCACCCGCCAGGCCATGGACCGCTGCATCTCCAAGCGGGAGGCGGCCGAGGAGGTCATCCGGCTGTATAAGTAAAGAGGCCCTCATCCCCCGAGGGGGAGGAGAGCCTCTTTTGCGGTTTTAGTCCAGATACTCCCGGGGGTCCACAGGCTGACCGTCGAGGAGGGTCTCCAGGTGCAGGTGGGACTGCTCCCCCACCTCCGCCATGGCGGTGCCGCCCACGGTGCCCAGAACGGCGCCGATGTCCACCTGATCCCCGATCTGAACGGCAGTCTCCGGGTCCAGGTTGCAGTACCAGGACTGGAGGCCGCCGCCGTGGTTGACCACAATGGTGGTCCCCATGAGCATATCGTCATAGATCTGCTCCACAGTACCGGCGCTGATGGACAGCACGTTTACCCCCCGGGCGGCGGCGATGTCCAGCCCGTTGTGGGTGCGCCAGTCCCCCATGGTGGGGTCCAGGGACAGGGTCTCAACGCTGTAGTCCCGGAGCACCGCCCCCTGCAGGGGCCAGGTGAAGACCTTGGATACCGTCTGGCGGCTGCTGGTGTCCGGCTCGGGGGTCTGGTCCTTCACCGGCTCGGGGTCGTCCGGCTGAGGCTGGACAGCGGGGTCCGGCTTGGTCTGGGCGGAGCCGGAGGGAGCGGGGGCGCTGGGCGCCGGCTCCCGCTGGGGGACGGACGGCCTGGCCGTGCTCTGGTCCGGAATGGTCACAGAGGCGCTCCCTCCCGCCGGCTCGGTGTTGTGAATCCCGCCCACGGCGGTGCGCAGAAGATAATAGCCCGAAATTCCTATGGTGGCGACACACAGGAAAAGGACTATGTAGAAGCCCTTCCCCATGGCGAAGTCGCCGATCCGTTTCCAAATGCTTTGGTTTTTCAAAAAACCACCTCCAAAGCCTAGTTTGGACAGGCCTGGGAGTGGTTATACATGGCGGGCAAAAATTTTCCTGCCTCTTGAAAAGGGCGGGGAAAAAGGGTACAATAGGGCAAACAGAAGGAGGCTGAATCGTATGATCGCAATCGCGTCTGACCACGGCGGCTATGCCCTGAAGGAGCACATCAAGGCCTATCTGGCCGCCAAAGGCATCACCTGTGAGGACTTCGGCACCGACAGCACCGACAGCTGCGACTACCCCGAGTTCGGCGAGGCGGCCGCCCGGGCCGTGGCCGAGGGCCGGTGTGAGAAGGGCATTGTCATCTGCACCACCGGCATCGGCATCTCCATCGCTGCCAACAAGGTGAGGGGTATCCGCTGCGCCCTGTGCGGCGACGTGCTCTCCGCCGAGCTGACCCGCCGGCACAACAATGCCAATATGCTGGCTATGGGGGCTGGCATCATTGGCCACATGACCGCCGAGCGGATTGCAGACGTCTTTCTGTCCACCGAGTTCGAGGGGGGCCGCCACGAGCGCCGTGTGAACCGGCTCATGGAGATCGAGGCGGACTGAGCCGCGCGTCAGAGCTTCAATCGCGAGAGGAGCGGGAACAGAAAAACCTGTGCGGGCCTTGGAGGGCCCGCACAGGTTTTTCTCTTTTTGGGGAAGCCGCCCGGAGGCGGCGCTCAGTCCGCGAACTCAAATTCCTTCATCTGCCGCACCACGTCGATGATGCTGCCGTCCCGGGCCTCCACAATGCCCACGACCCGCTCGCCGAACTGGATGGGCTCCGGTGTTCCCACGATGGCGTAGGCCATGTCCTTCAACTCCTCGATGGTGTGGACAGGGACGCCGCAGCTCCGGGCCGCCTCCATCAGGTCGGGGCGGCGGGGGTTGACGGCGATGCCGTACTCCGTCACCACCACATCCACACTCTCTCCAGGGGTGGTGACGGTGGTGACGTCGGCGCACACCGCCGGGGACCGGCCCTGGAGCAGCGGAGTGATGACAATGGTGCACTTGGCGCCGGCGGCGGTGTCCGGGTGGCCGCCCTGAGCGCCGGTAATCAGGCCGGTGGAGTCAGTGATGACATTGCAGTTAAAGTGGGTGTCCACCTCCAGCGCGGCCAGGATGACAAAGTCCAGCTGGTTGACATAGGCCCCCTTGTTCATGGGGTTGGCATACTCGCTGCCGGTGATCTCGATGTGGCTGGGGTTGCTCCCCACCGACTCCACCGCCCCCAGGTCGAAGTCCTGGGTGTCCACCAGCTTGCCGATCAGGCCCTCCTCCAGCAGCCGGACCATGGGGGTGGCGATGCCGCCCAGGCCCAGGCCCATATGGATGTTCCGCTGGCGCATGACCTCGGCCAGGTAGATGGTGGAGGCGATGGAGGCCCCGCCCACGCCGGTCTGATAGATGAACCCCTCCTTGAAGTAGGGGGTGGAGACCACGAAATCAGTGCAGTACTTGGCCATCAGCAGCTTGCGCTGGTCGGTGGTGGGCTTGGCGGCGCCGGTGGCGATCTTGTCCGGGTTGCCGATGGCGTCCACCTTGCAGACAAAGTCCACGTTCACCATGGAGATGGAGGCGGGGATGTTGGGGAAGGGCACCAGGCAGTCGGTTACCGCCACCACCTTGTCGGCGTACTGGGCGTCCACATAGGCGTAGGACAGCACGCCGCAGTTGGACTTGCCGCCGTTGGGGCGCAGATTGCCCTGCTCGTCGGCGGTGGGAGCGCCGATAAAGGCGATGTCGATGTGGACCCGGCCCTCCTCAATGCAGCGGACCCGGCCGCCGTGGGAGTACATCACGGCGATATCCCGCAGTTTGCCGTTGGAGATGGCCTCGCCGATTTTGCCCCGGACGCCGGAGGACAGGATGCCGGTGATGGTGCCGTCCTCAATATAGGGGACGATGGGGTCGTGGGCCTTGCCCAGGGAGGAGGCGCAGACACGGATGTTTTTCAGGCCCATGTCATGAATCTCCTTCATGACCATGTTCACCACATAGTCGCCCTCCCGGAAGTGGTGGTGGAAGGAGACGGTCATGCCGTCGTGAGCGCCGCACTGCTCCAGCGCCTCCCGGATGGAGTGGACCAGCTTGCTCCGGGCCGGGTCGATTTTGGCCCGCACGGTGGGCGCCGCCTTGGTATACTCCTTGCCGTCGTGAAAGAGAGCGCCGCGGAAAATGTCCCGGCCGGTGACCTTCAGAACCTCCTCGGGGATATCGCGGCCTACTGCGTTGATCATACCAGATCACCTCCATAGACGCCGGCGGCCTTGGCCAGCATCAGTGTGCGCTTCGCGCCGTCGTAAAAGGCGATGTCGATCATCTTTCCGTTCACCGTAAAGACACCAATGCCCTGTGCCTTCTTGGAGTCGATCTCCTGGACCACCTTCTCGGCGAAAATGATGTCCTTCTCCTTGGGCGTGAAAATCTCGTGGACAATGGGAATCTGCCGGGGGTTCACCAGGGACTTTCCGTCAAAGCCCATAAGATGGATGGTCTCGGTCTCCCGGCGGAAGCCCTCCATGTCGTCCAGGTTGGTGAATACCGTGTCAAAGCACTGCACGCCGGCGGCCCGGGCGGCGATAATCATGTGCTGGCGGGCGCCGGTCAGCTCCACGCCGGTGCCGGTGATGCCGGTCTGGAGGTCCTTGGTGTAGTCGCCGCCGGACAGGGCCACGCCGATGAGCCGGTCGGAGGACTTGCAGATCTCCAGGCAGTTGAGCACGCCGTAGCAGGACTCCAGGGCGGCCATGAGAAGGGTGCACCCCTCCTCCCGGCCGAACTCCCGCTCGGCGGCCAGCACGGCCTGCTCCACAGTGTGAACGTCGGCGGCACAGGTGCACTTGGGGATGCGGATCACGTCGGCCCCGCCGGCTACGCAGACCCGGACGTCCTCCTGCCAGTGGGGGGTGTCCAGGCCGTTGATGCGGACCACCCGTTCCACGCCCCGGTAGTCGATCTCCCGCAGAGCGTGGTACAGGGAGAAGCGGGCGGCGTCCTTCTGGTTTTCCGCCACGGCGTCCTCCAGGTCCAGCATGATGGAGTCGGGCTGATAGATATAGGGGTCCTTGATCAGCGCGGGCTTCTGACAGTTCAGGAACATCATGGACCGGCGCAGCCGCTTTTTGTTGGGATGACTCACCGCACAGCACCTCCCCAGGGAATCCGCTCTTGGGAGCACTGGGCGGCCCGGAAGGCGGCTCCCTCCACGCGGGCCTTCAGGGTGCAGTCAAGCGCCCCCTTGTCCACCACGGTCACAACGGCGTCATGGATGTCCAGGCGCTCCAGCGTCTCCAGAATGACGCTGCGCATGTGGTTTCCAAACCGATGGATTACAGGGCTGGTCAGCTGCAGCTGGATGCCGCCGCCGCCCCGCTCAATGGTGACCATGGCATCGCTGGATTCCATCGTTCCTGCGATGCCGGTGCATTTAATCTCCAAAATAATTCCTCCTTCCAGAATAGGGAGAGTTCAGCCGGGGAGCTGCCCCAGCCACGCACAGAGGCGGTAGACCAGCTGCGGGAACAGCAGGACCACGGAGACCATGCGCAAAACCTGCGTAACCATCAGGTCGGCGCTCTCCACCCCCAGATCGGCGGCGATCAGGGCCATGTCGGAGGCGCCGCCGGGGGTGGAGCTGAGCATCGCCTCCCGGGGCTCCCGGTGAAAGAGCCTGGTAATGAGCCAGCCGCACAGCAGGCTGACAGGGACGTACACCGCCAGAATGATGACCGCCGGCAGGATCAGGGCTTGAAGCTGGGCGATCCGCTCCGGGGTCAGGGTGCAGCCGATATAGGCCCCGGACAGGACCTGGGCCGCCCGTTTCAGGGGCATGGGGAGATAGGCCCGGCCATAGATCAGGTTCATGGCGATGACCAGGACCATAGACCCCACCAGGATGCCCGCCGGAATGCCGGCCGCCTTTCCGAGCCCGCCGCCCACGGCGGCCACGGCCACGGTGGCGGCAGCCAGGGGGAGGCCCTTGGGGGCTTTTGCCGGCTTCTCCTCCGCCTGACCGGCGTCCGCCGGAGTCTGAGAGGGCGGCACCAGAAAGGCGATGACCCAGGGCATCAGCACCACGCCGGTGACCATCCGGACAAACTGGAGGATAGCCACTGTGCCCACATCCGCGCCCAGGTCGGCGGCGATGAGGGGGGTGTCGGACATCCCCCCGGGCACACAGCACAGCAGAGCGGTCATCAGGTCGCAGGCGCCGGTCCTCCAGATCAGAAACCCGGCCAGCAGGTTGGCGGTCAGGAAAAAGGCCATAATCAAAAGGTAGGGCTTCCAGACCCGCCGGATGCTCTTGAGCTGTTGGTGGTCAAACAGCGCGCCGATGTAGGCCCCCGCCGCCACCTGGGCGGCAAACCGGCCGGCATAGGGCATATAGCCGTAAGGGGTCAAAACATTGAGGGCCGCTGCGCCGATGAGGGCGCCCACCAGCATCCCGCCGGGTATTCTGCACCGCTTTGCCAGCAGGCCCGCAGCGGTGCAGACCAGCAGCGTGATAAGAAATCGAAGCAAAGGACCTCTCACCTCTTGAAAAAAAGGCGTCGTTTTTGGAGACGACGCCCTTCGGGATTGGGATATGTGCCTTCAGGGTCAGATCAGCTCTTGGCCTTCTTGTCAGGCAGCGCGCCCTTGATGATGGGGAAGAGGATCATAGCGGCGCACACCAGCAGCAGTACAATGGTGATGGGGCTGTTCAGAGCGCCCGCCCAGCTGCCGTTGGCGATCTGATAGGCACGGCGCAGGTTCTCCTCGCACATGACGCCCAGCACGAGGCCCAGGACCAGAGCGGCGGAGGAGTAGCCCAGAGAGACAAACAGATAGCCGATGATGCCGGAGGCGACCATCAGGACCACGTCGCCGGTGCTGTTTTTCAGGGCGAAGGAGCCGATGGTGGCCAGCATGATAATGACCGGGCCCAGGATGGAGTAGGGAATGGCCAGAATCTTGGCAAAGACCTTGGCGATGGCCAGGGCCACAAAGACCATGATGATATTGGTAATCAGCATGGAGCCAAATACGGAGGACAGGTAGTCGGGCTGGGACTTGACCAGCAGGGGGCCTACCTGGACGCCCTTGAGCACCAGGGCGGACATCATGATGGCCGCAGCGTTGCCGCCAGGGATGCCCAGCGCCAGCAGGGGGACCATGGCGCCGCCGGTGGCGGCGTTGTTGGCACACTCGGAGGCCACGATGCCGTCGGCGATGCCGGTGCCGAACTTCTCAGGGTATTTGGAGACCTTTTTCTCCACGGTGTAGGACAGGAAGGAGGCGATGGTGGCGCCGGCGCCGGGCAGAATGCCCACCACGGTGCCCAGAACGGAGGAGCGCAGCATGACCCACTTCACCGCGAAGAACTCCTTCATGTTGGGGATAGCGGTCTTGAATTTGCCGCCGCTGGTGCTCTCCATGTCGTTACCCTTGCCCTTGGCGCGCTTGACCGTCTGCTTGAGCACCTCGGTGACGGCGAACAGACCGATCATGACGGGGATCATTTCCACGCCGGACAGGAGGGTGGTGCTTCCCCAGGTGAACCGGGCCACGCCGGTCTGGGGGTCCATGCCGATGGTGGCCAGGAACAGGCCCAGCAGGCCGGAAACCAAGGTCTTGATGACGTTGCCGTTATCCAGGCAGGTGAGGACGGAGAGGCCCAGCATAGCCACAGCGAACAGCTCGCCGGGGCCGAACTTCAGGGCCACCGCAGCCAGAGGGCCGGAGACGATGGCCATGGCGAAGGCGGCGATCAGGCCGCCGATGGCGGAGGCCACCAGAGAGTAACCCAGGGCCTTGCCGGCCTCGCCCCGCTGGGCCATGGGATAACCGTCGAAAGTGGTGGGGGCGGAGGAGGGGGTGCCGGGAATCTTGAAGAGGATGGCGGTGATGCCGCCGCCGGTGATGGAGGCGCAGTACACCGAGCACAGGAAGGCGATGGCGATTACGCCGTTCATCTTATAGGCGAAGGGCAGGGCCAGAGCCACGGCCATGGAGGCCGAGACACCGGGCAGCGCGCCGAAAATGACGCCTACTACCGTGCCGGCGAAGATGAGGACAAAGGTGGAGGGGGTCAGAACGATCTGCAGGCCGGAGATCAAGGTATTTAACATGATTTACGACCTCCTTTTTACAGTCCCGGGATCATGCCCAGAATATTTTCCATGAACAGGGCGAAGTTCCGGAAGAACCCGTTGCCTCTGGGGAGGAAAATACTCAGGGGACCCTGGAAAATGATGTACAGGACCAGCGTTGCGACCACGCCGGTAATGAGCAGCACCACGGGCCGCTTCTCGCCCAGCAGGATGCCATAGGCGATGAGGAACAGGAAGCAGGTGGGGATAAAGCCGATTTGAGGCAGGATCAGGGCGGCGGCGGCACAGATAATGATGCCCACCAGCAGCTTGCTCCGGAAGAAGCCGGCAATCGCCTCGCCGGTGACGGGACCCTTTCCGTTCTTTTTGCGGATGGTGTTCACCAGGCCGACGGCCAGCAGTACGATCATAATCCCCAGAATCAGCCGGGGCCAGAAGGCCGCGCCCAGCTCTGTTGAGGTGGCGTTATCTACCGAGCCGATAAAGAAAAAGCAGTAGATGGCGCCAGCGAGCAGCACGACATTGAAAATAAGATCCAACGTCAGCATTTCTTTCATCCTTTCTTAAAAGAAGCTGCGGCGGCGGGGACGCAGGGTGCGTTCACGCCGCCGTGACAGGCTTGCTTACTTTAACAATCAGCCGAAGAGCTCAGTCAGCTCAGTGTGATCGGCCTCCCACTGCGCCTGATAGGTGGCGGGGTCCATCCAGCCGGTGCGCTGATCCAGGCCCTGGGTCTTGGCCCAATCCTGGAACTCCTGGCTGGCCACGGCCTTCTCGGCGGCGGCGGCGAAGGCGTCAATGGCCTCCTGAGGCATGTCGGTCTTGCAGTAGATGCCGCGGTAGGGGCCGTAGAAGCAGTCCACATTCAGCTCGCCGGCGCACTCCACGTCCTTATACTCGTCGATGGTCATGCGCTCCTCGGTGCAGGTCATGATGGCCTTCATGTCGCCGGACTGGATCATGGACAGAACCTCAGCGGGGCCGACGCAGGCCAGACCCACGTGGTTGCCGATAACGTCGGAGTTCAGCTGGGAGCCCTCGGAGTAGCCCACGGCCTCAATCTTGTCGCCAAAGGCGGCCACGACGCAGGCGCCGTCCAGGCCGGTCAGGCTCATCACGCCGCACTGCACGGAGCCGGGATTGGCCTCCACATACTCCATCAGCTCTTTGTAGTTGTTGTAGGGGGCGTCCTTGCCGGTGACAAAGATGTTGCAGTCCCAGACCAGGTTGCACACGGGCTTGATCTGGCCGTAGACGTCGAAATCAGTGGCGCCGGTGATCTGAGCCAGCATGGGGGAGGGGGTGCACAGAAGCCAGGTGTAGCCGTCGGCGGGCTGCTGAACGGCATACTGCACGCCGGAGACGCCGCCGGCGCCGGAGACGTTGTTCACGACCACGCTCTGGCCCAGCTCCTTCTCCAGCTGGGTGGCGAACTGACGCACGGTGGTGTCCGCGCCGCCGCCCGCGCCCCAGGGGCAGACGATCTCGATCTTGCGCTCGAATTTGAAGCCGCCGTCAGCGCCTCCGCCGTTGTTTCCGCTGCCGCCGGGGGTACCGCCGTTCCCGCCGCAGGCGGTCAGAGACAGAGCCATCGCGAGGGCCAGCGCCAGGGATAAGAACTTCTTCATAACATTTCCTCCTATAAAGATAGATTGGGCCTTCGGTGCAAAGGCTGAACATCTCATAAGAAAAAAACTATCCCCATTAAAAAAATGCCGTCTGTGTTTGTGCAGTTAGATAAGCCCCTTGCATTTTTTGCAAAATAGTTTTATAACTTATGTTGCGATGATTTTATCACCGGCGGGCAAAAAAGGAAAATACTTTGTTTTTTGCTTTCCAATAAGAAAACTATTATCTTGTAAAAAAGGAAGGGTCCATTCTGGGTAATATAGACAAAAAACAGGGGGAGAGACTGATGAATCTGAAGCGAGCCCATTACATAGAAGCGATTTATGAGGCCGGAGGGGTTACCGCCGCGGCCAAAAAGCTGTTTGTCTCCCAGCCCTCCCTGAGCCAGACGGTGCGGCTGGTGGAGCGGGAGCTGGGGATCGCGATTTTTGAGCGGGGCGTCTCGCCGCCCAAGCTCACCTACGCGGGGGAGAAATATCTGGAGACGGCCCGGGCCATGACCGCCCAGGAGAAGCAGCTGAACAGCATTTTAGAGAACATCCGCAACGAGGAGCAGGGCTGTCTGCGTCTGGGGGTCAGCATCCAGCGGGGGATGCAGCTGCTCCCTCTGGTGCTGCCCGAGTTCAGCCGGCGCTATCCGGATGTCCAGCTGCTGCTGGAGGAGCGGGGCTCTGAGCTGCTGGAGAAGAATGTGGACAAGGGAAGGCTTGACCTGGCGCTGGTGACCACCGAGCCGTCGTACAACGGATTAAAATACATCCTGATTGAGACGGAGAGCTATGTTCTGCTCACCAGCCGGGATGGGGCGCTGAAGGGGCGCTGCCAGCCCGGCGGCACGGTCAGCCTGATGGACGTGGCCAACGAGCGCTTTGTGTCGCTGAAGCCCGGACACAACATCCGGGTAATCCAGGACCGGGTGTTTGCCCGGTGCGGCATCTCCCCCCGCATTCTGCTGGAGACGGACAGCGTGGAGGGGGCCATCCGGACGGCGGTGGCCTGCGGCTGCTGTATGCTGTGCCCCCAGGTCTTTGTCCGCAGCGACCCGGCCATCGCCGGTACAGGGGTGTGCTATCAGGTGAAGGAGCTGGTGGAGGAGCGGCACTTTTACGCCTGCCACCAGCGGGAGAAGTATCTGCCCGCCTATACCCGCACCTTTATTGAGATGGTGCAGGCGGCCACAAAGGAGAGCCGGCTGCACGGGCATCAGGGAGCCGAGGGGGCGTGACCACACTGCTCCTCCAGCAGCTCCAGAAACCTGGCGGCCGCGGCGGGGAGATAGCTCCCCCGGGGGCGGACCGCCGCCGCGAAGAGGATGGCGTGGTACTCCTCGGGAAGAGCGTAGTAGTCGGCGTCCCCCCGGGCGGCAAACAGGGCGGCGTACCGGCTGGGGAGCATGGCCGCTCCCCCTCCCGCGCAGGCCACCCTGCGGGCCGTCTCGAAGCTGGAGGAGGTAAACATGATTTCCGGGGAAATGCCCGCCTGGTGAAATACCCGGTCGGTGACCCGCCGGATGCGCTGTCCCGCCACCACGGCGGAAAAGGCCCGGTCCCTCAGCAGCCGGGGGTCCAGAACGGCCAGCTGCCCTGGCCCGCCGGGAACGGCGGCGCGGCCGATGGGGTCGCCTCTGGCCACGGCGATGACAAAGGGGTCCTGATACAGAAGGCGGCAGTGGTGGCTCCGGTCCATCCGCTCCGCCTCCTCCTGCGTCAGGTTCATGACCCCCAGGTCCAGCTGCCGGGTGGAGAGCATCTCCAGAAGCCGGGTGGACGGCTCCTCCCACAGCAGCACCTCGATGCCGGGGTATTGGGCCCGATACCGGGGAAGGACCTCCGGCATCAGCTCCATGGACAGAAATCGGGTCATGCCGATGAGGGCTCTGCCCCGGCGCAGGCCCTCCAGCTCCCCCAGCTCCTGCTCCAGGTCGCCATACATCTTCAAAATCTCCCGGGCGGTCTCGCAGTACCGCTCTCCGGCGTAGGTCAGGACCAGCCCCCGGCTCTCCCGGCGGAACAGGGGCTGGCCCAGCGCCTCCTCGATCCCGGCCAGGCTGTGGCTCAGGGCGGGCTGGGTGATATACAGCCTCTGGGCAGCCCGGGTGAGGCTTCCCTCCTGGGCGATGGTAGTGACGTACAGCAGCTCGCGGTCAGTCATCGGCTTCACGTCCTATAAATTTTTTTCATGGATTTGTTATAATTTTTAACAGTTGTTTATATTATGCCGGTTTGGTATGATGAAGTCAACAGGACCGAAACTGAATTTTGCAGAAAGGACGGACTGACATGATCAAGCTGTATGAAAACGGGGTCTATCTGCTCAACGGGAGCGAGCTGGTTTCGGAGGAGGAGCTGACCGCACGCACCGGCGCCCGGCCCGACTCCGGAAGGGCGGCCCAAGGGACCATCGCCTACGGCATCCTGAAGGCCCACAACACCACAGAGGATATGGACCGCCTCCAGCTGCGGTTCGACTCCCTGACCAGCCACGACATCACCTACGTGGGCATTATCCAGACCGCCCGGGCCTCGGGCATGACCGAGTTCCCAATCCCCTATGTCCTCACCAACTGCCACAACTCCCTGTGTGCCGTGGGGGGCACCATCAACGAGGACGACCACAAGTTCGCCCTGTCCGCCGCCCGCAAGTACGGCGGCATCTATGTCCCCACCAACCTTGCCAATATCCACAGCTATAACCGGGAGATGATGGCCGGCTGCGGCCGGATGATTCTGGGCTCCGATTCCCACACCCGCTACGGCGCCCTGGGCACCATGGCCGTGGGCGAGGGCGGCGGCGAGCTGGCCAAGCAGCTTCTGCGCCGGACCTATGACTTTGCCCGGCCCCAGGTGATCGCCATCTACCTCACCGGCGCGCCCCGGCCCGGCGTGGGCCCTCAGGACGTGGCCCTGTCCATCATCGGCGCGGTTTATAAGAGCGGATATGTGAAGAACAAGGTCATGGAGTTTGTGGGCCCCGGCATCGCCGGCCTGTCCGCCGAGTACCGCAACGCCATCGACGTGATGACCACCGAGACCACCTGCTGGTCCTCCATCTGGGTGACGGACGACGAGATAAAGCGGTACTTCCAGCTCCACGGCCGCCCCGGCGGCTACAGGGAGCTGAAGCCCGCGGATACCGCCTACTACGACGGCTGTGTGTATGTGGACCTGTCCACTGTGGAGTGCACCATCGCCATGCCCATGCACCCCTCCAACGTCTACACCATCCATGAGCTCCAGGCCAACGCCCGGGACATCCTCCACCTGGTCCAGGAGGAGGCCAACCGCCAGATCAAGGGCGCCAAAATGGAACTGGACAGCAAATACCATGACGGGGCCGTCTGGGTGGAGCAGGGGGAGATCGCCGGCTGTGCCGGCGGCACCTACGACAGCCTCTGTGCCGCCGCCGACATCCTCCGGGGCCGCTCCTGCGGCAGCGGGGCCTTCACCCTGAGCATCTACCCCGGCTCCATGCCCGCCAACCTGGAACTGATCCGCTCCGGCCGGGCGGCCGATCTGCTGTCCGCCGGCGCCATCCTGCGGGAGTGCTTCTGCGGCCCCTGCTTCGGGGCGGGGGACTGCCCGGCCAACGGGGAGTTCTCCATCCGCCACACCACCCGGAACTTCCCCAATCGGGAGGGCTCCAAGCCCGGCGAGGGCCAGATGAGCGCCGTGGCCCTGATGGACACCCGCTCCATCGCCGCCACCGCCGCCAATGGCGGGCGGCTCACCGCGGCCACCGACCTGGAGGTGGAATACAGCGCCCCGGACTACCGCTTTGACCCTGGCATCTATGAGAAGCGGGTCTACTCCGGCTGGGGCAGGCCGGAGCCGGAGCACGAGCTGAAATTCGGCCCCAACATCAAGGACTGGCCCCAATTCCCCGCCCTGACCGAGGACCTGCTGGTCAAGGTCTGCTCCTACATCACCGACCCCGTCACCACCACCGACGAGCTGATCCCCTCCGGAGAGACCTCCAGCTACCGCTCCAACCCCGAGCGGCTCAGCGAGTTCGCCCTGTCCCGCCGGGACCCCCAGTATGTGGGCCGCAGCAAGGCGGTCCGCCAGATGGAGCGGGACCGGGAGGCCGGAGCCCCCCTGCCCGGGGAGCTCACCGCCGTGGCCGCCGCCCTGGAAAAGGCCGGCGTCTCCTGCGACCTGGCCCATACGGAGATCGGCTCCACCATCTTCGCCAACATGCCCGGCGACGGCTCCGCCCGGGAGCAGGCCGCCTCCTGCCAGCGGGTGATGGGGGCCGCCGCCAACCTGGCGAAGCAGTACGCCACCAAGCGCTACCGCTCCAACTGCATCAACTGGGGCATGGTCCCCTTCCTGGTGGAGGACCCCTCGGTGTTTGAGCTGGGCGACTACGTCTTTGTGCCCGGCATCCGGCAGAAGGTGCTGGACAACGCCCAGGACATCACGGGCTATGGGGTCAAGCCTGACGGGACGGTGACCCCCTTCCCCCTGACCACCGGCCCCCTCACCGGGCCGGAGCGGGAGATCATCGCCAGCGGCTGCCTCATCAACTACTACCGCAGCAATCAGAAGTGATACAACAAGCGCCCCCGCTGTTTTGCAGCGGGGGCGCTTGTTCTGTACGGACTTCCGGGGGTTAGAGCCGGGCCCGGATGGCCTGGAGGAACTCCAGGCCGGTGACCTTCCGGGGCTTGGCCCCGCCCTCCCACAAAGCTGCCAGGTCGCCGGTCATGATGCCGCTCTCGATGGTGTCGATGGCGGCCTTCTCCAGCTTTTTGGCGAAGGCGGTGAGCTCAGGCAGGCCGTCCAGCTCGCCCCGCTTGGCCAGCGCCCCGGTCCAGGCGAAGAGGGTGGCCATGGGGTTGGTGGACACCTGCTCCCCCTTCAGATGGCGGTAGTAGTGCTGAGTGACGGTGCCGTGGGCGGCCTCGTACTCGTAGTTGCCGTCGGGGGACACCAGCACGGAGGTCATCATGGCCAGGGAGCCGAAGGCGGTGGAGACCATGTCGCTCATCACGTCGCCGTCGTAGTTCTTGCAGGCCCAGATAAAGCCGCCCTTAGAGCGGATGACCCGGGCCACCGCGTCGTCAATGAGGGTGTAGAAATAGGTGATGCCCGCCTGCTCAAACCGGGCCCTGTAGTCCCGCTCATAAACCTCGGCGAAGATGTCCTTAAAGGTGTGGTCGTACTGCTTGGAGATGGTGTCCTTGGTGGAGAACCACAGGTCCTGTCTGGCGTCCAGGGCGAAGCGGAAGCAGGCGTGGGCGAAGGAGGTGATGGAGGCGTTCACGTTGAACTGACCCTGGAGAACACCGGGGCCGTCAAATTTCTGAATGACCTGGCGGGTCTCCCTCCCGTCCGCGCCGGTAAAGACCAGCTCCGCCGTGCCAGGTCCGGGGACCTTGTATTCGGCGGCCCGGTATACGTCGCCATAAGCGTGGCGGGCGATGGTGATGGGCAGCCTCCAGTTCTTCACCACCGGATTCAGACCGTTGACCATGATGGGGGTGCGAAAGACGGTGCCGTCCAGGATGGCCCGGATCGTGCCGTTGGGAGACTTCCACATCTGAGACAGCTTATACTCCTCCATCCGCTGGGCGTTGGGAGTGATGGTGGCGCACTTCACCGCCACGCCGTACTTCCTGTTCGCCTCGGCGGCGGCGATGGTCACCTGGTCCCCGGTGCGCTCCCGCTCGGGCAGGCCCAGGTCATAGTACTCGGTTTTCAGGTCGATATAGGGCTCCAGCAGCTCCTCCTTGATCTGTCGCCAGAGGATGCGGGTCATCTCGTCTCCGTCCATCTCCACGAGAGGGGTTTTCATTTGCAGCTTGTCCATGGGGAATCACTCCAATCACAGTATTTTTGCCGCCAGAGGACTGACGGATCTTCATGACAGCGCCGGGGCCCGGGCTGTCACAGGGCGGACTGCCAGCTCCGGAGGAAAAAGGCCGCGGCCAGCAGATCGGCGCAGCCGCCCGGCGAGAGGCTGTCCTGAACGAACGCTTTGCCGAGGGCGGCGATGTCCTCTACCGGCGGGAGGGGGGAGCGGGCCAGCAGGTCCCGGCACAGGGCGGCGGCCGCCTCTGCCCGCTCCGGTCCGCCCCGGGAGACCATGTTGGTGTCGGTCCCGGCGGCGATGAGGTGGAGCAGCGTGACGGCCCCGGCGTCGTTGAGGCTCAGCCCGGCCCCCAGC
>NZ_QWKG01000067.1 GCF_009911595.1 Colidextribacter sp. OB.20
AGACCCTCGTGGCCTAATTTTCTTTTTTTCATCTGTCTACTTGACAGGGGGCGGTTCAGAAATCGAAAGCCGCCGCTTTTATATCCACCGGCGGCACATAGGAGGATGCCGCCATGCGATTATGGAGAGATAAGCACTTGTCAAAAAAAGCCTGACCTCCGTAGCGGCGTACTCCACCCAGGTTTGCGAAAATAGTCGTTTCCTGTCGGCTCACAATCATGTTTCCCGCGCCCGAATGGCACTGTACCATCCGGGCGTTTTTGCGCTCCTATGGGCCAGGATTGCCTTGCCCAGCCCTCGTTGCCGCTCCCCGCCCCTTTCGTTCAGACCCCGGAAAAATCTGAACGAAAGGAAAATGCAGGATGGGAATTACCATCAGAAAGCATAGGCGCAATTTGTCCTATGAAGATGCCGCCACCCTTGACGAGCTTTGGGCGATTGCCAAGCAATTTGACCGGAGCTTTTACCGTGAGTGGAAAGACCATTGGGACGAGCGAGGCTATGACGAGTACATAGTTGTTACCGAGGGCCGGTTGCCCTACTGTGAATCGCCGGAGCAGTATGTGTGTCGTATGGAAACCCGCAGGGAAATCCTGGCGGTACTGGCGCTTTGCACCGAGAAACAGAGGGAGCGGTTTCTGCTCCATGCGCTCTACGATCTTAGCTATGAGGAAGTAGGAAAAATCTGCGGATGCTCCGATGTAGCGGTTCTTAAAAGTATCAAAGCTGTCCGAAAAAAGTTTTTGAAATTTTTCGGATAAATGGGTTAGTGAATAGCTGTTCAAAACGGCTATAAGGTGAGGGGCGATATGCTCCATCACCGGAAGGGACAAGCTGCTACGGCGGCTTGTCCTTTCTGACATTTGAAGGAGGTCTTTATGACAATTATCAAACTGCACCACCGATACCCCCGTTGCCCTATCAACTGCACTTCCATTCCGCTCCTGATACTGCCTTTAGAGGAATTGCTGATCCAGGACGAGGCCGCAGTTGCGTGGCTGCTGGCGAATCTATCCCAAGCGCAAATCCGGCAGTCCCGCTCTTGCGCCGCCGCCAGTGCGATCACGAAGCTGGAACGGTATTTCATCAAAAACGGCTGGATGCCGAAGGAGGTTTGATGTGCAAATGGACAAAAAATCGTTGGAGGCTCAAAAGGCCGAGGCAGAAAAGGAAGCCCGCCAGTATGAGAACCAGGTGAAGATTTTGCTGAACAAGCAGAGGGACGCAGAACGTCACGCCCGGAACCACCGCCTGATCGTACATGGCGCAATTATGGAGGGTGTGTTCCCCTTCACCGCCAGCATGGACGGCGAGGCGATCAAGGAGTTTCTAATCGCCCTGTCCCGCCTGCCGGGAGCAACAGAGGCGGCGGAAAAAGCACAGAACGTCGGGGACGAGGGATAGTCCGTTCGGAGAACGGCGCACTTATACACCGAGTCCGGTGCCGTGCGCCCTGCCGGGGGCTTGTTGCGTCCTGCGGACGCGATGGGGAAGTACCTTCCCCAAACCCCATGTGCGCCAGCAAAAACGAAACATCCGCTTTGCGTCTGTTCCGTTTCCGCTGGCCTATATCCCCCGCCAATGACTGCGGAGGAAGGAGGAAAACCACATAGCGATTTTTCATTGTCCCATTCAGATCATCAAGCGGAGCGTGGGCCGTTCGGCTGTTGCCGCTGCTGCCTATCGGAGCGGTGAACGGCTGACTAATGAGTGGGACGGCAAAACCCATGACTACACGCATAAACCCGGTGTTGTCCATACGGAGATCATGCTGCCCGCCCACGCCCCGCCGGAGTTTCAAGACCGCTCTACGCTCTGGAACTCCGTGGAGCAAATTGAAAAGGCCAGCGACGCCCAGCTTGCCCGTGAAATCGAAGTTGCCCTTCCCGTGGAGTTGTCCAGAGCGGAGCAGTTGGCCCTTGTCCGTTCCTATGTCCAGGACAATTTTGTAGCTGCTGGGATGTGCGCCGACTTTGCGCTCCATGACAAGGGTGACGGCAACCCACACGCTCACATTCTGCTGACGATCCGGCCCCTCCGTTCTGATGGTAAATGGGGACCGAAATGCCGCAAGGTGTATGACCTGGACAGCCAGGGCAACCGCATCCCGGACGGTAAAGGCGGCTGGAAGAATCACCGGGAGGACACCACCGATTGGAACAATCGGGAGAACGCCGAGAAGTGGCGGGCGGCGTGGGCTACTTACGCCAACCGTGCATTGGAGGCGGAGGGCCGGCCGGAGCGGATAGATCACCGCAGTTATGAGCGGCAGGGCGTTGATAAAATTCCCTCCATCCACATGGGCGTTGCCGCCTCGCAGATGGAGCGAAAGGGCATTGCCACCGAGAAGGGAGACATCAACCGTCAGATTGCCGCAGATAACAAATTGCTGAAGGAACTCAAAGCCCGCATCACCCGGATTTACAACTGGTCAAAGGAACAAGCCCAAGCCGAACAGCCCCAGAACAGCGGCAGTCTTGTGACCCGGCTTTATGAAGCCCAGGCAGAGGTCAACATGAACAAAGCCCGCTACCGTTCTGGCAAGATTAAAGCTCTCCAGGAGAACGCAAAATTGCTGGCGTTTTTGCAGAGGAACGGTATCACTTCCATGCAGGAACTCTACGAGAAAGTTGCCGCCATGAACAAGGATTATTACGATCTCCGGGGGCAAATTGTCAAAGCCGAGCGCCGTCTTGCTGTGCTGGATGAACGGCTGGAAATGTGGTCGCAGTATCAGCAGCAAAAGCCCATCCGTCAGAAGCTGGATAAGCTGAAACCGAATAAGCGGGAGAAGTACCAGCAGGAGCATAGGGCCGAGTTAGCCGCTTTTGACGCTGCCGCTGATTTTCTGAAACGGCTGAAAGAATCCGGCGAGGCGATCACGCCCAAGGCATGGCGGGCCGAGGCCGCGAAGCTGACCATGCAGAAGGATTTCGATTATCAGAAAATGCGGGATATGCGGGATGAAATCAAAGGCGTTGAGAATCTCCGCAAGGCCGCTGACCGGCTGGCCCGTGAGGGACAGCACCAGCAAAAGGAAAATGAACGATAAATTTATCAGGAGGTTACGAAAATGGATATGAACCCGTGGGAACGCCGCCAGAAGATTTTGGAGGCTTTGTGCCTCCGGCGGCACGATACTTATGGCAATCTGGCGCATGAGTTTAACGTCAGCACCGGGACAATTCGCCGCGACATTGTGGTGCTGACCTGCTCCTATCCGATTGAGACGGTGAAGGGCGGTCAAGGCGGTGTCAGAGTAGCGGAGTGGTTTCACCTTGACCGCAGGGCGCTGAACTCTGCGGAGATCACTTTTCTCCGCAGGCTGGGGGAATCGCTGGATGGCCCCGACCTGGAAATGCTCAACCGGATTATCGCTATATTTTCGCATTGAGGGCAACTGCCATGCAAATGAAAATCAGCGAAATCAAAATCAATCCTGGACGGCGGGATACCCAGCAGCGGAACGTGGAGGAACTGGCCCGGAGCATTGCCGCCGTGGGCCTGATGAATCCCATCACCGTCACCCAGGACAACACGCTTATCGCTGGCCTGCATCGCCTGGAAGCGGTGAAGCTGCTGGGCTGGACGGAGATCGAGTGCGTTGTTAGCGAAGCGGACGGACTGCAAGCGGAGTTGGCAGAGATTGACGAGAACTTTGTTCGGGCTGGCCTGTCCCACCGGGAGCTGGGCGATCTGCTTCTGCGCCGGAAGGAACTCTACGAGGCCATCCACCCGGAAACCCGGCAGGGTCAGCGAAATGGGCAGACGGCTAAAAACGCAAATTTTTCGCTTTTAGAAACAAAGTCCTTTGCCCAGGACACCGCTGACAAGCTGGGCGTGAGCAAGCGCACCGTGGAGCAGCTTGTCCAGACCGCCCGCGACTTGACCCCGGAGGCCAAGAAAACCATTCGGGACACTGGCGATAAGATCACCAAAGGGGCCGCGCTGAAAATTTCCAGACTGCCCCCTGACCAGCAGGAGGAAGCCGCTGCCGTTCTGACCATAGCGCCGCCCACACCGAAGCGGCAGGGGATGATAGACAGTGAATCAACGTTGAGCGAGTTTAAGGCACTATGCGCCCGCTATGTTTCCGGTATCGAAGCCCTGCATCACCGGGCGGACATTTTCGCCGGAATGTCAATTTCCCAATTTGACGCATTGGGCGATAGCGCCTATTCTGTCACGACCGCAATCAAAGGATTTTTTGAGAAAGTACATGAAATCCGACACGAAATGGAGAAGGAACATGAAAACTGACTATATCACCAGCGGCTCCACCCTGCCGCCCTACCTGGCTTATCCCCGGTTTCTGCTGGGTATGAATATCCGGCTGACCGCCAAAGAGGTCTACGCGATCATGTTGGATATGACGCTGAACTCCGAGGCCGCACAGACCGACAAGCGCGGGCGGCGCTATCTGGCGTTCTACAACAAGACCATCGCGGAAATCATCGACCGCACCCCCAGCACCGTGGCACAGTCCCTGCGGGAGTTGGAGGACGTGGGGCTGGTGGAGAAGAAGCTGATAGCCCTCCATACTCCCTATCACATCTACATCAAGCTGCCCGCCGGAGAGAATGAGCCGTGATTGTCCACATGAACTACCAGCAGTACCGCACCGCCCGGAGGCTGGTACATAGCTGCTGCAATTATAATTGCGGGAACTGTCTGCTTCTGGACGATGGCGAGGAATGTGTCTGCCCGCAGAGCATCACCTACTCACTGATCTGCAAATGGTTCCGCGCCGCCGTCCTGCCTTTGGACGCTGGCCTGTGCGCCGCCCTGTCCCCGGCCCCCGCTATCGGCCAGCGGCGGTGCCGGGAATGTCGGAGGCTTTTTATTCCTCCCAAACGCAACACTCTTTACTGCCCTGACTGTGCCGCAAATCGGGCTAAACGCAGCAAACGAGCGTGGGCCAGAAAAAAGCGGGCCGGAGTGTAGAAAAAGTTGCCTCCAAAAGTCCAGTAATTGCAAGGCTTTCCGAGGGCGGCTCGATAGGAGGCTGATACATTCCCTATCCAGCGCCCCGGAAGGCCCTCAGACGGCCCGCAACGGCCAATCCACGCAAAGGAGAGAACTGCCTATGGCTGACAATCGCAAATATTACTATCTCAAGCTGAAGGAAAACTATTTTGACGATGATTCCATTGTCCTGTTGGAGAGTATGCAGGACGGTATTCTGTACTCTTACATCCTGCTGAAGCTGTATCTGAAATCGCTGAAGCACGGCGGACGGCTCCAGCTTGACGAGAGTATCCCCTACACCCCGCAGATGATCGCCACCATCACCCGCCAGCAGATTGGAACTGTGGAGCGGGCAATCAAGATTTTCTTGCAGTTGGGGCTTATGGAGCAGATGCAGGACGGGGCCTTTTACATGACCAACATCGAACTGCTGATAGGTCAATCCTCCACTGAGGGAGAGCGGAAACGGCGGGCGCGGCAGGCAAATCGGATTGCGCTGAATCCTGGTGGACAAATGTCCGCCCATTGTCCGGACATTCGTCCACCAGAGATAGAGAGAGAGTTAGAGATAGAGATAGAGAAAGAGAGAGAGTTAGAAAAGGGACACGCCGCCCCCGCTGTTTTGGGCCGGTATCAGAATGTCATTTTGTCGAAACGGGAGTTGACCGAACTGCAAAGCGACTTCCCCACCGTTTGGCAGGAGTACATTGAGAGATTATCCGAGTACATGGCATCTACTGGCAGGACGTACAAGAGCCATGCCGCCACCATCCGCCGTTGGATAGCGGATGATAGGCGCAAGGCCGCTCCCCCTGCCCGTGACCGGGATTACAGTGTGAAGGACGGTGACACGGTATGACGGAGATCCGCGAGGACGAGTATCTTGACCCCGCTGACGGCCTGATCCATTGCCGGAAGTGCGGAGGTCCCCGGCAGGCGGTCATACCCGACCCGTTCAAGGGCGGCAGCTTCAAGCCCCGGTGTGTCTGTTCCTGCCAGCAGGAGGCGGAGCGCCGCCGCAGAGAGGCCGAGGAACGCCGCCAGCGCATGGAGCGTATCAGGCGGCGAAAGGCCCAGGGACTTCAAGACCGCTATCTCTACGGCTACACCTTCGCCAATGACAACGGCGGGAACCCCGCTATGGCAAAAGCCCATGCATACGTTGACCATTGGCCCCAGGCGTTCAAGCGGAACATTGGGCTGTTGCTGTTCGGTGACGTGGGGACTGGTAAATCCTTCGTAGCCGGGTGCATCGCAAACGCCCTTCTCGACCTGGACATACCCGTACTCATGACCAACTTTCCTACCATCCTGGCCCGCCTGTGCGGGACGTTCGGAGAGGACAGGACGGACTTCCTGGACAGCCTGGGGGACTATGACCTGTTGATTATAGACGACCTGGGCGCAGAGCGCAACACCGAGTATGCTCTTGAGCAGATGTTTTCCATCATCGACAGCCGCTACCGCTGTAATAAACCGCTGATCGTGACCACGAATCTGAAGCTGGACGAACTGAAGCGCCCGCCCGACCTCGCCCATGCCCGTATCTATGACCGGATTTTAGAACGCTGCGCCCCTATCCTCTTTGGCGGGAAGAACTTCCGGGAGGACAATGCCGCCAGTACCAAGGCGACGGCGCGGCGCATCATATCACCTGATAATCAAAAAAATTGAAAGGAGATTCTATGGCGAAAACGAAAACAACTACCCCTACTGCATCCACTCCGCAGACCAAGCGGACATTGGAGAAGCGCATTGGTCACACCACCTACGAGGTACACATCTGCTTCAATGAGCAGAGCAAGGAGAGCATGAATGATAAAATCTGCCGCCTTATCAAGAATCAGATTGCGGATAGCCAGTAAAAATTGCAAAAGGCAGTTGGCATCACGCAGATTTTGTGATATATTGGTGTTGCCGCAAATGAGCTGGCTGTCTCGAAAGGAAGTCGTACTATGACAAGACAGCCAGAAAAGGACACAGCGATCTACACCAGATTATCGCGTGACGATGAATTACAAGGTGACAGTAACTCTATCATTCATCAAAAGGAACTGATTTCCAAGTATGCCGCTGACCATGGTTTTCGGAATATCCGCTTTTTCGTAGACGACGGATACTCTGGAACAAATTTCCAGCGTCCGGGTTTCCAGGAAATGCTGTCCGAGATTGAAGCTGGAAAAATCGGAACCGTCATTGTCAAGGATATGTCCCGGCTGGGCCGTGACTATCTGAAGGTCGGATTTTACACAGAAATTTTCTTCCCTCAGAAGGGTGTGCGCTTCATTGCCGTTAATAACGGAATCGACAGTGAAAACCAGCAGGAGACGGATTTCACCCCGTTTTTGAACATCATGAACGAGTGGTTTGCAAGAGACACCAGCAAGAAAGTCCGGGCAATCAAACGCGCCCAGGGCATGGCTGGCAAGCACACCGCTGTTCACCCGCTTTACGGCTACATGAAAGCCCCGGATGACCCGGAGAAGTGGATTATTGACGATGAAGCCGCCGAGATCGTCCGGCGAATCTTCCGCATGACCATCAACGGCAAAGGTCCCTATGAGATTGCCACAATTCTGGAAAGAGAACGCATCCTCTGCCCGTCTGCCTATCTTGCGGAGCGTGGCGCGGGGAACCGGCGCAACAGCGATTTTGCGGACCCCTGCCGCTGGTGGGGGACTACCGTCTCCTACATCCTTAACCGCATGGAGTACATGGGGCATACCGTCAATTTCAAGACGGAAAAGACCAGTTTCCGAGATAAGCGGCGGCACCTCACCCCCAAGGATAGCTGGGTGATATTCGAGAATACCCAGGAGCCGATCATTGACGAGGAAACCTTTCAGACGGCGCAGAAGCTGCGCAAAACCGGACGCCGCCCTACCAGTTTGGGCGAGGCCAATCCGTTGACCGGACTTCTCTACTGCGCTGACTGCGGCGCAAGACTGTATAACGAACGTGGGGACAACGGCAAGGGCCATTTCAGAGATTCCTATGCCTGTTCCAGCTACCGCAAACGCACCAGTGATTGCACCATGCACTTTATCCGTACAGAAGTTGTGCGGGACTTGATTCTGTCGGCTCTGCGCTCCATTTCGGAATATGCCAAAGCCAACCGGGAAGCCTTTGAACGTCTGGTGATGGATACAACCTCTGACCGCCAGACACAGCAGATGAAGGAGAGCCGGAAGGCCCTGACGGATGGACAGCGGCGGTATGATGAACTGGATGTGCTGATTCAGCGCACCTATGAGGATCATGTTGCGGGTAAGTTGACGGACAAGAGATTTCTGAAACTTTCCCAGCAGTATGAAGCGGAACAGGAACAGCTTGAAAGCGAGTTGAAGCGGCTGGCCGCTGAAATGGAAACGATGCAGGAACAGACCGGCAGGGTGGACAAGTTTATGGCCCTGGTTGACCGCTACACCAGCTTTGATGAACTGACCACGCCCATGCTGAATGAGTTTGTGGAAAAGGTTGTTGTCCATGAGCGCGTGAGTGTAGGCCGCTATAAGCGCAAGCAGCGTGTTGATGTTTATTTCAACTTCATTGGGCTGGTGGAACTGCCCACCGAGCCGGAGAACGAAGCCCCCGCTACCGTAGAACCGCCCCAGGAGCGGTATGTGGCTGTGAATACCAGCTTTGCCCCGCTGGGCGAGTACCTTTCCCAGCAGACGGAGGACAGCGTTACCCTCTCCTTCGCGGACGTTGAGCGGGTGATTGGAAAGCCCCTCTGCAAATCGGCGTTCAAATTCTACTCCTATTGGTATCCAGGCGGCAACCGCCCAATCTCCAATGTGATTTACAATGCTGGTTTCGATGTTGACCGTGTTGACCTCAAAAATCAACTGTTATACTTGATTCGGGCCGCATAATTGAACATTTCATAGCACTACCGGGCACAGTGAGCAATTCGCTGTGTCCGGTTTTTGCATTTATTTGAAAAACCTACTTGACAAAACGCACTGGACAGCACAGAATAGAAATGCTTATGCTGGGGTTTTGGCTTAGTTGTATGGAATAGTATCAATTTTAGAAAGGTTTGATACTATGTCTTATACAGGCTCATTATTTGGGAATCCTAAAAAGTCAGAACCCCAGCTCCAGCAGAAAGATTTTGACAAGCTGGTGACAATTCAAGCTTCTCAACTGCGTGGAGCTTATAAAACCGACTGTTTAGATGTGAAGCAGTTGCAACAGGTCTTAAATGTAGGAGAGAGCAACGCCTACGATTGGGTCAAGACCTGCCCAGCGGTTAGAATAATAGGCCGCCGCAAGGTTGTGCCTGTTGTGTGGGTAGCCTATTATCTGGTTACTGGTACAATGTAAGGAGGTGACGAGCATGAGCAAAAAGGTTCAGTTTACACGCCGGGCCAATGGTGAGGGTTCAGTATATCAAATTAAAGATGGCCGCTTTGGTGCGGCCATCAGTCTGGGAAAGGACGAAAAAGGAAAGCGGCTCCGTCATGTTGAAACAGGCAAGACGGAGCAAGAAGCCGTCGACAAAATGAAGCGTTGGCTTTCTCAAAACGGATATATGGGAGAGGAAAACGCAATCATCATCAATGGCCAATCTACCATTGATGAATTTGTGGAGGAGTTCAAGATCAAGGGCCTATTGGGGTCTGGTATTTCAGATGTGACCCTTGACCGTACTGTATATGTTGTCAATCGGATGTTTGTCAGAGCTGTTAGAAAAGAGTATCTGTCAACAAACCCGATGGATACAGAGGAATTTAAAGCACCTCGGTCAAAAAAGAAAACTGCTAAAATCACAGCTCTGACACAGGAGGACATAAACATTTAAAAAAATGCCCTGATGGGAAATCAGACAGTTTACCCAGTGGTTGCCCTCATGTCTGCAACAGGGATGAGGACGCAAGAAGCCCTTGGGCTTCAATGGGGTGACATTGATTTTGAAAATGCCGCCATTCACATACAGAGAGCTGTGACTGAAGAAATAGCCTGGGATTCGCACGGCAACAAAATTTCTGCTAAAACCATACTTGGGCCAACGAAAAACGGCTCAAGTGAGAGGAAAATAGCAGTGCCGGAGGGGGTGATAAACTTATTGAGACAGTGGAGAGAAACGGCACCACTTGTAAGCAAAACACAGTTTGGAGAAAGTGACCGGGTATTTGGAAACAGCAAAAGTCCTAGCTGGACTTATGCGGGGTTTCGCAGTTCGGTTAATAGAACGCTCAAGAATTCAGATTCAGGAGTGGATAGTTTAAGGCTCCATCGGCTACGCCACACAGTGGCAACCATGTTATCAAACGAACCGGATTCCAACGTATTCAATATAATGCAGCTTTTGGGCCATACTCAAATTAAAACAGCTCAAAAGTACATAGATAATCAGACAAAAGAGAGGGCGGAAAAGAATCGGGAGCTGTTAGGTCGTTATCTGCCAATGGTGGACTTTGTGGATAGGAAAAGGAGTATAGCTCCGAAAATGGCTCCAAAAAGTTAGGATGAAGAAGTTAGAAGTAGTATTATTATATTGAAAAAGTTGTGAAAAGAAAAGAAAAAACTACGAAATTATAAAATTTCGTAGTTTTTTCTTTCGGTTCCCAATGGTGGAGATAAGCGGGATCGAACCGCTGACCTCTTGAATGCCATTCAAGCGCTCTCCCAGCTGAGCTATACCCCCACGTCATATTTAGTTGTAAAATGGTGGAGATAAGCGGGATCGAACCGCTGACCTCTTGAATGCCATTCAAGCGCTCTCCCAGCTGAGCTATACCCCCATACAACGGCGCGGAACAACTTATTGCGTTCAGCGCAGGTGCTATCTTACCAGAAATAGAGGCATTTGTCAACGATAATTTTTAAGTTTTTTTCCGGCTGAAAACAAGGTAATTTTCTTAAAATTAGACTTCCATTTTCGCATAATTTCTGGTACAATGTTGAAAGTATGCCATTATTAATCAGTTGGGAGAAAAATTATCAGCCCCTGCATTATGGTAAGGAGCGGAAGTATGGATAAAATTCTGATAATTGATGATAGCGTGGTACAGGCAAATATGCTCACCTCTATTTTAGAGGAGGATTATGCCGTCACGCAGGCCCAGACCGCGGAGGCGGGGCTGAACTATGCCCGGGAGGGGGAGTTTTCCCTGATCCTCCTGGATGTGGTCATGCCGGAGATGGACGGCTTTGGCCTGCTTCGGAAGCTTCAGGAGGAGGTCGTCACCCAGCACACCCCTGTAATTCTGATCACAAGCCTGCGGGACGTGGAGCATGAGGAGTGGGGCCTCACGCTGGGAGCGGTGGATTATATCACCAAGCCCTATCACCCCCACATTGTCAGGGCGCGGGTCAACACCCACATTAAGCTCTATCACTACCGGCAGCAGATTGAGCAGCAGGCCATGGTAGACCCCATGACAGGCGTGTCCAACCGGCGCGGCTATGACGCAGCCTACTTCTCCAAATGGCAGGACGCGGTCCGGCTGAAGGTGCCCATCTCTCTGTGTATGATGGACATCGACAAGTTCAAGCTGTATAACGACACCTTCGGCCATCCCGCCGGAGACAAGGTGATTTGCGCGGCGGCCAGAACAATGGATTCCTCCCTGCGCCGCAGTACGGACTTTTTGGCCCGGTACGGAGGGGAGGAGTTTGTGGCCATCATGCTGGGCGGCGATTCCAAGGTGGTGTTTGAGCACATGATTGGAGTCCGCCAGGCGGTGGAGGACCTGCATATTGAGCACTGCCCCGCAGCGGGACCCTGGGTTACGGTCAGCATCGGAGGAGTTACCCTGATTCCCAAAATGGATGACGACTATGCGACCTATCTGAAGATCGCGGATGTCATGCTCTACGACGCCAAGCGGTTTGGGCGCAACCAGGTGGTTTGGACCAACGAAAAGATGGAGCAGATGCGGGAGAGATAGGAAGGGCGGGGAGCAGGATGGGACTCTTTGGGCTTTTCAGCAGAACTGTCAAGCAGACGGAGGAGGCCGCCGCTGCGGAGCGGGCCCGGAGGGAGGACCTGGAGGTCTACTCCGGGATGCGGGTGGAGGTGACCAGCGCGGACCGGCGCATGTTTCTGGTGGCCCATCTCCAGGGCCTGCGGGGGGACCGTGCACAGCTCAAGCCCAGCACTGAGGGGAGCCTGATGACCCCTTCAGAGGCCCCGGTACCCGTGACGTTGCGGGGATACAGTAGCAAGGGGCACAAGGCGGTGCTGTTGAAAGGGACGGTTCGGCTGACCGGCGGCGGCGTGTGGCAGGTGGAGCACCTGTCTCTGGTAAAGCAAAGCGACAATCGGGCTCATGTCCGTATTCTTCTGGACGCAGAAGGGACCCTCTGCCTGACGGGCGGTCGGAATGCGCCGGAGGAGCCCTGCAGGTTGGTCAACATTGGTCTGGGCGGCGTCTGCGTCTGTCTGGAGACCCGCCGCGACGTGGGGGATAAGTTTATCCTGCGGGTAAAGCTGGTCCCGGAGGGGGAGACCTTGGTCCTGCACGGACAGTTCCTGCGCATTCTGGAGCGCAGGCATGGCTGCTATGAGTACGGATGCCGGTTTGTTGATCTGGAGCCGGCGGACGAGGAGCGTATCCTGCGCAGTATCTTTGCGCTGCAAAAGAGATCATAAAAAAGCCCGCTGAACGGGGCGTTGAGATAAGAAAACCTTTTGTAGGGGCGCATAATATGCGCCCGCGGGCGGCTGATAGCCGCCCCTACATGGATTCTTAAAACAACGCCCTTAATGGGGCGGTGACGTAAGAAAACATTTTAAGCGAGGGTCGGCGTAGCGTCAAGCTGCGCCGACTTTCGCATTATTTTTGTCTTGGGCAGTTTGGGATTGCTCCCGCGCTCCCTCAAAATCAAACGCACCAATGAAGTTATAGACGATCTCAATTTCCCGGATTTTCACCCGCTTCTGCTGTTCGTCGGTCGTGTAGGTTTCGGACACCCTGATCTGTTCCACGAACTCACGCAGGATGGTGGCGTCAAGCTGGGTCATGTCCGTGTACTTCTTCACCACGGAAATGAACTTCCTGACGTTGGTTTTCTTCTGCTCCTGCTGCTTCACTTCCCGCCCCAGGGTTTCCACGACGGCCTTTAACTGTTCCTGCTCCTGTTCATAGTCGCGGGACAGCTTGATAAACCGTTCATCGGACAGTTTGCCGGAAATATTGTCCTCGTAAATCCTCTTGAAGATCACATCCAACTCTGCGATGCGCTTTTCAGACTGTGCCAGCACAGCCTTTTTCTGTGCTAGCGCCTTGTCACGCTCCCGCAGGCTCCGTTCCGCCGCCCGCTGGATAAAGTCGTCCTCATACTGCGTCACATAGGAAATTGCTTCCCGCAGGTTCCGCAGTACGATTTCTTCCAACACTACACGGCGGATGGAGTGCGTCTTGCACAAGGTACGGTCTTTGCGGTAGGTGGAGCAAATGTAATACTCCTGCTCCGGCTTGAAGTGATTGGCCCGGCAAAGGTACATTTTTCCGCCGCAATCGGCGCAGTACACAAGCCCGGAGAACATACCCATGTCCCCCATCTTGGTCGGGCGGCGGCGTCCCTGCCGAATATTCTGCACAATCAGGAACACACTTTCCTCAATGATCGCCTCTTGGGTATTCTCGAAGATCACCCACTCGGACGGCTTATTCCAGACCTTTTTCTTGCTCTTGAACGATGGCTTGCTGGTCTTGAAATTGACCGTGTGGCCCAGGTACTCGACACGCTCCAAAATGCGGGAAACGGTTTCGTTTGTCCACTTGCAGGGATTAGCCGTAGGAGCGTTGCAGACCGGCAAGCCTTTTTCGTGAGCGTAGGCCGTGGGGTTCAGGACGTTGTTCTGTTGCAGCCACTTGGCGATCTGCGTCGGCCCCAGGCCGTCCACGCACAGGGCGAAAATCTTTTGCACAATAGCAGCCGCTTCCTCGTCCACAATCCAGCGTTTCTTGTCCTCCGGGTCTTTCATGTACCCATAGGGCGGGATGGTGCAAAGGTGTTCGCCGGAGCGTCCCTTGGATTGCCAAGTAGCCTTGATTTTCTTGCTGGTGTCCTTGGCGAACATCTCATTAAATACGTTGCGGATTGCGGTGAACTCACTATCTCCTTTTATGCTGTCCACTCCGTCATTTACGGCGATGAAGTGAACACCATACTCCGGGAACACCATTTCACTGATTTGGACAAGACCACAAAACCATGCGGAGTTGCTGACAAATCTAAAGTGCGCCAAGGGAAACATTTCCTTTGGCGCACTTTTGTCCGTTAAATACCAGAAAGAAAATGAAGATATTTTACAAGCCAGCAGAAATTTTATCTGATATAATAAGCGCCAGTAAGGAGGTTCACCGCATGAAAAAAGAAGTGCGAACAGTGGTCTATGATGAAGAACTGCACATCGAGGCTTACCGTTTTGAGGGGATTGTTCAGCCCTTCCCGAATCATTTCCATGAATACTATGTGATCGGATTTATGGAGGATGGGGAACGTGTGTTGTCCTGCAAAAATCAGGAGTACACCATCACAAAGGGCGATGTTCTCCTGTTCAATCCCGGTGACAATCATGTCTGCGTCCAAAGTGATGATGGAACTCTGGACTATCGTGGCTTTAACATCACGAAAGAGGTCATGCTGGACTTAGCGGAAGAAGTGACCGGCAGGCGGGAACTCCCCGGATTTTCGCAGAACGTGATCTCTGATGAAGAAGTCACCTGTTATCTGCGTCCGCTCCATGAGCTGGTTATGAAAGGCTCAAATGAATTTGGAAAAGAAGAAAGTCTGCTGTTCCTGATTTCTCTGCTGATCCAGCAATACGGCCAGCCTTTTGAAAGCTGCACCCCGGAGTGCCGGGAGGAAATCGAAAAAGCCTGTGCCTTTATGGAGCAGCACTACGCCGAGCGCATCTATTTAGACCAGATATGCCGCTGTGCCGGTTTGAGCAAGTCCACCCTGCTCCGGGCCTTTGCGAAATCAAAGGGCGTGACTCCGTACAGTTACCTGGAGAACATTCGCATTGGCAGGGCCAAGAAACTGCTGGAACAAGGAGTGCCGCCCATTGAGGCGGCGCTGCAAACCGGCTTTTCCGATCAGAGCCACTTTACCAACTATTTCAACCGATTCATTGGGTTGGCTCCCGGTATCTATCGGGATATATTCTTAGACAAGGATATGGAGGAACTGCCCCATGAAAGGTAACAGCACAACGGGGCATCTGGCGTCCCTGCTCACGATCATCATTTGGGGAACGACATTTATCTCCACCAAAATTTTGTTGGTGGATTTTCAGCCGGTAGAGATACTGTTTTTCCGCTTTGTTATGGGACTGGCCGCTCTGCTGCTGGTCTGTCCTCGCCGCTTGAAAGGGACAAGTAAACAACAGGAATTGACCTTTGCGGCGGCGGGCCTATGTGGGATTTGTCTGTACTATCTGCTGGAAAATATTGCGCTCACTTACACGATGGCCTCCAATGTGGGCGTTATCATTTCCGTTGCCCCGTTTTTTACGGCGCTCTTGTCCCATATCTTGTTGAAAGAGGAAAGGCCGGGGATCAGCTTCTTTATTGGTTTTGCCGTTGCGATGGCTGGAATTTTTCTAATCAGCTTCAACGGGTCTAAGCTGGAGCTGAACCCTGTTGGCGATTTGCTTGCGTTGCTGGCCGCTCTGATTTGGGCCTGCTATTCTGTGCTGACAAAGAAGATCAGCGGATACGGCTATCACACCATCCTGACCACACGGCGTATTTTCTGCTATGGCATCCTGTTTATGATCCCGCCCCTGTTCCTGTTTGACTTCAAACTGGAATTAGCCCGATTTGCAAACCAGGTCTATCTGTTCAACATCATTTTCCTGGGCCTGGGCGCATCGGCTTTGTGCTTTGTCACCTGGAATTTTGCGGTCAAGGTGCTGGGGGCAGTAAAGACAAGCATTTACATCTACATGGTTCCTGTGATTACGGTGGTCACATCGGTGGTGATCCTCCATGAGAAGATCACCACCCTGGCTGCGGTTGGAACGGTCTTAACGCTGGCGGGCCTGTTTCTGTCAGAGGGCAAAGGATTTTGGAAAAAAGGGGAGAAACAAAATGGATTGGCAAAATGAAAAGTGCGTCATGGTGATTGACGAGAGCCTGCCGCTGGGGATCATCGCAAATACGGCGGCAATTATGGGTATCACGTTGGGAAAGAAAATGCCGGAAGTGGTAGGAGCCGATGTGACCGACCAGAGCGGCAACGAACATCTCGGCATCATCGAATTTCCCGTCCCCATTCTGCGGGGATCGCCAGAGATCATCAAACAGATACGGGAAAAATTGTACCAGCCGGATTTTCAAGATTTGACGGTTGTGGACTTCTCCGATTTGGCCCAGGGTTGCAAAACCTATGACGAGTTCATTGAGAAGATGGGCCACGTTCCCGAAAGTACGTTGCAATATTTTGGCATTGCAATTTGCGGCCCGAAGAAAAAGGTCAATAAACTGACCGGAAGTATGCCATTGCTACGATAAAACAAATACAGGTATTGTCTTGCCGCACGACGGCAAAAGAAAAAAAGCCGTCGTACAAGCAGGAGTATCATCACGCCCAGAGCGGCGGCTTTGAGAAATCAGAGCCGCCGCTTTTCTGTGTTCTGGCGGCAATAGGAGAATGCTGCCATGCGACTACAGATAGATAGGCACTTATCAAAAAAAGCCTAATCCATGTAGCGGCATCCCCTACCCAGGCTTGCGAAAATAGTCGTTTTCCGTCTGCCTATACAATCTCTTCCAACGCCCGAATAGCCTTGTGCTGTTCGGGTTCTTTTGCTTTTTCTGTGGGCCGCTTCATCCGGCCCCGATGTCGAGGCCCACCCCTCTTGTTCAGATTTCGCTTACCCCAAATCTGAACAGGAGGACAACACGATGGAGATCACCATCAATAGATACAGCCGCAAGCTGACCTATGAGGACGCTGCCACCCTGGACGAGTTCTGGGAGCTAGCCAAACGCACCGAACGGAGCCTTGACCGGGAACAGCGGCGGCACTGGGACGGGCGCGAGTGTGACGAGTACATAATTGCCGCCCAGGGCGTTTTGCCCTACTGTGCCACCCCGGAGGAACTGGTCTGCCAGCAGGAAACGCTGGACGAAATTCTGGCGGTGCTGGCCCTCTGCACCCCCACCCAGCGGGAGAGGTTTCTGCTCTATGCGCTGTACGATTACAGCTATGCAGAAATCGGGCGGATGTGCGGCTGCTCCAAGACCGCCGTTTATGACAGCATCGAGGGAGTACGGAAAAAGTTTTTCAAATTTTACCGCTGACCGCCCTGACGATCACCCCGGCATGATGGCTACCAGGTGAGGGGCAGTTGCCCTATCACCGGGAGGGACAAGCTGCTCCGGCGGCTTGTTCCTCCTATGTCAAGGAGGTCAAAATGTCAGCGATAAATCAGCTTCAACAAGAGTGCGTCCGTTTCCAACGGCGCACTTATACACCGTTCCGGTGTCGTGCGCCCTGCCGGGGGCGTTGCGTCCTTCGGACGCGATGGGGAGCTGCACTCCCCAAACCCCTTGCACACCCGCAGGAAAGGAACACCCGCTTCGCGTCTGTTCCTTTCCTGCGGGTCAGGTATCGTCAACGCCAGATTGGCACTCACGCTAAAAACGCCAAATTGACGTTTTTAGGATTTTGCCGGGGGAGCGTGTGAAATGACAGCGCCGGAAATCCTCCACATGACCTATCAGCAGTACCGAACGGCCCGGAGGCTGGTGCGGGAGTGCTGCAACTACGATTGCGGAAACTGTCTGCTTCTGGACGATGGCGAGGAATGTATCTGTCCTCAGAGCATCACCTACTCCCTGATTTGCAAGTGGTTCCGCGCCGCCGTCCTTCCTCTGGACGCCGGCCTGTGCGCCGCATTGTTCCCGCCTTCCTCTGTCAGACGGCGGCACTGCCGGGAGTGCGGGAGGCCGTTTGCCCCGCCCAAGCACAACACCCTCTACTGCTCTGCCTGTGCCGCAGAACGGGTAAAACGGAGCAAGCGGGCCTGGGCAAAGAAAAACCGGGCTGATGTGTAGAAAAAGTACCCTCTGAAAATGCAGTAAAATCAAGGCTTTCAAGACCGCCCTCAACGAGGGCCTGATACATTTCCTTTCCACCCCTGAAAACGGGCCTCTAACGGCCCACAGTGGCGGTCTGACAGTCCAACACAAAGGAGGCTGATACCATGACCGACTACATGACGACAACCACCGAATTGCCGCCCTATTTCTTCTTCCCCTGGTTCCTGCTGGATATGGGCTTGACCCTTACCGCCAAGCTGGCCTATGCCCTTTTGCTTGACCGGGCGCGGTTGTCCCAGCTCAACGGGTGGACGGACGAGGCGGGGAGAGTTTATATCATCTTCCCGATTGAGAAGATAGCCGAAATGCTCGGCAAGAGCATGACCACTGCCAAGAACGTATTGGCTGAGTTGGAGGCGGCGGGTCTGATTGAACGCAAACGGCAGCAGTTTTCCAAGCCCAATCATATCTATGTGAAACTGCCTGATGGACAAAAATTTAGCCGCCCCTGATGGATAAAAACTTGTCCTTCACCATGGCCGGAAAACTGTTCTTGTAATAGGGCAGAAACCCGGCTGACGCAGGCAAAAAACCTGTCCTCTAATAAGAACTATAAGAACAATAACAAGTATAAATAAAACGAGTGGGAGTAAATAGCGCCCACTTTTCGGACAAACGCCGGACAAATGTCCGCAGCTACATCACAGACCCGTTTGAAAATTTGAAAACAAGGAGTTGCCTATGGAGCATATCAGCTACAAAACGCAGACCGAGATTGTCAATTTCCAGGGCCGGGAAATCCCGCTGGAAAACCTCACCCCCATCCTCTCCCCGGAGCAGGAGGCGGCGAAGCGCTGGGAGTTGGAGCAGCGGCTTTACGAAGTGTTTCGCAAGTACCAGCAGAGGGAGAAGCCCACCTCGTGATTTTTTCAGATAGAGATTGATTTGCGGGGCTGCTGACGGTATAATGAAGCTGTCAGCAGCTCCGTTTCTTTTCAGAAAGGGAGCGCAAAATGAACAATCGAATTGACGCGATCTATGCAAGACAGTCCATCGACAAGAAAGATAGTATTTCTATCGAAAGTCAGATTGAGTTTTGCAAATACGAATTGAGGGGTGGAAGCTGCCGGGAGTATCAAGACAAGGGTTACAGTGGTAAGAATACGGACAGGCCCCAGTTTCAAATGCTGGTAGAGGACATCAAGCGCGGGCTGATTGCCAGGGTAGTTGTTTACAAGCTCGACCGCATCAGCCGTTCCATTTTGGACTTCGCAAACATGATGGCTTTGTTCCAGGAATACAACGTGGAATTTATTTCTTCCACAGAGAAGTTCGACACGTCCACACCGATGGGCCGGGCGATGCTGAACATCTGCATTGTGTTCGCACAGTTAGAGCGTGAAACCATCCAGAAGCGAGTGCAGGACGCATGGTATGCCCGGTGTCAGCGAGGTTTCAAAATGGGAGGACGAGCGCCTTATGGATTTCGGACGGAGCCTATCATCATTGACGGCATCCATACCAAGAAGCTGGTGATTGAGCCGACAGAAGCGGCGTTCGTGCGTAAGATGTACGAGATGTATATTGACCCCCAGGTGTCGCTTCACGACATCACCCGACAGCTTACCGAGCAGGGGATGCGGACATACTTCGGCAAACCGTTTTCCAGGGCGACCATCAGCATCATGCTTCGTAATCCCATTTACACCATGGCTGACTTGGATATTTACGAGTTTTTCAAGAGCCAAGGGACGAACATCTACAACGATGCCGCCGACTTCGTAGGGACAAACGGATGTTACTACTACCGGAGCAAGGACAGCACCGAGAATAAGCACACGCACTTGGAAGGCCAGACGCTGGTGCTGGCCCCCAGCGAGGGCTTTATCCCGTCTGATTTGTGGCTTAGGGTTCGCAAGAAGATGATGGCGAACCAGACCTATCAACCGGCCAGGAAAGCCCGCAACACCTGGATGGCGGGGAAAATCAAGTGCGGCAAATGTGGCTATGCTCTGATGTCGGCCCACTCCTGCGGGTATCTCTATCTGCGCTGTACGAAACACGCTGACAGCAAGTTTTGTTCCGGCTGCGGTACAATCCGTCTCCGCGATTTAGAGGCGGTAGTTTACCAGCAGATGGTGAAGAAACTGGACGCTTAACATCCAAAAGGATACACTTCAAGAAACCGCAGAATTGCAGCACTTTTTGAGAGAGAAACAGGGAGCCAGCCCCGGCCCCCTGTTTTTTCATGTTTCCGATAACCGCACCACACCCCGCAAGGAAATGCGAGAGCGTCAGCGGGTCGCATCAAAGCGACGCAATCCCCACGGAGGCCAGCTTCCAGCATCCCGCAGCCTATCGGCGGGGGATTGCATGGAGCGGAACCAACCGTTGACCCCGCCTTGCACCCAGCCACCGACAACCACCCAGCCGCCAGCCGTGGCGGGCCACCCAGCCACCCGCGCCCCTACTCACTCACTTGTTCAACAACTGTTAGTATTAATACAATTCCTACAACTACCCCTATTATCTTCTTACTGTCCATCCTAATTCCTCCTTAATAAACTTTAGATTGTTTCTCCCAAATCTGTCATGTCTATATCTTCAATATCTGAAAATAAATCTTTTTGATGGGAGAATGTTGTGGATGGTGGTTGTGGGGCCTGATGTGTTTGCTTCTGTTCCAGCTGTCCCTGTTGATGTTGCTTTTGCTTTCTGCTCCTAGCTTTGTTTTTACTGATATGTCTTGACTTGATATGTATCTATATTCTTTCTCTCGCTCCCCATATATCCTTCCAAATACTATTCTGTATGTTCCTGATTCAAATGTTTCTAACAACTCTTGCTTAGCTTGTGCTTTGATTTATTGTTTATTAAATAATGAAAGGTAGGTTAATATAGAGGACTTTAAATTTATGTTTAATGCATTGGTAAATGTGTCAAATAGATTCATTAGTATTTGTTGATGTATAAAGCCAGCTAGTAATTAAACACTAGCTGGCTGTATGCTTATTTATCCTACATTTAGACGATCTTCAGCTGCATCTGCTCTGGCTGCTGCTTCATCTATATGGGATGTGGCTGGGTCTGGAAATCTATGCATAATTTCTTCTCTGGAAAGTTCAGGGTATTTTTTGCATAAATCATCTACTTTTGCTTCGTAGGATCCAAGGCCATCATAGGGGTCATAGGTGCTCCCACTTGGTTTCGAGGTTTGATTTTGACCTTGCTGTTGTTGACCACTAGATGGTTGCTGTGTTTGCTGACTACCAGGCTGTTTCTGACCGCTGGATTGCTGACCCTGCTGCTGACCACTAGGCTGTTGCTGGCTCTGCTGTTCAGTTTCATTACCTGTTTGTATATCTGCTGGTAAACTGTCTGTCGGTCTCCATGCTCTGTATTGTGCTTCGTAGTCAGATGGGAGTGTGTATCCATCTGACTCCACTAAATCAACCAAAAACTCTAATTCTTCATTGATTAATCCATCAAGTGTTGTAGCTATATGTATCTCTTGATGTATGTCATACACCTTTTGGAAATAGTCTAAAAGCTCTGCTCCTGATAGCTCTTTAGCTTCTTGCTGAGTGTCTATTAAACCAATGTCTCCCTCTGAATCACTATCAACTACTCCCCCATTATCTATATTTAATATGTGAGTTGCATCTAAACTTTGTTGCTCTTCATCTGGGATTGCATATTCTATACTAACATCTGGGGATTCTTGCATTGTCTCCAGCATTTCATTACTACTCATAGTGGCGCAGCCTGCTAACTGAGATGTCATGATGATTAGGGTCATCATTGGTATGATGATCCTCTTGATTTTCATGAATTTACCTGCCATATCTACACCCCACCCTCTATTTATGGTTCAATTCTACCAGAATTTCCAAAGGGAAGCAAGGTATTTTTCTTCCCGAAAAAATCTATTAAAATTTTCCATCTTTGACCCCACCTGTCATATTTTTACTATTGTCTATCTCTGGCTTTTCTTTGTTTCCTTTTAATATGAAAACTGCTGCTACGATTGCTAGGATTAAGATTATTCCGCCGATTATGATGCCTACTTTTTTGTTCATTCCAATTCCTCCTTGTTGGTTCAAATATAATTGATTCTGAAAGTTTTGTTGACGCTGGGTTTCTCACCTTCACTTTATGAAGTTTTATCTTCTTTAATTGTAAGTAATAAAATAGGATTTCAATCTTATTGTTGGGTGTTATAGTTGCTTTGTGATTGATCTTTTAACCATATATAATTAAAAGAAGGTGCACCCTCCTAATTCAGGTAGGGTGCACCTTCTGGTTTTATATGTATGTAATTGTTATTGACCTAGTGCATTTAATAGAGCTTGTTTTTCTTCCTCTGTGTATTCATGATCCGACCCACCTGTGGTATATCCGTGATCTTCAAACATCTGGTTCATGCCGTTGAGGAATGCCTGCTTTCTTGCTTCTATATCTGCTGCGGAATCTCCACCTCCGCCTTGAGGTTCACTGGGTTGTTGAGGTTGCTGCTGTTGCTGCTGTTGCTGACTCTGTGTGCTGCCACCACCTGAGGGCTTGCTCGTTTGTTGTTGCTGTTGTTGAGGGGCTGGCTTGGTGGTGCTTATGTATTTATTTGACACATAAACTGTGCTTCCATCACTTAATTGGATGCGGCTCCAGCCTTCTGCTTCAGTGCCTGCTATTGCGATGCCTGTGCGGGTGACGCTATCACCTTTGTTTAGGCTGCCTAGCTTTTCACTGTCTGCTGTATAGCTGGCCCGGATGTTGACGGTACCTGTGGCATAGACGGTCTCGTTGCAGTCGGTAAATAACTGCACCTGCTCCACTTGGGATTCTACTTCTTCGGATTCTGTTTCTTCCGGGGGTTGGGTGTCCTCGGTTTCAACGGGGGCCGCTGGGGTCTGCTCGGGTGCAATCTCCGGGATTGTGTCCTTGATTGGTTCGGGGGTTGCGATTGTCTCCGGGGCCGATGTGCTAGGGGTTGGGTCCGTGGGTTGCTCCGTCTTGGGCTGGCCGCAAGCTGTCAACGATAAAGCAAGGGCCAGCGCAAGGGCATATATGAGGGCTTTTTTCATCGTGTGTTCTCCTTCCACATTATTTTTCGTTCTGTCTCAACGGTCCGGCCCTTGGGGGTGGGTTTCTCCGGCCCTATGCAGTCTCTTAATCCGTATTTTACACTAAACCGCTTGTACAATCAAGCGGTTTTTTTTCGTATGAATTTAAGTTTGTATTTTTTTGTTGTCAGAAAAAACCTTCGTTTTTGCCCTCTAAAAATAAGGCTTAAAAAGTTGCTATATTTTTAATTTTCAAGGTTATTTTTCTAAGTTTCTTTGAAAAAAGTTGAAAAATCACTTGACAACACCAGACGGTTATGCTATCATAAGGATGTCACCAAAAGTCTACGGACAAGCTCTTGGTGACGGGATTAAAAAAATTTAAATGGATTATAGCCGTTGATCTCACGGACTTGATAAACCCGTGGAGGAGGCCAAAATATCAGGAATAGGTGTCCTTTCGGGGATACGCAAGCACGTTAGTATTTTTGGGATGGCTTATGCGTTTGCATAAGCACAAAAATGCTGGCTTTTTTTGTTGCCAAAATATGTCCCTAAAAATCAAAGTAAAAACAAGGAGGTAAACATGATCGATATTTCAAAAATTCCGCTGACACTGTCCCAGTTTGCGAACGGTGGACCTGTAATCGCCACCGGCATCGCTCCCATTAACCCATTCCGCGACGGTCACTCTGTAACGGAGGAAGTGGTGGGTCGCAAGATCACGGTCGTTTTCCCTGATAATGGTTACGAAACCCAGGAGATCAAGGTGAGCGATCCAATTGATACGTTGACTCCTTTATTAAAGGAGGCTTCTTTTAGTAACCCGGTTTTTGTCGATTTTCCGGGTTTTGTCGGTCGCGTATATTTAATACGCGACAAGATCACCGGAGAGAAGAACCTTGTTATCAGCGCCAAGGCTGACCGGGTACGTGTGGTTCCTGCTCCCGGTTCCGATGACGATTTGGTGATCGAATGAGGGACCGAGAGGCAGCCAAACGGCTGATATATCAAGCGCAAGCGGCGGTAACGTCGGTGCTAGTCCTTAGCGACGTGCCACCGCTCCGCGCTCTGTATTGCCCAGGATACCCCAAGGAGCTGTTGGGCGAGGTCGTCCGGGATGGAGAGAAAAACTACATGATCGCCCTCCGCATCCCCAAACGTGGTTACGGCTGGTACAAACGCCGGAGTCCCAAGAATCGGGCAATTCCACCCGAGTGTGACGTGAAGCAGCTTGAAGCTGTGTTCACGCTGTTCCTACCAACCCCTTTCCGGTGCGTCGCGGTCCGAAACGCATCGGAAAACGTTAAAATTTATTTGGATGTTAAGGAGAACAAATATGAACAATTATCAATTATATGATATTTTAATGATGGCAGCAGCAGGTTATCCCGATGTGCTCGCCGTCCTGGTAGAGATGCTGCGCCATAACGCTGCTAATTTGGGCCTGATGGCTCCCGGCATCCCGGAGCAGCTAGCGATTTGCAATGGTGTGGACGTAACCGCCAATGGTCTGCCGCTGTTCCGCGCTGTGGTGAAACGTCGCGGGGATGTGTTCCGTTCCCCAATGGCTTTTGGCCGCGCCGTACAAGAAGCTCTTGACGAAACTACATACGCAAATTGCCTCGTATAATAAGATTTGCAGATGATTTAGAGTGGATCTGCTTAGTCCACTTTTGGGTCAACAGGCTTAGAGA
>NZ_QWKG01000068.1 GCF_009911595.1 Colidextribacter sp. OB.20
CAAGGCCCCGGACAATTATCAGGCGGACCCCACCCCGCAGACGGTTGTAGTCAACGCCGGGGACACCCAAACCCTCCGCTTTTACGATGACCCGCTCTGCACCTTGACCATCCTCAAACGGGACGCTGTAACGAAGAAGCCGCTGAAAGGCGCAGAGTTCCTTGTCCGGGACAGTGAAGGTAAGGCCATCGGCCCCAACAATGGCCGGTATATTACCGGGACGGACGGCACCGTGACCGTTTCCGGGCTGACCCCCAACGCCACTATCGTGGTGTCCGAGAGCAAGGCCCCTACCGGATATATCAAGGATGAAACCCCGAAAAATATCGTTGTCCGCACCGGCGTTGCCAACAGCCTGATTTTTGACAACGAGCCTGCCACCACTCTTATCATCCGCAAGTTTATTGAGGGCACGGAAAATGAACCGCTTTCTGGTGTGTGCTTTAAGGTGGTGGACGGCTCCGGGGCCGCAGTTGGCCCGGACGATGGGACCTACTACACCGACAAGGCAGGCGAGATCGTGCTGGACGGCATTGAACCCGGTACGACCGTGATTGCCCGCGAGGTCAAGACCGTGGAGGGCTATGTCCTTGACGGCACTCCCCAGGACATTCTCATTAAGGCGGGACAGGTGCAGCAGCTCACGTTCTGGAACAAGCGGGCCGGAACGCTGGTCATCCAGAAAAAGGACAGCGTGACCGGAAATTTCATCGCCGGGGCCGAGTTCCAGCTCACCTACGCTAACGGCGGCTATGTGGATAATAACAACGGCCACCTGTCCAGCAACGGCCTCTATACCACGGACGACAAGGGAGAAATCCGTATTTCCGGCGTGACCGGCACCATCGTCGCCAAGGAGGTCAAGGCAGCTCCCGGCTATGTGATCGACCAGTCCACACAGACGCAGACCGTCACCGTCAACCCGGAGGACACACAGACCCTTGTTTTTCTCAATGAGCCGCTTTGCTCCCTCACCATCACCAAGCTGGACTCTGTGACCGGCAAGCCTGTTCCCGGCACCGAGTTTACCGTCAAGGACGGCAGCGGTAACATCCTGGCCCGCTGCACCACCGGCAAGGACGGCACCGCTACCGTGACCAGCCTCGTTCCCGGCAGCACGGTAGTTGTGGTTGAGACGAAAGTCCCCAGCGGCTATGTGCTGAACACCACCCCGCAGACCATCATTGTCCGCAACGGCTCCAACAGCGTCACCAGCGGCACAGGCGGCAGTTCGGGCGGCGGCAATACCGGGAACAATGGCGGGACCGGCGGCAACGATTTGACGTTTGAGAATGACCCCAAGACAACCCTGGTCATTGAGAAGTACGTCACCGGAACCACCGACCCGCTGAAAGGGGTAACTTTCCTGGTGACAGAATCCAACGGGCAAGTGATTGGCAGCTCCAACGGCGAATATGTCACCGACGAAAATGGCCGCATTGTGATTGAGGGCCTGGAACCCGGCGTCACTGTCACCGCCAAGGAGATCAAGACGCTGGAGGGCTACGTCCTCGACACCACCCCCAAGTCCATCAAAATCAAGGTTGGAGAGGCGCAGACCCTCCGCTTTTACAATCAGAAGCAGGGAACCATTGTGGTGAAGAAGCTGGACAAACAGACCGGGGAACCGCTGGCTGGGGTGGAGTTCCAGATCACCTACTCGGACGGGAGCTATCTGGACGACGACTACGGCCACCTGTCCAGCAAGGGGCTGTATAAAACCGACGCCAACGGCGAAATCCGCATTTCCGGCGTTGTTGGTACGCTGGTCATCACGGAAACCAAGCCCTTGCCCGGTTATGTGATGGACGAGGGCAGCAAAACGCAGACCGTTCGCGTCAATGCAGCCGACACGCAGACCATCACCGTGTATAACACCAAAGTCGGGGGCCTCACCATCATCAAGACGGACGAGGAAACTGGGGAGCGTATCAGCGGCGTTCAGTTTGAAATCCGTAAGCTCAACGGTGAAATTGTTGGCACCTACACCACCGACCGTACTGGCGTTATTTCCCTGTCTGAAGCGGAAAAGGGCTGGTATCAGGTGACAGAACTGAAAGCCGCCAAGGGCTACCGGCTGGACAGCCAGCCTTATCAGATCGAGGTGAAGGACGGCCAGACCGCCACTCTGGAGATCACCAACCGGCAGACCGGCAGCGCCATCATCCATAAGGTGGACAGTCTTACCGGCGAGGGGATATATGGTGTGACCTTCCTCGTCTCCGACGCCAAGGGCAACCCTGTCGGCACCTACCAGAGCGACAACGAGGGCTATGTATTCATCGACAAGGAGCTGGCGGACGGCAAGTACACTGTCCGGGAAATCGAGTGCGCGGACGGGTATATTCTGGACACCCAGCCCAAAACCTTCTATGTAGAATACGGCGGCTGCACCACCATCACATGGCCCAACACCGCCGTTCGGGGACAAATCCAAATCGTGAAGAAGTCCGCCGACTATAACCCCACCAACGGTCTGCCTGCCGGGACGCTGCTGGCCGGGGCCACCTTTGAGATTTACAACGAGCGCACCGGGAACAAGGTGGACACCATCGTGACCGGGGCCAACGGCCTCGCGTCCTCCAAGCAGCTCCCCCTGGGCCGCTACACCATCCGGGAAACCAAAGCCCCGGACAACTACGGCGCGTCCTCCGAAACCTATACCGCCGTGCTGGAATACTCCGGGCAGATCGTCAAGCTGGAAATCAGCAACAAGAGCCTGTCCACCGGCGTTTCTATCACCAAGACCGGCCCCAAGGAGGCTATGAGCGGCCAGCCCGTCCGCTATGTGTTCTCCGGCATCGGCAACAACAGCAATGTGGCGCTCCAGAGTTTTTATTGGAGGGATACGCTTCCTGCCGCCGTCCGGCTGGAGAGCGTTACCACCGGCACCTACAATTTCCCCGGCACCTATAAAATTGTCTATAAGGTGAACAACACAGGGGACTACCGTACGCTGGCCGACAGCCTCTCCACCAGCCAGAATTACACCCTTGCCGCCAGTCCCACCGCCCTGGGCCTTGCCGCCAACGAGCGCGTCACAGAGATCATGTTCGTGTTCGGGCAGGCTCCCGGAGGCTTTAGCCAGGTGGAGGCCCCCATGCTCTACTGTAAGGCCGTGTCCGGGCTGACCCCCGGCAGCAGCTTTGTCAACGTCGCTGACGTGGGCGGCACCTACAACGGTATTTGGGTGCAGGCCGTGACCCGCTGGGTAACGACGGTGTACGGCAAGCCCACGCCCCTGCCCAAGACCGGCTATTAACACCCTTTGTCGGAAATGCGTCTCAACTTGAGACGCATTTTCCGACCTTTTTCGTACATTCAGCAAAACAGCCAATAATGCCAGAAAGGAGGGAACTTTATGACCCGTTTTCAAGCGGTCCGCAGCGGCGCAGAAATCAGCATGAGCATCGCTGACCTGCTGGAACAGGCTGCCCCGACGTTATACAACGGCGCGAACCGGGTGCAGACCATCCGGGAAGTCAATGATATTTTGCAGGGGCGCTCCGACCTGTCCCTTAATACGCTCTATTCGATATTGGATGACAAATGCGGCGGAGAGCCTGGGCAGGCTGAAAAAATCAAGCGGGACATAGAGGCTTTTCACCATCAAAAGTCCTGCCGGGCGCTGCGTTATACCATGCAGGGCAGTCAGCAGTACCGCTATGATATGTGGGACTTTGACCCCCAGCGCCCGCTGAAAATCATCGGACAGCCCCTTTTCGACCATGCGGCAGAACACGGTTTTCCCCCGGACTTTTTCGCAGAATCCTATTTCGACCATGTGACCGTCTACTGTATGCCGGACAATGTGGACCTGTCCTTTTCACACTTTGAAAGCTGCCGCTTTTCCGTCTGCGGCATCCGGGGCGCTGTCTTTGACAACACCGACCTCTATGACACCGACTTTCAATCCTCGCTGCTCCAGATGGTCAACTTCACCGGGGCCACCATCGCCCACTCCCATTTCCGGGACTGCGATATGGCGTCCGTGTCCTTCCAGGACGCCCGGCTGAAATCCTGCCTGACGCTGGACTGTACCATGGACCGCGTGGACTTCCGGGGGGCCACGCTGGACGGGACCAGCTATGGGAGGATCGCCGCCAGCAATATCCAGAACCTGCCCGGCGCCGTTATCACTCAGGGAGGCGCGACACGGGAGGAAGCGGAACGGCTCCGCACCGATACATTTCGGGAGCTGGGCGTTCCTATGTTCCAGGTCAAACAGCGGCCCCTATCGGACAGGCGGACGAAACCTTGCGTCCCGGAAAGGTAGGGCGGTCCATGAAGAAACAGCAAGACAACGGCGCTCTGCCCTGGGTGCTGCTGGCCGTCCCGGTCCTATGGCTATCGGCTATTATGGCCTATGCCTATGAGGACGGCATGAACCTCTTTGACCTGATGGGGCGTTTCACCGTTTTGGTGGAGCGCCCCTTTGCCATCGGCTGGACCCAGCACACACTGAAATTCATGCTTGTGGGGCTGCTGCTCTACGGCTGCGGTGCTGCGCTGTATCTCTCCACCAAGGAGAACCGGCGGCCCGGCGAGGAACACGGTTCCGCCCGCTGGGGCAGCGCACGGCAGATTTGCGCCAAGTACCGGGACAAGGACCCTATGAAAAATACCATCCTCACGCAGAATGTCCGCATGGGGCTCAACGGGAAAAAACACCGGCGCAACCTCCTGCAAATCGTGATTGGCGGTTCCGGCGCAGGTAAGACCCGGTTTTTTTGCAAGCCAAATTTGATGCAGGCAAATTGCAGTTTTCTGGTGACTGACCCGAAAGGAGAGATGCTGCGGGCCGTGGCCCCGCTGCTCATTCAGAAGGGCTATACCATCAAGGTTTTTGACCTGATCGACCCGGCCAATTCTGACGCTTTCAATCCGTTTCCCTATATCCGGGACGATAAGGACGCCATGAAACTGGTGCATAACCTCATTCGCAACACCACGCCTAAGAACGCCAGCAACAATGACCCGTTTTGGGAGAAAAGCGAAATCGCCTTGGACACCGCCCTGATTCTCTATCTGCTCCATGAAGCTCCGCCGGAGGAACAGAATTTTGAAATGGTCATGTATATGATCGAAAACGGCGGGGCCAGGGAGGACAGCGACGACTTCCAATCCCCCCTTGACCTGCTCTTTGAGGCGCTGGAGGACGAAGATCCCGGCCATATCGCCGTGCGGGAGTACAAAATTTTCAAGCAAGCCGCCGGTGATATATGCTCTAAGCGACTTGTTAATTCACTGATTTTTCGGTGATAGGCAAGGACAGCTTAGAGCATATTTTCATTCAAGGAGGTCTGTGCTATGGCAAAAACCAAGATTGCGCTACTCTATGAACGCCTCAGCCGCGACGACGAATTAAATGGGGAGAGTTTTTCAATCCAAAATCAAAAAATTATGCTGGAGGACTTCGCCCGCCGGAATGGGTATCCCCGTTTCAAGCACTTCATGGATGACGGCGTTTCCGGCACTCGCTTTGACCGGCCCGGTTTTATGGCGATGATGGAGGAAGTCGAGGACGGCAATGTGGAGGCTATCATCGTCAAAGATATGTCCAGGCTGGGCCGGGACTATCTGAAAGTCGGTCAGGTGATGGAAATTCTTCGTCAGCGGGGAGTGCGGCTGATTGCCATTAACGACAATGTGGACACCGCCAAAGGGGACAATGATATGACCCCGTTCTTGAATATCATGTACGAGTTTTACGCCAGGGACACGAGCCGCAAAATCAAATCCGTGTTCAAGGCCAAGGGCATGAGCGGCAAGCACCTGACCGGGACGGTGATCTATGGCTATCTGTGGGATGAAAAGCGGGAAAACTGGCTGGTGGACGAGGAGGCTGCTGCTGTGGTGCGGCGCATCTTCGCCATGACGCTGGCAGGCTACGGCCCCTATCAAATCGCCACCCAACTCACCCAGGACAAGATTGAAATTCCATCGGTACATCTGGCAAGGTTCAACGAGGGCGTGAACAGAACCAAGCAGGTCAAAGATATTTATGGCTGGGGTTCTTCTACCATCGTTCACATTCTCAAAAAGCGGGAATACCTGGGCCATACCGTCAACTTCAAGACCCGTAAGCATTTCAAGGACAAAAAGAGCCACTATGTCGATGAAAGCGAGTGGACGATTTTTGAGAATACCCATGCGCCCATCATCGACCTGGAAACCTTTGACAACGTACAGCGCATCCGGGGTAATGTCAAGCGTTACCCGGACGGCTGGGGGGAGGCCGCGCCGCTGACCGGCCTGATGTATTGTGCCGACTGCGGCGGGAAAATGTATGTCCACCGCTCCAACAATGGCAAGCGTGTCCACCAGTACACTTGCGCCCAATACGGCAAAGTCCCCATTGGAACGCTCTGCCCCACCCAGCACCGTATCAACGAGAGCGTGGTGCTTGACCTCATTTCCGGGATGCTCCAAGCGATTGCCGATTTTGCCAAATCTGACCGGGCGGCGTTTATCCGGGAAGTGCAGGAGGCCCAGGCCAGCCAGCAGGACAGCGACATCAAAAAGAAAAAGCGGAGGCTGTCGGCGGCACAGAAACGGGCCGGGGAACTGGAACGCCTCGTCTGTAAAATCTATGAGGACAACGCTTTGGGCCGTCTGCCGGATGCCCGGTATGCCGCTCTGGATGCACAGTACGCCAAGGAGCAGGAGGAACTTGCCATCGAGATTGCGGAGTTGGAAAATGCCGTCAGCAGCTACGACCAGGGGAAGAAATCGGCTGAAAAATTTATTGCTCTGATTGACAAGTACAGCGATTTTGAAACCATGACGACAACCATGCTCAATGAATTTGTCGAGAAAATCCTTGTCCATGAGCGTGACCGCAAGGGCAGTATTGAAACCACCCAGGCGGTGGAGATTTACTTCAATTTTGTCGGCAAGTACATCCCTCCGGCGTTCCGGGAAGTGGAGTTGACCCCGGAGGAACAGGAGGCCATTCGGAAGAAAGAGGAATTGAAAGACCGGCGGCATCAAGCCTATCTCCGCCGCAAGGCCAGCGGTTGGCAGCGGCAGTATGAGGAACGCACCAGGGCGGCGAAAAAGGCCAAGATTGACGCAGGGAAAGCAGCTATCCGGGCGGAGGATATGGCAAAGGGTATCTATGCCCGTGTTGCCGATCTGCCCCGCCAGGAGCCGAAACGGGCGGCAATACAAGTCCGCCCCACGCTTTGAGAGAAAGGAGAGTGCCGCTATGAAAATTGAACTGGATTATGTGAAGGTGGGCGATTACTACCTCCCAGACCTGACGATAGAGCCGCCGTCTGACCGCAGTTTGGGCAAGTATGGCCTTATGCGTTTGCGCTATTTGAAGGAGCATCGTCCGGGCCTGTTTAACCGCCTGACTTTGAGCGGCAAGCTGTACGCCCACCTGTTGGAAACCGAGGACGCAGCCAATGACCTGCTGGACAGCATGATGCCGGGAATGGCAAAGGAGGCCAGGGCCACCGAGGATTTGAAAGCCCGCGATCCCATGCGCTGGGTGGGGCTGATGAATTGCTGTAAGGCCCAGGTAGAGGAAATCATTTTTGCGGAATTGATTATGGTTTGATAGAAATGCGGGGGCATATCCCCCGCATTTCTTAAATAATAGCATCTTGCGTATAGCGCAAGTGATAGTTTATACTGATTTCATAAAAATCTATTCCGCTGTGAGATTTCTGAAACATTTCCGTGTTATCCTGATTGAGGGGGGTAATACTATGAAACTTTTAGTGGTTGAAGATGATAGACTTCTGAACAATACACTTTGCTACAATCTTTCTGCGGCGGGTTACACCGTGGACGCTGCCATGACAAAATCAGCAGCGGTCAATTTCTGCGAAGCGCAGGACTATGATCTGATTGTGCTGGATGTCAATTTGCCTGATGGAAATGGGTTTGACTTCTGCGAGGAAATCAAAGAGCGCCGTCCTGATACCGCTGTGATTTTCCTGACAGCAAACGATATGGAGAGCGATATGCTGAAAGGGTTTGAGTTAGGCGCAGACGATTATGTGACGAAGCCGTTTCCAATCAATGTATTCCGAAAAAAGGTTTCGGCCCTGCTGGGTCGCATCGAGAAGCAGACAGGCGGAGATTGCTACACAGACGGCACACTATCCGTCAATTTCTCGGAATTGACCGCTACCCTCGCAGGGGCGTCGATTATCTTTACGCCGATGGAATATCGTTTGTTAAAGGTGCTGGTGAGAAATCCGCAAATCGTTCTGACCCGGCAGGTACTTCTTGAAAAGCTGTGGGACGCAGATGAAAACTTTGTGGATGAACACGCATTGACCGTAGCGGTCAGCCGCATCCGGGGAAAAATCGAAGTAGACGGCCTGCAATATATCAAGACCGTCTACGGTATGGGCTATATGTGGATTGGGGGGATAAAGAAGTGAATAGAAGCAAACTTTCTATAAACCGCGTTTGTGCGGTAGGGGCAGCTTTTTTAGGTTTGCTCTCCGCTGCGGCCATTACTGCGGCTTTTCTCTTTACCAGAAATCCGGCAATCGTGTGGCTGGGCCTGCTGTTTATCCTGCTGGTGTTCATCTATGTAGCTCTTTTCGTAGCCTTTCTGCGTCGGAAGTTGGTGTTATTTTCGGACAGACTATGCGAAACAATAGACAATATGCTGGATGGGGCATTAGTCCCGCCGCAGGTCTATGAGGAAGAAAACCTGTTTTATAAAATCAACCACCGGCTTGTCCGCCTCTATGAAGTCCTGCGAGAGAACCGGGAGAGCATAGCAAAGGAACGGGCCGACTTGCAGGAATTGATCTCCGACATATCCCATCAGGTAAAAACGCCGATCAGCAATCTCAAAATGGTAAATGCCACGCTGCTGGAACAGCCCATGCCGGAAGAAAAGAAGCGGGAGTTTTTGCAGGCGTCCAGCGGCCAGCTTGAAAAACTGGACTTTCTTATGCAGGCCATGATAAAGACCTCCCGCCTGGAAACCGGCGTTATTTCGCTGGAGAGAAAAATGCAGCCGATTTATGATACGCTGGCGGCGGCGCTGGGCGGTATTCTGCTGAACGCCGAAAGGAAGAATATTCATGTCAGTGTAGATTGTCCAGAAGATATAATTCTGGCCCACGACAGGAAATGGACAAGCGAAGCCCTGTTCAACATTCTGGACAATGCGGTGAAGTACACTCCGGCAGATGGCAATATTCAAGTTTATGTTCAAAGCTGGGAGTTATATGTAAAAATCGACATTATGGACAGCGGGAAAGGAATTGCGGAGAACCGGCAAGGGATGATCTTCAAACGCTTTTACCGGGAAGAAGAAGTACACGACATTGAGGGTATCGGCATTGGGCTATACCTCGCCCGTGAGATCATCACCATGCAGGGCGGCTACATCAAGGTCACCTCGACGGTAGGGCATGGTTCTATATTTTCCGTATTTCTGCCCCGTGAATAAAAATTTCTTGAAATGTCACAGAGTTGTGACATTTCATAGGTGAAAAAACAGTGGTCTGTGACATTTCTGTGAGAATTGGCTGTTATGATAGCGGCATCACAGAAAGGATGGTGCAACCCATGAGCATTTTGCAAACAACTGACCTCAAAAAATACTATGGCACAGAGCCGAACATCACAAAGGCGCTGGACGGTGTGACCCTCTCCATTGAGCAGGGAGAATTTGTCGCCATTGTCGGAACCTCCGGCAGCGGCAAGTCTACCTTGCTGAACATGATGGGCGGTCTGGATGTGCCCACCTCCGGTAGCGTTCAGATCAAGGGCAAAGAGCTTGCCAAGATGAACGACGAGCAGTTTACCATCTTCCGTCGGCGCAGCATCGGTTTCATCTTCCAGAATTACAACCTTGTTCCTGTTCTGAACGTCTATGAAAACATCGTCCTGCCTGTAGAGCTGGACGGCGATACCGTAGACAAAAAATTTATGAACGAAGTGGTGTGCCTCCTGGCCCTGGAAGACAAGCTGAACAATATGCCCAACAACCTGTCCGGCGGACAGCAGCAGCGCGTCGCCATCGCCCGCGCCCTCGTTTCCAAGCCCGCCATCGTTTTGGCTGACGAGCCGACCGGCAACCTGGACAGCCGGACAAGCGGCGATGTGCTGGGCCTGTTGAAAGCAACCAGCAACAAATTTCATCAAACGCTGGTGATGATAACCCATAACAACGAGATCGCCCAGCTGGCTGACCGCATTATCCGCATTGAGGATGGCAGGATTTTTGAGTAAGGGGGCGCTGACGATGAATGACATTTTATTTGGCAATAACAACGGCGCGGTGATTAAAAAGTTGTCAGGGCGCTATTTCAAGGCCAGCAAAAGCAGGAATATCATTGCAATTATCGCAATCGTGCTGACAACCATACTTTTTACCACGATCTTCACCCTGGGTTCCGGCCTGATGGACACCGTTCACGATCAGAACATCCGCAAGGCGGGCGGCGAGGGGCAGGCGGTCTTAAACTATATCAGCGATGAAGTTTACGGCGATGTGGCGGGAAATCTCTTGATTGACCGCATCGCCTATACAAAGGCTGTTTCCTACCGGCTGAAAAATCCGGGCCTGGAACGCTGGCGCTCTGACCTGTGGTATATGGACGATACCGCATTGGAATTTGCCCGTTACACCCCCACAACAGGCCATCGGCCCGAAGCAGAAAACGAGATCATCGCGGACACAAAGACATTGGACGCCCTGGGCGTCCCGGCGCAGATCGGGGAAACCGTTTCTCTGACCTATGAAGTAAAGGGACAGTTATATACCACCGATTTCACCCTCTGCGGCTTTTGGGAAACTGACAGCTTGAGCAACATCGGGAGGCTGGTCGTGTCGAAAGCCTTTGTGGACGCCCATTCGGACATTTTGACCTATACCTATCCCGTGGACAATGATTATTCCGGCGTTGTCTCCGCCTATGTGATGTTCAGAGGGAACGGCGACATAGAAGCCCAGCTCCACCAGCTTCTTTCCGAAACCGGCTATACCTGCGACACAATGGGCGGCAGCAAGGAGAACGGCAACTATGTGATTGCCCGTGTCAGCCCGGCCTATCAAAGCGGCGCATTGACGGATAATCCTGCCATGCTGGTTTCCGGCATGGTTGGCGTTGCGTTGATTATCGTAACAGGGTATTTGATTATCTACAACATTTTCCAGATTTCCGTTATTCAGGATATTCAGTCCTACGGACAGCTAAAAACGCTGGGTACAACAAAGCGGCAGATTAAACGTCTAATCAACCGGCAGGCGCTCCGCCTGTCCCTGATTGGTATTCCCATCGGCCTGCTGGTGGGCTTCTTCATTGGCCGGGCCTTGGTGCCTTTCCTGATGAACGGAACGAGTTATACTGCGGACGCCGGTGTTAAAGTAACGGTAAATCCTCTGATTTTCATTGGTTCCGCTGCTTTCGCCCTTTTTACCGTCTTTGTCAGCGTCCGCAAGCCCGCGAAGATTGCCGGTACGGTTTCGGCAATCGAGGCCATCCGCTACACGGAAAATGATACGGCAGCGTTTGGAAAGCGCAGAGCCAAAGACAAAAAATCGACCCACGGCGCGAAGCTCCACTTTATGGCGCTAGCAAACCTGGGCCGCAACCGCAAGCGTACTGTGCTGGTGATTGTGTCCATGACATTGAGTTTGGTGCTGTTCAACACGGTATTCACCCTGTCCAGCGGTTTTGATATTGACAAGTATATTGCAAAATTTATGGATACGGACTTTGTGATTTCCAACGCAGAGTTTTTCCAGTACCAGGTTGAAAAAAGCGAACATGATCTGTCCGATACCTTCATTGAGGCCGTCAGACAAAACAGCAGTTTTGAGGACGGCGGCAGGCTCTATTCCTCCTGGATGCTGGAAGAACCGTTTTCCACGGAACACAATGCTTTTTTCAGCTATAACAAAGACCTGAACGGAAATCCTTTTGTAAGACTGTATGGCGCGGACGATTTTCTGTTGAATGGAATGGAAGTCATAGAGGGAACCATCGACCTGGAAAAGCTGAAATCAGGAAAGTATATCCTGTTGAGCGTAGAGTGTAACGACGATGGAACTGTCATAGAGAACCCCAATATCAGCGTGGGTGATACAGTACGGATCAACCACCTGAAAGCGGAGGAACTTTCCACCACCATTACAGACAGCTATGACTTTATCATCCTGGCAAAAGTCCGGGCCAACGAGAACACGGCCACCACCCGCAACACAGGTGAGTCTCGGTTCTATCTCCCGACAGAAATTTTCCTGCCGCTGTGCGAGAACCCCCATCTGGTCAGCTTTCCCTTTGATGTGAAAGAGGGAACGGAAGCGGAAATGGCAGAGTTTTTGAACAGCTATATCGACAGTGTGGAGCCGAGTATGGATTTTGAATCCAAGGCGACCTATACCAGCTCCTTTGACGATCTCACTTCCCTTATCATCACTATCGGCGGGGCACTGAGTATCATCATCGGAATTATCGGCATCGCAAACTTTGTCAACTCCGTCCTGACAAGCGTTATCACCCGCAAAAAAGAATTTGCCATGCTGCAAAGCATTGGCATGACGGGAAAGCAGTTAAAGCGTATGCTATCCTTTGAGGGGCTGTATTATGCCCTGGGAACGATTATCACATCGGCTGTCCTTGGCGTTCTGTTTTCTGTGGTAGTCGTGCGGGGGATTTCCAGCGGGATTTGGTTCTTCACCTATCAATTTGTCATGTGGCCCATGCTGGTGATCTATCCGTTCCTTATTCTCCTGACCGTGGCAATACCGGCGCTTTTGTACCGGCAAATTGCTAAGGTCAGCATCATAGAACGGCTGCGGCAAAATTGAGATTTATTCAGGAAAGCCGGGAGCAACCTGCTCCCGGCTTTCAAATGTCACGAAGATGTGACATTTGAAGCTGGTATCGTGTCGAAACAAGTTTGGACAGTGACGTTCTTGTGATATTTACAGTTGAAAATAGGCGGTATATAGGAGGATGCCGCCATGCGATTGTGGAGAGATAGGCACTTGTCAAAAAAAGCCTGCCCCCCCGCAACGGCGAAGTCCACCCAGGCTTGCGAAAACAGTCGTTTACTGACAGCCCACAATGTTGTTCCCAGCATCCGAATGGCCTTGCGCCGTCCGGGTGCTTTTGTATTTCTAGGCCAGCGATACCGACCCCGCTGCCGCTCCCCACCTTCCCCGTTCAGCCCCCAAAAATCTGAACGGAGGAAAGGACGATGGAAATTACCATCAAAATCAATGAGCGGTTTGTTTCCGTTGAGGTCAGCGCCGAGGTTGTCGACTATCTGGAACAGGCCAAGCGGAACAACAGGAAACTTTACCGGGAGCGTCAACGGTATTGGGATGGGCGCGAATATGACGAGTACATAATCGCCGCCGAGGGCCGCTTGCCCTACTGCGCTACCCCAGAGGAATTGGTCTGCCAGCGGGAAACGCTGGATGAAATTCTGGCGGTTTTGTCGCTCTGCACCGGCACCCAGCGGGAGCGGTTCTTGCTCTATGCGCTGTACGATTTCAGCTATGCGGAGATTGCCGAGATGGAGGACTGTACCAAGGCTGCTGTCCATTACAGCATTGAGGCCGTCCGCAAAAAGTTTATGAAATTCTTCAAAAAACCTACTTAACGATTGGTCTCCCAAGTGGGCTATAAGGTGAGGGGCGTTAGCTCCATCACCGGGAGGGACAAGCAGTTTCGGCTGCTTGTCCCTCCTGTCATTTAGGAGGTCAAAATGAAAGTTATCAATTTGCGGCTCCATTACCCCTACTATGAGCAGGACAAGCTGGTGGAGGTCAGTGAGGAAGTCTTTGACGTGCTGTGCCAGTCCGTCAGGGAAATGCGGAACCATGAGCGCCGCAAGCGGTATCATCGAGCGTTCTACTCGCTGGACGCTTACGACTGGACGGAAAACTATGCCTTGGAACACAGCCCGTCCCCGGAGCAGCTTGTCATGCTGGCGGAGGAACGGGCCGAGCGTGACCGGCTGGCCTCTGCCTTGCGGGAGGCCCTGGCCCACGCCACTCCCACCCAAGCCCGCCGGATTTGCGCCTATTACATGGGAGGGCTGACACAACAGCAGATCGCAGACCGTGAGCACGTTCACAACAGCAACGTGTGTCTGTCCATCCGCCGTGGTCTGTGCAATCTGCGCCGCTACTACGCAGACCACCCCCAGGGAAAGTGAGGGCGGCATGGCGATCATCAATTTACGAAAGCACTACTACCCGCTCTACACCAAGGACACATTCATTGAAGTGCCGGACGAGGTTGCCGCCGTCATGGAGGAATGTCGGCTCTATGAGAACCGGCAAGAGGGCCGGAAAAGTTACTATCACGTTTACTCTATGGATTGCAGCCCCGGCATTGAAAACCACGCTATGTTTCTGGTGCAGTCCCCGGAAGATTTGATTATCCAGGAGATTGACGATGCCGCTGAAGAACTGCTGCTGGAACGTCTGGCAGAGGCCATTACCCATCTGTCCCCCACCCAGGCGCGGCGGCTCCATGCCCGGTTTGCCTTGGAGAAAAAGTTTCGGGAGATAGCGGCGGACGAGGGTATCAGCGGAAGCTGCGCCTGTGATAGCGTGACCGGCGCACTCAAAAAATTGCAGAAGATATTCGCCAAAAATGGCTGGCTGGAAAAGGAGGAATGACTTACATGGACAAATCGCCAGAGAAACAGAAAGTGGAAAAGAAAATCGGCCAGTTGCAGAACCGCCAGAAGATTTTGCTGAACCGAAAGCGGAGTGAGGAACACTGGGCCAGGACGCACCGGCTGATCGGACGCGGCGCACTATTGGAGGCTGTTTTTCCCGCTGTCGTGGAAATGGAGGGCGAGGATGCCAAAGCGTTTCTGATTGCCCTTTCCCGCCTGCCGGGGGCGAGGGAACTTGCAGAAAGAACACCGAAAAACGAAGGTGAGAAGTAATGCTTAGTCCGAATGGCGCACTTATACACCGTGGCCGGTGTTGTGCGCCCTGCCGGGGGCTATTGCGTCCTACGGACGCGATGGGGGTTGACACCCCCAAACCCCCGCACCCCCGCCAGAAAGTGACACCCGCTTCGCGTCTGTCACTTTCCGGCGGGGCCAATATCCAGCACTGAAAGGAGGTGCGTTTTTACGGCAATTTTTCACTGTCCCATCCAAATCATTCAGCGGAGCCAGGGCAAGTCCGCCGTGGCCGCTGCCGCCTACCGGAGCGGTGAAAAGCTGGTGAACGAGTGGGACGGCATGACCCACGACTACACCCGCAAGGACGGCGTTGTCCATACAGAAATCATGTTACCCTCTCACGCCCCGCCGGAGTTTGCAGACCGCTCCACTCTCTGGAACAGCGTGGAGGAAATCGAGAAATCCAGCACCGCCCAGCTTGCCAGGGAAATTGAAGTGGCCTTGCCTATTGAACTGTCCAGGGCGGAGCAGCTTGCCCTTGTCCGCTCTTTCGTAAAAGACAACTTCGTGGACGCTGGAATGTGCACCGACTTCGCTATCCATGACAAGGACGACGGCAACCCTCACGCCCATATCCTGCTGACGATCCGACCTCTAAAAGAAAATGGGGAGTGGGGCGCGAAGTGCCACAAGGTGTACGACCTGGACGGCCAGGGCCAACGCATCCCTGACGGCAAAGGCGGCTGGAAAAGCCATCGGGAGGATACCACCGACTGGAACCAGCGGAGCAACGCCGAGAAGTGGCGGGCGGCGTGGGCTGCTTATACGAACCGGGCGCTGGAGGCCGCAGGCAGGCCGGAGCGCATCGACCACCGCAGCTACAAGAGGCAGGGCATTGACAAAATTCCCAGCGTCCACATGGGGCCTGCCGCCAGTCAGATGGAGCGGCGGGGCATCCAGACGGAGAAAGGCAACATCAACCGGGAGATTGCCGCCGACAACAAGCTGCTGAAGGAGATTAAAGCCCGCATCACCCGTCTGTATAACTGGAGCAAGGAGCAGTCCACCCAGCCCCAGGGCCGGGAGAGCATTATGGATTTTCTTTTCCAGGCAAGGCAGGACACCGCCCCGGCCTCCCAATACGCCAAGGTGAAAACGCTCAAAGAAAATGTTGCGGTGTTTAATTTCTTGCAGGCAAATGGCATTTCTTCCATGCAGGAATTGTTTGACAAGGTTGCTGCCATGAACGGCGATTATTATGACTTGCGCGGCAAAATTGTGAGCAAAGAGCGGCGCATTTCCGCTCTGACCGAACATCTGGAAATGTGGGCGCAGTATCAGAAGTACAAGCCCGTCCGCCAGAAATTGGACAAGGCTACACCTGGAAAGCGGGAGCAATTCGAGCAGCGGCACAGTGCCGACCTTGCTTTGTTCGATGCCGCTGTCCGCTACCTGGACACTCTGAAAGCATCCGGCGAGGCCATTACCCCCAAGGCGTGGAGGGCCGAGGCCCAAAGGCTGACCGCCGAGAAAGATGCTGACTATCTGAAAATGCGGGCCATGCGGGAGGACATCAAGGCGGTTGAGACTTTGAAAAAGACCGCCGAGCGTCTTGCCAGGGAGGGCCAGACCCAGCGCAGGGAGGAACAGGAACGATGACCTATCAGCAATATCGGGCCGTCCGGCGGCTGGTACATAGCTGCTGTAACTATGACCGGGGGAATTGTCTGCTGCTGGACGATGGGGAGGAATGTGCCTGCCCGCAGTCCATTTCCTATTCCCTGATCTGCCGCTGGTTCCAGGCCGCTGTGCTGCCGCTGGACGGAGAACTGTGCGCCGCTCTGCTGCCGCCTCCGGCTACCGGACGGCGGCGCTGCCGGGAGTGCAAGCGGATTTTTACCCCGCCCAAGCACAACACCCTGTACTGCCCCGACTGTGCCGCAAGACGGACCAAGCGGAGCAAGCGGGATTGGGCCAGGAAAAAGAGGGCTGGTGCATAGAAAAAGTACCCTCTGAAAAGCCGCTTATATCAAGGCTTTCAAACCCGTCCTCGATAGGGGGGCTGTATGTTTCCATTCTGAACCCCAAAAACGGCCCTCTAACGGCCCACAAATCGGGAGGTGAACACGATTGCTGACTACATGACCGCCGACACCAAAATGCCGCCCTATTTGCCCTACCCCCGTTTTCTGATGGAGGCGGATTTGGCGCTGGCTACCAAGCTGGTCTATGCCGTTCTGCTGGACAGGGCGCAGCTCTCCCAGGCCAACGGCTGGGCCGATGATAACGGCCAGATTTACATCGTCTTTCCCATCGTTGAAATTGCCAATGCCATCGACCGCAGCCCCATGACGGTGAAGAACGCCTTAAATGAACTGGAAACCGCTGGCCTGATTGAGCGTCAGCGGCGGGGCCAGTCCCAGCCGAACCGCATCTATGTCAAGATACCTGATGGACAGGATATTGTCCGTTTGATGGACAAAAAATTAGCCCCCAGAAGGACAGAAAATTGTCCTCCTGATGGACAGAAAACTATCCCTTTGATGGACAGAAAATTGTCCACTAATAACCTTACGAGTAACCTGAGTGAATTACCTGATGTGAGAGAGGGCGCGTGCGCCCGCGCGCGAGGCCGTTATGAGAACGTCTTTTTGACCGAGGCGGAGGTTGCCGAACTACAAGCTGACTTTCCCACCGTCTGGCAGGAGTACATCGAAAGACTGTCTGAATATATGGCCTCCACCGGCAAGACCTACAAAAGCCACGCCGCCACCATCCGCCGCTGGGCCAAGGAGGACAGGCGCAAGGGTAAAGGCGTATCTGACTATTCGTGCAAGGAGGGCGAGAGCTTATGAACGATTTCGATAGCATCATCAAGCGCATCACCGTGACCCATATAGCACCGGGGGACTACACCGGCGAGGACGGCCTTTTGTACTGCGGCAAGTGCCGCACCCCGAAACAGTTTCGCATGGAGGCCCCGCCGATGGAGGGCCGCTTGCTCCCCCATCCCTGCCACTGTGAGCAGGAGAGGTTAGACCGGGAGGCGGCGGAACAGGAGGCCCACCGTCACCACCGGGCCGTGGCCGATTTGAAACGCAAGGGCTTTACCGACCCGGCTATGCGGGAGTGGACGTTTGCCAATGACAACGGCAAATGCCCGCAAATGAAACACGCCCGCTTCTATGTTGAGAACTGGATGGCCATGCAGGAGGAAAACATCGGCTATCTGCTTTGGGGCGGTGTCGGCACTGGCAAAAGCTATTTCGCCTGTTGCATCGCCAATGCTCTGATGGAGCAGGAAGTTGCCGTCCGCATGACAAACTTTGCACTGATACTGAACGACCTGACCGCCAGCTTTGAGGGCCGCAACGAGTACATAGCCAGATTGTGCCGCGCCCCGCTGCTGATACTGGACGACTTCGGCATGGAGCGCGGGACGGAGTACGGTTTGGAGCAGGTCTACAACGTGATTGACAGCCGCTACCGCAGCCGCAGGCCGCTGATCGTCACCACGAACTTGTCCCTTCAGGATTTGCAGCACCCCCAGGACACCGCCCACGCCCGCATCTATGACCGGCTGTTGGAGATGTGTGCCCCTATCCGTTTTTCCGGCGAGAATTTTCGTAAAGCCACAGCGCAAGACAAGCTGGCACGTTTGAAAATCTGATGGACTGAAAGGAGCCGCCTATGGCAAATAAACTTCCCAACGCTACCGCAGGCATGACCTTCCCCCGGCCCAAGCCGGACACCCCGCCCTCGATGGTAAAGAAAATCGGCAAGACCACTTATCTTGTGTGGGCACATTTCAGTGAAACCAGCACCGAGACAATGGAGGACAAAATCAAGCGGATGCTCCGCGAGGAAGTCCGCCAGATGATGGCGCAGGAGTAAGCACCGCACGAGCAGGCCGGGAGCCGTGAGGCCCCCGGCTTTTGCTGTGTCAATTTTTTGAATATTTTGTGAACAGTATTAAAAAGTCCTTGACAACTAGTTACAGGCAAAACAGCAAAGTCGATCCTTCTGTCCGCCGCCGTCCGGCTGTCCGCGTTCATCATCCCGGAAATCGTCGGTATCACCAGCCGGGACGATATGGAGCTGGGCTTGATGGGAGACCGAAAGCAGGCCGTCTTTGCCATCATCCCCGACAATGACGGCACCTTCAACTACCTTGTGGGGATGCTCTACACCTGCGCATTTCAGGCCCTCTACTATCAGGCGGACAAGGTACACCAGGGGGCACTGCCCGTTCCGGTCCGGCTGATGATGGACGAGTTCTGCAACGTCTCTCTGCCGGACGACTTCGGCAAGCTCCAGGCCACTATGCGCTCCCGCAATATCATGTCCACCATCGTCCTGCAAAATATCTCCGCCCTGAAAGCCCTGTTCAAAGACGATTGGGAGGGGCTGATGGGCAACGCCGATACGCTGGTGTATCTCGGTGGAAATGAGCAAAGTACGCACAAATACATCTCTGAAATGCTGGGAAAAGAGACGCTGGACACCCGGAACCGCAGTATTTCCAAGGGCTCCCACGGCTCCAGCTCCACATCGTACCAGCAGACCGGCCGCGAATTACTCACGCCAGATGAAGTTCGGGCCATGGACAACGCCTACGCTATCGTCTTTATCCGGGGCGAGAGGCCGGTCATTGACAAAAAGTACGACATTCTCAAACACCCCAATATCAAGCTGACCGAGGACGGCGGGGCCGCCCCTTATATCCATCATCCCGGCCTGACCTTCGCGCAGGAGGATTTGAGCCTGCCATTTGACGGCCTGGACAATATTATCATCATTGACGAGGAGGAACTATCCAATGAAAAAGACCAATGAGACCATCACCGCCCGCCAGCGCCGGGCCAAGCGCCGCTACTTCACCGCTGTGCTGACCCTGGCCCTCTGTGCCGCTATGACCTGCCCGGCCTTCGCCGCTGGCGGCGATCCGCTGACCATTGTAAACAACCTCTCCGACTTCATCTTCTCCATCATCAAGGCCGTGGGCGTGATCGTGCTGGGCTGGGGCATCGTCCAGGTGGGTATGTCCATCCAGTCTCACGATGCCAGCCAGCGCACCCAAGGCTTTCTCTGCCTGTTCGGTGGCTTGATGATAGCCTTTGCCAAGGAGATTCTGACCACCATCGGCGCGCTGTAAGCCGCCCAAGGGGCGGGCCGGAGGGCTCGCCCCCATATTTTTCGAGAAAGGAGCTGGCTATGGGAAAACGGCTGCGAAAGTACAACCAGATCATATCCTGTGACCGCACACCGCATGGCTGTTGGAAAATCTATGTCAGAACCCCCAATGACCAAATCCACCACCGCTTGTATATGGGATATTCCAAAGCGGAGGCGCTGCGGAAGGCTCGGCGGGAGGACTTTGACAAAGGAACTTTTTTCAATCAGCCATCCCGGTAATCATATTTTGTCGAAATGCGTCTCAATTTGAGCCGCATTTTTGGAGGTGAATTTCTTTTGAGCGACAACTGGATCGTTGGAAACCTGCAATCGGCTTTCAACACCTGGAACGGAAAACTGACGGAGATATGGTCCCTCATTACCACTACGCCGGAAACCTTCCGAGGCGGTACGGTATGGGGGACCATCGTTACCATCAATGACGCGATGAAGGCCGTGGGCTATGGCCTGTTGGTGCTGTTCTTCGCCATGAGCATTTTCCAGACTGCCGCCAGCTTTCGGGACTTCCAGCGCCCGGAATTTGTGCTGCGGCATTTTATCCGCTTTCTGCTGGCAAAGCTGGCCGTTGGCTCCGCGCTGGATATTATGACCGGCATTTTCTCTGTCTGCGGCGGTATCGTGCAGACAGTCATGGGCGGCATCGGCGGCATGGCCGCCGCCAGCGTCACCGTCCCGCAGGAGATCGTGGACGCCATCGAGGACGTGGGCTTTCTCGCCAGCATCCCCCTATGGCTGGTCTCCCTGCTGGGCAGCCTGTTTATCACAGTCATGTCATTTATCCTGATCCTGACCGTCTATGGCCGGTTTTTCCGCCTTTACTTCTATACCGCGCTGGCTCCGCTGCCCCTGGCATCCTTCGCCGGAGAGAATACCAGCTTTGCAGGGACCGCTTTCCTGAAAAGCTATATCGGCGTCTGCCTGGAGGGGGCCATTATCGTGCTGGCCTGCCTGATCTTCTCCGCTTTCATGTCCAGCGGGACCCCCGTGGTGGATACCTCTCTATCTGCTGTCACTATGAGTTGGCAGTACATCGGGGAAACAATTTTCAATATGCTGGTGCTGGTGGGGCTGGTGAAGGGCGCGGAACGAATTGTAAAGGAAATGTTTGGACTATAAACTTGCTAATGTATGAACGGTACATCCAGTTCGATGAAAATGCCATCCACCCGTTTGATCTGTAACAGCAACCTTCACCGGAGTAGATTTGCTAAAGTGTCCATTGGCAATATTTTCTGCAAAAAATTCTGCAATGTTCGTTCTGTCTAAGTACATTTGCACCTTTTGCTCAGGTAGAACTTCAACAGGGAAAGATAGTGGTTCTAACATTCCAGGAAGAAAAAACTGGGCACTGTTCAAAACCAAATTTTTCTTTCCTACATTCAAGTAAATATTCGATACATTTATAGCCCGAACACCCGTGTTGGAGACACCAATGCAAAAAAGTTCGTTGTCAATACCTAATCCAACGGGGATTGCGCTTGAAAATTCAATTTTGAGACGCTTGACCAGTGGCTGCTTATATTGTCTAACTGCAATAGCTACTGCAATCGCAGTAATAAGCGATCCCAAAGTTGTCCCAATCGCTCCAAACGCAGTCCAGAACAGAATCCAATCCATAAAACTTTCCTCCGCTAAATTTTGTTCTTGACATTAAGATACCACCATTAAGGAGACTTATCAACATGGAAATCAAAATCCCCAAGGAAGTGCGCCAGCACAAGGAGACCATTTTCTTCGGCCTGTCCGTCCGGCAATTTGCCTGCGCGGTTCTGGCCGTCGGCATGGCCGTGGGCGTGTACTTCCTTCTGAAAACCATCACCGGCCCGGAGACCGCAAGCTGGGCCTGCATCGTGGCGGCGGCTCCCGTGGCCGTCACCGGCTTTTTTCATTACAACGGCATGACCTTTGAGCAGTTTGTATGGGCCTATCTGAAATCTCAATTCCTCTGCGCCGGGCCCAGGGTGTTCCAGTCGGAAAATCTCTACTGCGCGGCGCTGACAAAAAAGGGGGTACAGGACTATGATTAAAACACTGGCCGCCGCCAACAAGAGCGAACGGGAGACCTTCAAAATCCCCCGCAGCGTTCAGCAGTCCATTCCCATCCAGCGTGTGTTCCGGGACGGCATCTGGCAGACGGGCCGCAATCGGTACAGCCGGACATGGCGGTTTGCGGATATTAACTACTCCGTGGCGTCCCATGAGGATCAGCAGGAAATGTTCCTGGCCTACTGCGGCGTTCTCAACAGCCTGCCCACCGGGGCCACCGCCAAGATCACCATTAACAACCGCCGTCTCAACGGCGCCGACTTCCAGCACAGCGTCCTCATGCGGCTGAAAGGGGACGAGCTGGACCGCTACCGCCAGGAGTATAACGGCATCCTCACCGAGAAGGCGCTGGAAAGCAACAATCTCATCCAGGACAAGTACATCACAATCTCCGTCGCCCGGAAGAACATCGACGAGGCCCGCACCTTTTTCAAGCGGGTGGACATTGACCTGTCCAAGAGCTTCGGCAAGCTGGACAGCGGGGCCAAGCCCCTGGACAACCATGAGCGCCTGCGGATCTTCCATGACTTCTTCCGGCCCAGCGAGGAACGGGATTTTCAATTCGACCTCTCCGCCGCCATGCGCCGGGGCCACCACTTCAAGGACGCCATCGCCCCGGACGGGATGCAGTTCAAGGCGGACCACTTTGAGCTGGGCGGCAAGGTGGGCCGCGTCCTGTTCCTCCGGGAGTACGCCAGCTACATCAAGGACCGCATGATTACCGACCTGTCCGACTTCTCCCGGAACCTCATGCTGTCCATCGACATTCTGCCCATTCCTACCAACGAGGCCGTTAAGGAGATGCAGGCCCGGATTTTGGGCGTGGAGAGCGATATTACCCGCTGGCAGCAGAAACAGAACGCCAACAACAACTTTACCGCCACCGTCCCCTATGAGCTGGAACAGCTCCGGGCGGAGAACAAGGAGTTTTTGGACGACCTCAGCACCCGTGACCAGCGCATGATTTTCGCCAACGTCACCCTGGTCCACATGGCCGACACGCTGGAGCAGTTGGACGCGGACACCGAGACCTTGCAGGCCATCGGCAACGAGAGCCTTTGCCAGTTCTCCGTTCTGCGCTACCAGCAGGAGGATGGCCTGAACACCGCCCTGCCCTACGGCCTGCGCCGCGTCAAGACTACCCGCACCCTCACCACCGAGAGCGCCGCCGTTCTCATGCCCTTCCGCGTCCAGGAGATACAGGACGCTGGAGGCATTTACTATGGCGTCAACGCCGTCAGCAAAAACCTCCTGATCTGCAACCGAAAGCGGCTGCTGAACCCCCATGGCTTTATCCTGGGCGTGTCCGGCTCCGGCAAATCCTTCAGCATGAAGGAGGCCATTACCTTTATCGCCCTGTCCACCAGCGATGATATTATTATCATCGACGCCGAGCGCGAGTACGGCGACCTGACCCGCGCCCTGGGCGGGGCGGTGATCGAGATTTCCCCCAACAGCCCCCACCACATCAATCCTCTGGAAATTGCCAGGGGCTACGGCACCGGCGAAAACCCCGTGGCTATGAAGTCCGAGCTGCTTATGAGCATATGCGAGCAGCAGATGGGCGCGGGCCAGTTGGGGGCCTTCCACAAGTCCATCATTGACCGCTGCACCGCCAGCGTCTACCATGAGCTGGTCGCCAGCGGCGGCAAGTCCCGTCAGCCGATCCTCTCCGACTGGCGCAACGAATTGAAGCGTCAGCCGGAACGGGAGGCGGAGGAGCTGGCCCTGGCGTCCGAGCTGTTCGTGGAGGGCAGCTTGAATATGTTTGCCCATGAGACCAACGTGGATATTGCCAACCGCATTATTTCCTTCGACCTCTACGAGATGGGCGAACAGCTCAAGCCCACGGCCTTGAATGTCACGCTGGAGACCATTCAAAACCGCGTGGCGGCGAACCGGCTGGCCGGGAAATACACCTGGGTATTCGTGGATGAGGTGTATCTGTTTTTCCGCTACTACTATTCCGCGCAATTCCTGTATAAGTGCTGGAAACGGTTCAGAAAGTACGCCGCCGCCATGACCGCCGCTACGCAGAACGTGGAGGAATGTCTGCGCTCCGACACCGCCCGGCTCATGTTCGCCAACAGCGAGTTTTTGGTGCTGCTGAACCAGGCGGCCACCGACCGGGCCGAGCTTGCCAAGCTGCTGAATATCTCCACCAATCAAATGTCCTATATCACCAGCGCCGAAGCGGGCCACGGCCTGATCCGCGTAGGCGGCTCCATCGTCCCCTTCGCCAACGAGTTCCCCAGGGACACCGAGCTTTACCGATTGATGACCACCCGGTTATCCGACATGTCGGATAATTTGGTTTATTAAAGAACTATGGTTATTCGAGAAGAATGTGAAATGCCTCAAATATGGTGGAAAACAGCATTCTTCTCGAA
>NZ_QWKG01000007.1 GCF_009911595.1 Colidextribacter sp. OB.20
GGGTACAGTTTAGCAGCTGGCCGCCCCCAGGGTGAGGACATTCCGCTTGGACCGCTCAAACAGCCGCCGCTCCAGGGACACCAGGGGCAGCGAGGACAAAAAAGCCTGCTCCTCACAGAAGGAACAGGGCTGTATATCCATATCCTGACTGAGCAGCAATTTCTTCATTTCAGCCACCTTCCACTCCAGGTCGTCCACGTTGTCGGCGGTGATGGTAATGAGCAAATTCAGATAGTAGAAGTCCTCATTGTTGCTCAGGCCGTCTTTCAGAAGGTAGCCGCTTCGGATGGCGCTGTCCAGGTCGTCGAAATCGGTGTTGGTGTCGCTGGTTTCTTTGATCTTACTGCGGTTGATGCGCAGCTGCTGGCCCAGCTTCCGGATCATCCGGTCTTTGGGCTGGCGGGAGAGGAACATATCCATGTCGATCCCGTCCCCGGCGTTGACCAGCAGGGACAGCCAGCCGGCGGGCACCTGGGCCTTGTAGCCGTCCGATGGCACCAGCAGGTAGGCGTAGTACACACCGTCAATGCAGATGTATCGCCCGTGGGTCAGGTCGATATTGGACGGGGCGTAGAAGTCATTGGAGGGAATGGTATCCAGGGGCCGCCCGGCCACCATGTACTCGGCCAGCACCTCCTTGACCTTTTGGGGAAAGGGCCGCTCGTTGCTGGCCTGACGGCAGAGGATGCTATAAAGGATCTCACAGGTGGCTTCATCCTCATTCTCATGGCTGATAACCTCGTTGCCGCACTGACGCAGGTAGTTGGCTGCGGTACGGGCGGCGGTCTGGAGAGAGGCGATGGCCTCCGCCTCCTCCTGGCCCCGTTTGGTTCCGGGTAGCGGCTCATGTTCAAATACCAGGAAAAACCGCCGGGTGATAGTCTCACGGGACCCCAGCTGTTGAATCAGCCGCAGATAGTCCTCTTGCAGCTGGTGGCAGCGTTCGTCCGTCTCCTGGGCCAGCTCCCGGCGTACCGTGTCCATGTGCCGGTTGATGTCCGCCCGCTTGGTCAGCACCTTGAACTGTACCTTCACCGGCGCAATTTTCAGATAGCTGATAAAGGAATAAATGATACTGCGCTGTTCCCGGGCGCTGCGGAGCAGAAAGTTGACCGGGACCACCTCGACCAGCTTGACATAGCGGTGATCTCTGGTGTAGATGATGCCGTTGGCGACCTTTTCAATGGGAATGTAGTCGGCCAGTGGATTGATGGGACGCACCACCTCCTCCGGCTCCAGAAATGTTTTGAACTGATCCAGCTTTCGCGCCTTCAAATCCACCTGAAAGCGGCTTTTGCTTTTGGGCTGTGCTTCGGCCTCTTGTTCCTCTGCGGGTCGCTTACTCTGCAACCAGGTAGGGAGCATGGACAGCTCCTTGCCGTCCCACCCCCGCGCCGGAGCGTCCTGGGACAATACTCGGCGGTTTCGCAGATAGCTGAAAAACAGCAGAATGAACGATGACAAACTGCTCCCCCCAACGCCAATCAGGGCCAGGAGGACGAGGGGCAGGGCCGTCAGGCACAGAATGATAATCCGGGCAGTCAGGGAAAATCCCAGGTTGAGGACCGGCAGTCCAACGACGGCGCCCAGAATACCGGCCTCAATGACATTCCGGGTCCTAAACATGCCGCCCAGCAGTGTGCCGCCCTCGATAAAGTTTGGTGGAATCAGATAGCTGTCACGCTGTTCGTGTTCCATAAAAATCTCTCCTCACATTCGGTCTTTCCGCTTTGGCGGGGTAGGCAGCCGCTTGACGATCTCCTTCTGATAGCCGATCTCACCGTCCGGGGCCTTGAACGGGGTCTTGAACGGGGTCTTGACCACCGTATCAACAGCCTGCTGCTTGTACCACGCCGCTCCGTCTGCGGAAAACATCTTTTGATAGCTGCCCTCGGGCTTGGTGTACTGGTCTACATGGTACATGGCAAAGTCGATGCCCTGGGGGTGTTCCGGGGTCACTTCCCGGCCAGTGATGCGTCCGCCGCCGATCTCCACCTGGGAGTAGGACACCTTTTCGGTATCGCCAGAGCCAATAGCGGTGTGGCCCATGTAGGACTGGAGGGACTGGGCGGCCAAATCGCCGGTGATGGAGCCAGTAGAGCGCATATCGCCCCGGGCCACCATACCAATTACGTCATTGGCAAACTGACCGCCAGATTGCAGCGAATTGGAGAAGATTTTGCCGCCCAGGGTCGGCATACGGACGGGGAATATACTGTGGCTGCTCCGATGAGCATTCTCCACGCTGCGGGTGTGATTAACAGTATGGCTTTCACTTGTGCCGCCGCCGTCCTGCTGGGCCGTCTCCGAATGGACCTTCTCACTGGAGCTGTGAACAATCTGCTCGCCGCCGGTCTGGATGACTCCCTCTTGCCGCAGTACGCTGTCGCTCTGTCCCTCGTTATGAACGACACTGGAGGATTGTGTTTCATTACTGGTGAGGACCGCCCCCTCTTGCTGCATAGCGGGGGTGGGCTGAATCGCACTGTCAGAAATTTGGCCCCGGTCCGCCTGAACAGAGGGCGTGTTTTGCCCAATGACAATAACGCCCTCTTGCTGCGACACATGATCGGTTTGGAACCTGCTGTCAGTGTGAGTGCTGCCACCAGATTGTACTGTGCTGTTAGTATGAGCCGCCGCGAAGGACTGTTTCTCACTGGCCGTATGCACAGTGGCTCCAGCCTGTTTCTGAGCGGGATGGACGGCGGAGGTCTGAGTGGTGGCGGTCTTGACTGCGCTGTTGGTAATTTTTCTGCCGGCCATCCCAATGAGACCGCCTTTGAAGAATCCGCCAGCAGAACTGGAGGCCCCGGGTACTCCAGCGGAGCCGGCTGTACCTCTGCCCCTGCCCAGTGTGTGCCCGGCGAACCCCGCCACTGTGGTAATGCCCCGGGTGGCAATCATGGCCTCGGCCAGCATGGAGCTACCGGTCCGGCCCACATTGACGCCCAAAGTCGCCATGAAGCTGTCGATTTTCTGGGATACCTTGAGAAACGCGATTGCGCACAGAAACCAAATCAGTACATTTCCGGTGACAGCTTCCTTGCTGGATGCCGCAACCGCAGCCTCCACCTCACTTTCCTCCAGAGCAAAGACCGGAGTACAGAGCATAAGCGCCATCAGTGCGGTCAGGGTCAGCAGACGAATGATTTTTTGTTTTTTCGTATGATCTCCTCCTGTTAAAGTGATAGCGGGTTGGCCAAAAAGGTCCCTACCATACTGGTAAACAGCCGCAGACACCAGGCATTCATCATCAGCAGGAACACCTGACCGCCGAACATCCTGCACCAGCACTTGAAAATGTTGGATGTGGCCTGAGACGCACCCATGGCAAAAGCCATCGGCGCTGTATAGACCAGGACGCCCAGCAGCACATACCGCTCCGCCGCCTCAAAGAGCAGCTTCAGGTAATTCCAAGCCAGAATCAGCACCAGAATCAGAACAATCAGTGCCACAGCTCCATTGGCGCAGACACCGATGATAGTAAGCATGACCGAGCTGAAGCTGGCAAAATCCAGGCTGGGGAGCGTGGAGGTCAGTATCCAGCTGTAGGGCGTACCGCCGATATCCAACACCATATCCACGATCTGGTCGGAGTAGTAGGCCAGGCCGATGAACAGAATCGCTCGGATGGTCAGCTTAACGGGGTCCTCTGCTTCCGTCCCAATTCCCAAGCCAAAGTTTTTGAACAGATTCCAGACCCATACCAGCAGGATCAGGCCGATGGCTAGAGCTACAAAGACCTCACACATGGTCTCCGCCGCTGGGAAATAGCGCAGGAACACAGCCATGTCACAGCCCAGAGCGCCCAAAACTGATGTGTTTATCAAATCCAGGCCGTACATGACTTGTTCTGCGATCCACTCTACAATGCCGTCTAAAATTCCCATGAGTGTTTACGGTGCGGTCCACTGCCCGCCGGCGAAGAAGGGAGTGATATACGACATGATGAATCCCAGGGAGTTCAGGATGATCCAGGTGATGACGATGCGCTTCAACCACGCCTGGGATTCATCCACCGTCCGGCCGGAGCGGGAGAAGTTCATCATCAGCAGGGCAACAGCCGCCGTGACGATGGCGGCGATGGTGGAGATGGTGAGGATCTGAGTGTAGACGTCCTTCATAATGTCGTTGGCCTTGGTCCAGATCGTTGTGCCAGCCGCCGAGGCGGGCTGGCAGAGCAGTGGGGACAGACTGGTTCCCAAGTAGACCATAAAGGCACTTCGGGCGGGGTTTGGTCGTTTTCTATGTCGGAAAAGGTGCAGGTGTGGTGTTTTGTCTTGATTCAAGGGGAAACCTCCTTTTTAATTGTGTTTCTGCCGAAAAAGAAACAGCACCCAAGTGTTTGGATGCTGTCTCAGTGGCCGCAGAAGGGCAAAGAAAAAGACGCTTCCAGCGTCCTTCTGTGGCCGTTTTCAGTTGTGCTTACAGTTTTGAGCATGATTATTGTAGCATATATGGATTTGCGCTTCAAGGGCAGGGCTGCGCCAATATAGAGCCAATGCTGTGCCAATTACCTATTCAATCTTTTTTCGATTCTAGGGTTCTATTTACAAACAGGCTATGGTATAATTATTTACTAGTTATGAACTCAATACGATTTGGTAGGGGATATTCATGAAGACTAAAAAAAATTCCAGAGAAAATCCATATTTGAAAAGGGCATTCTTGTACCTTCCAATTTCTATTATGTCAATCACGTATGGGATTCTTCATGCACTCAAGATTCATGCTGTACCAATAAAATTGATTATGTGTATAAAATATCCTCTGTTAGCTGTTCCTCTACTACTCGATGCCATTCTTTTTTTGACATTTTATACTCAAACTTTTAGAGGAAGCGAGAAACTCCCTATTCCTCCGATTAAAATGGGAACACAGAATTCTATTGGATATGTTTGTAGTGTTCAAATGCTTGTCCTTATTGCAATATCTAGTTGTTATAGTTTAGCTTATGCTTTAGTAGTGGCCTGCTTTTCTGTTATAACAGTTATTAGTTGTATCTTAATGAATAAGAAAGCAAATAAGTGGGCTAATAAAGAAAATCCTTTAAAGCAGCAGAAAGTAAGGTTGGAATTAATTTGGCCATCTTTGTATATTGTTGCATTAAATATCGTTTGTGGCTACTTTTTGGTTATAAGTGAGTCATCTTCTATAAATCTAGTAGCTGGTATTCCAATTGTTTTACCCATGGGGATAGCAACTTTATATTCTATTACTATGTTTTGGGTGGAGGATTATAAACGCAAAGAGAAAGAAGCATTGCACCCTGCACACCTTGTCTTTTTAATCCTGTTATTTGTCTTCACTTTATTTGGAAATGTTGTAAAAATACCACTTAATAATGGAAATAATGAAGAACCCTTATTGCCATTTCAACATATGGGGCTTGTAGCGTGGGCAGTAGTTATTTCCTCTGTTTTTGCACAGTTTGAGGCATGGGCTGTAGTCGAAAGAAGACGGAATGATAGAATTGAAATAAGACGCTATATTAGATCAGCAAATATTGTAACAGTGGCATTGCTGGTTTTCATACCGATAATATATATTTTCTCTTCGGGGGTAAATATCAGTCCCTTTTACATGATAGGTTTTTGTATCATTGGATGTACTTATCTTGTTATTAGAATTTTTTACTTTAATCATCAAACAGAAGATGACTATGAATATATTCCTAACGAGAAAGTTATAAGAAGAATAAAAATTTTTTTAACTGCGGTATGTACATTTTTACTTGTTGTATTTGAAGTGCTTCCAAACGATAAAGTTGATCAGCTTAAGAATTTTCTTTCTGAAAACATTCCAACGGTATTATATATATTATCTGGTTTTCCTATGGTGGGAATAATATTACAACATGTCATAAAAAAAGAATCTCCTATTAATATATTGAATCTGATGTTTAATCTTTCATATTATGAAACAACGAAAAATCTTTGTAAGCAGGTATTATGTTGGTCATCGTCAGGTGCATTAGTATGTTTTATTGCTACGCTTGTTATTCGTGAATCTATTGGACAGACAGGGGCTCCTTTTCCATATAAACTTTCAGTGGTATGTATGCACTACATATCAGTTACTTTTTTGTGCCTATTGATTATTGCAATTGAGCTTATAAAAAAGATTAACAGTGGAAATAAAACATCCGAGAAAACAGATTCTACAGAACGGCACCTTGATTCAAACGAAAGAGCGACTTCCCAAGATATTAAAGATGTAAAAACAAGGATAACAAAGATATTTGAATTGCTTCATGTCCCTTCAGTTACAATGATTTTCTTACTCATATTTGTACCATCAATTATCAATACATCTAATTTCTTTATGTCACTAGTTAAGCCCATACCCCTGACATTTATAGCAATGGCAGGGTTTGCCTTAAATAATTATATTGATGCAGAAAAGGATTTGATAAATAAGCCAAATCGTGCTATACCTTCTGGGGTCATCTCAAAACATTTTGCAATATCTAGTTGTGTATTACTATACTTGATATCTGCAATAATATTACTCGTATTTAGTCAGAGTACATTTGAAACGGGCATATGTATTATTGCCGGCATTGGAACAATTTTGTATAGTCTTTGCGCTAAACATATAGGTTATGTGAAAACATTAATTACTGGTTTGCTGACCATTACCCCTTTTTTAATTGTTTTTTATTATTATAAACCAAAAGTAAATGAATCTCTATTTCTTTTAGCCATAATACTATCAACGATTGGAAAAGAGCTATTGATGGATGTCCGTGACATATCTGGAGATACCACAGTTGGTCAGTTTACAGTTGCCACTTTGTTAGGAGAACGTGTAACACAGAATTTGAGTATATTTATGAGTAGTTTAGCAGTAGTATTCTACTTACTTTCATATCAATTTATAATATCTATAAGTTTAGGGATTACAAGTATTGCTGTTGGCATTTTAATTATAAGTTATAAAATATGGTTTTCTTGTTCGGACAATAAAACTGAATACGGCATATATCTTCTGTGGGGGGTAATAATTGTATGCAGTTTGCCAATTCTTGTTTAGCAGAACTTAAACCAGGAAATATTGTTCGGGTTCGCCGGATACTATATTGGCATTATGGTATATTTTGTGGAGAAAACAAAATAGTACATTTAACAAGCTATCCCAACCATATTTGGCAAACCGGCGCAGAGGTGAAGATGACTTCAATATATGAATTTTTGAAATCATCCAACAAGATTGAGGTTTTTTGCTACTCAGATACCAAAAGCTATCGTATCGTTAAAAATGCATATGAACGATTGGGGGAACGAAAGTACTCGATTTTTAAATATAATTGCCGGCATTTTGTGCTATCTTGCGCTGAATGATGCGTTAATATTTATTTTTTTGATCGAAGATACTCTATATTTTTTGTGGCTTTTCTAAATTATTATCTAAATATAAATATGATTCTCCCGAAATTCTCCATTTTTCACCAAAATACGAAGTAATTTTAATGAATTTACCGCTACAGGAGGTAGTGTCAAGAGTTTTTCGCACTTTAAGTTTGCAGACTCTGGAAGAAAGAAGTCAGCCGGCGATAGAGACGTTTTCCAGGGTGGCCTCTAAGTGCTTCATATTCATGTACTTCTTGTTGCCCCACTGCGTACCGGCCACATGGCGCAGCCTGGCACAGACAAGCATGAGGGCAGAGTTGCCATCTGGGAAACAGCCCACCACACGGGTGCGACGGCGTATTTCCCTGTTGAGCCGTTCTATGACATTGTTGGTACGGATGCGGGTTCAGTGTTCGCTGGGAAAATCGCAGTAGGTGAGCGTCTCTTCAATGCCATCTTCTACTTTCTTGGCAGCCGCCTTCAATTTCATGGAACGCAGTTCCTTCACAACTGCTTTTACTTTCTCCCGTGCGGCCTTTTTGCTCTCCTGAGTATGGATCGCCTTGAGCATCTTGGCAACCAGTTTCACCTTGGAGCGAGGGACTACGGAGAACACATTGCGGTAAAAGTGGACGATACAGCGCTGGTATTTGGCCTCCGGGAACACTTCTCCCACAGCCTCCAGCATACCAAGGCACTTGTCCCCAACCACCAGCTTGACCCCGTCCAGGCCGCGGCCACGCAGCCACTGGAAGAAACCGACCCAGCTGTCCTTGTCCTCTTTCATTCCCTCGGCGGCGCCCAAAACTTCACGGTATCCGTCCTCGTTTACCGCAATCGCCACCAGTATTGCCACATTTTCATACTCTCCGCCCCAGTTCCGCCGCAGATAGATCCCGTCCACATAGACGTAGGGATATCTGCCGCCCTGCAAGGGCCGGTTCCGCCAATCCTCGATATGGACGTAGGCTTTCTTGTTCAGCTCACTGATGGTGGCTGGTGACACCTTGCTGCCCCACAGAGCCTCGGTAATGTCCTCCACTCGCCGCACCGACACCCCAGCCAGGTACATCTCTATGAGCGCTTCCTCCACACTGCTTTCCCGACGGCGGTACCGCTCGATGATGGCTGTCTCAAAAGAAATTCCCTTGAGTTTGGGCACCTTCAGGGTAACATCCCCGGAAGTTGTGGTGAGATTGCGGCTGTAATGGCCGCTACGGTAGCCCTGCCGCTGCTCATTGCGCTCGTACCGCGCCGCCTGGGTCAGCTTCTCTGCTTCCACTTCCAGCAGTTCGTTGAGCGTTTCTTCCACGCTGTCTCGCACAAGTTCCTTGATCTGACCCTTGATTACTTCTTCATTTAGCTGTACAATCTTCTCGGACATGGTTTGCAGTCTCCTTTCAGAATGGTGTGTCGCTACTTCATTCTACCAGAGGGCTGCAAACTGTGTCTCTTTTCCTTTTTGCGAAACTTATGATACCTTATCGGTCACCCTGGCAAAGGGCTTTCTTGTGCTCGGAGATTTGACGCTTACCATGAAATTATAGAGAAAACAGATTATCATCTTGAATTGAATCTAAAATAGCTGTATAATGTCGAAGAATTTGCTTAGCTTCTTAAAACCACGACCCTAAATTTTGATAAATTTTGTACTGTAGGGAGGTTACAATGGTGGAAAAGGGATACACGAAGCCAGCAAAAGTTGCTCGATGGCTATTGTATGGAGTTGTTCTTTCCTGCATCCCATTTCTGGTGGCTGCTGGATATGAATGGTATATAGGATATGATTTTAATTTGTTTAAAGTTGATTATGTACCAGGGTTTGTGACAATTACCTTTTCTGTGGCTGCCAATGCCTGCGGATATGCAACAGACGAGGAGCGGATATTCTCCTCGGCTTGGAAAAAGGTGTTTAGTATTATCTCCTTGGTATCTCTTGGTATATGTTTACTGTTTTATTCTTGGCTACTTAGCTCTGAGGAAACCACGATTGCAGGTAATGAGAACTACACTGAAGATACTATTATTACAGAGGTGGTCGAGGAAAAAAGTTTGGGAAGAGCAGATATTAGAGCGGACAGGTCGATTGTTATAGCAAAGATTACAGCCGTTGCACTTGTTGGAAATATCATTATGGGTGTGGTCCTCGAATGCGGAGCAAAGGACAGACAAAGCTCTAATGTACAGCAATAATTTAAAGAGGGTAGTATGATGTTTAAAACATCCAAAAGAAACATATTTGTTGTTATTGCCTGTTTTGTAGTGTTCCTCGCCATTTTCTTTTATAGCGCAGAGAGTACCAGGCGTGATTTACTAACAAAATACGAAATCGGAAAATCCATGGTGGACAATGGTGATTATCAAAATGGGATAAATATCTTAATAAGATTAGGTGACTATCAAGACAACCTGTTATATATTGAAAAAGCAAGAAATAGAATCGAGTATGACCAAGCGGTATCTATGTTTTCGGAACGGAAATATGAGGAAGCCAGAATTATTTTTGAAAGATTAGAAGATAAAGATATTGCGAACATAACAAATCAAGAAGAGACACCAGAATCTTATGTTAGTGAAATCAACAAACTAATTAATTCGCAAAAAGAAAAAGAGCAAAAATATAGTGATGCAGTTGAATGCTTTGACTCAGGAAATTACAAAACAGCCTACAGTCTTTTAATATCAATCAATGGATATAGTGAAGAAGTTGACGCTATGCTAGAAAAGTGCATAGAATATATTAAACGCTTATCTCTTTCAAAGACTATTTCGGCTGGGGTTCGTTTCTCGGCCGGAGTAACAGAAGATAGTAAGATTGAGTTTGCAGGGATTGATCCAGGATATAAAGAAGTTTTATTAGAGTGGGATAATATTATATCTATTTCTGCAAAAGGGCATTTTATTATTGGTCTAAAAAAAGACGGCAGTGTTGTGACTACAGGTCGAATAGGGAACTATCGTATTGATACAAGCGATTGGAGAGATATTATTGAAGTGGCTGCTGGAGAATTATATATTATTGGATTGAAGAATGATGGAACTCTTACTGCACAAGGACACAATGGAGACAAACAAATAGATATTGATGAATGGACTAATATCGTATCTGTCGCTGCAGGGCCAAGGCATACCGTTGGCCTAGACAAAGATGGCAATATTTATATTACAGGGTATGGAAGTGGCAACCAACTGAAAAATATTGCAGACCATAAAGATGAATGGACTAATATTATTGCAATTGCTGCTGGTGGTAGATCGCAGAGTTACACTGCTGCATTGAAAAAGGACGGAACGGTAGTTGTGGCCTATCAAAACGGCTTGCACAGATTTAGCGTAAATGACTGGACTGATATTATTGCAATTGCTGCTGGAGATTCACATATAGTTGGGTTAAAATCTAATGGACATGTTGTTTTAGCAACGCTTGATTCAAAAGAGAGTGAAGAAATCGACGGTTGGGAAGATATCGTTGCAATTGATGCTGGGTTCGGGTTTACTCTAGGACTTACAGAAAAAGGCGAAGTTGAAGCAATTGGAAATGAGTGGCAGGGCCAAATTGATGTTGACGACTGGAGAAAAATTGCCAGAAGAGAAGAATGGAATTTTGTTTTAGATGATTCGTTTAACTTCATTTTGGGTAAATAAATTCATCAAAGCTTCGTAAGCGTCAAATCATCCAGCCGCAAATAGAGCCGCAGCGCTGAAGCGAATCATCGCTACAGTTCAAAAGAATTATGTAGTTGCGCAAAACTCAGGCGCATTAGCCGGGAGAGCGGCACGGCCAGCCTGTTGCGGTACGATTCAGTGTTGGAACGGTTTCCAAAACCCAGGTCAGATAGCGGAAGGACTTTAGCCCCGATTCTTTGGTTGTCTCAATTAGGCTGTAAATCACCGCGCTGGCCTGGACGTCCAGCGGAGTGTTGGCAAACAGGAAGTTCTTGCGGCTAATCACAAAGGGCTTGATGCTGCGCTCCACCTGGTTCCAGCCGTCTGTCTTCCAGATACCGCAGGAGATAAGGCCATTGCTCTTTGAGGTAGTGCAAGGCTTTGCCCAGCACGGACTTGGGTGCGGCGGAGACAGAATCCGCCTACGCCAAAAGCACGTCTAAAATCGGCTTTTCCTCTTTCAGACGCTGTTTTCTCCGCTTTTCTGGAGAGAACTCTTTGAACTGCTCCTCCCAGGCGAACAGCTTATTGCTATATTTCAGTCCGGTGAGCGCTGCCGTGCCCTCCCGATTGTCGGTGCCTCGTCGAACTTCCTCCGGGCGTGGGCCCAATAGCCAGCCACCCAGATATTCCCCGGCAACTTATGATAGCCTTGGTAGCCGTCCGTGTGGAGATACCCGGAAAAGCCGTCCAGAAACTTTGCCGCGTGTTCCGCCTTCCGGCTGGGCTGGTACTCATAGAGCGCGATGGGCGATTCACCATCCCGGCCCGTCCGGTACAGCCACATATAGCTTGGTCTGGGTCCTCTTTCCCGGTTTGTGGAGTACCTGGGAGTGGTCTCACCGGCGTGAAGCACCCCACGTTTCACCAACTGCCGGTGTAACTCTTCATAGACCGGCAACAGATAATCCTCCGTTGCCCGCAGCACCCAGTTAGACATGGTCTGCCGGGATAGTTTCAGCCCCTACCGCGCCTATTCCTGCTCTTGCCGGTACAGCGGGCTGGCCATTACGAATTTCTGCATTGTGATGTGAGCAACGGCCTCCGGTGAGGCGAAACTACCAGGGATCACAGACGGCTCCTTCGGCGTTTTCATGATGGGCGTTGAGATATAATTTTTTCGCAGTTTTCGCAGGCGTAGGTGTAGTATACGTCGTAGCTCAAAATGGCTTTGGCTGGAATCAGTTTCAATGTCTCCCGCACCTCTGTCCCGATTTCCTGCATCAGCTCTCCGCACTGCGGGCACACCCGCTCCTCCTTCGAAAGCCGGTGCTCCACAACCTCCACCGGGATGTTGTCCAGCACTATTTCCTTCACGCTGCCGGACTGCTTCCGGGTGTGGCCTGCCACTTGGGTGGTCTTTTGCGGCCCCGGCGGGGCAGTATACGCTTCCGCCTCGTTGAACAGCAGGCTCAGCTGACCATACAACTGCCCTTTGCTCTGCTTACTGGATGCGCTAAACTGTTTCTTCTTCAACAGGCACAACTGCTCCATCAGTCACTCGTTCTGGCCCTTCAGCTCCTCATATTCCGCACGGGAAATCGTAATCGTTTCCACGGCGTTTGTCTCATTTCTCTGCTCTTTCATGGCTTCAATTATACTATGAAGCCCCGAAAAATACTAGTTTTCCCCACGATTTTGCAAGACGATGTTTAGCCCAGACACTATCTTGTGCGCTTTCGGCTACTCTACGCTCAGCCCCTCCATCAGCCACCGGTACTGCTGCGCTGTGGGCTACCGCGCCTCCTCACCGTTCCTCAGCCACTGGAAGCTGTCGCTCTCCAGCCGCTTGTACAGCAGCACAAAACCGTCTCTCATCCAGTACAGCCCTTTGATCCGATCCTTTCGTCGTCCGTAGAACAGAAACAGTGCGTTTTGGAACGGATCCAACTGGAACTGTGTCTGCACCAGCTCAGCCAGACCATTGATTCCACGCCGCAAATCCGTGTACCCATAGGCCAGGCATACCGGACACCTGCATTTGAAATCGCTTAGCATGACTTTAGGGCCCGAATGATTGCCCGGATCGTTTCTGTGCCTGCTCCGACGTGGATGTCCACCCACAGCTCTCCACATTGGATACTCGCCGCCGTTTCCGCTGCTGCGGGCCTTACAGAAACACCTGCGAAGCAAACCTCGTTCTCTGATAACGCGGCTTGGAACACCTTCCTCTGCCAGCTATAGTATGTGGATATCGGGATCCCATGCGCCCCGCACCATTCGCTCACTCGCTGTCCGATCTTCCGGTATGCTTCCACTTGCCGACTCCACGCTGCCAGATGCCCCCGATAATTTACCCCTTGCAGGCCCCGCCCCATTGCGTCTCCCTCCCCCAAAAATCTATCCCGCTACAATACAAGCAGTGCCATGTACTATTCGAGAGTACATGGCACCTTATTGGACTCTATTATATTTTCTCGCATCCCGTATTCTTGTGCAAGACACCAAGAGATTTGACGCTTGCGGAAAGGGCATCAAAACATCATGGGTATAGATTTTCCCTCAATTGTTCTCTATTTTATAGATAGAGATCGGTTGATTGCCTCCAACCGCGCATCGAGCTCTCTTATTTTGCGATATGCTACATGGTTTAAATTTCTGAGTTTTATCGATTGTGTCAAAGTATTGATAAATAGCCTTTTTATCAGGATTTGTAGCCTCTACGAGCCAGAGATTTTCATGTAATTTTTTTAACACACATCAGCAAGTACAAATGCATTACAATTCAAATACTTTTCACAATACTCTTCCGGTTTAAAAGCCAAAGTCTCATCGAATAAAGCTTGTTGAAAAAACTATTTAAATTGTTTCAAAATGCACTCCTCAAAGTCTCTAGCACTTTCACAGAGTTTCGTTATCTTATTCCAGCGTTCACATACTATAGGTGCAAATCGTTGAAATATAACTGGTCGCTTTTTTCCTCCAGCAATCCGTATGTCGTGATAACTCTTTCCGTGCGCAATAATTTTCTCCCAAGGACTCTCTACAAACTCTACATTTTTCAGTCCATCATAAGCAGCAACAATCCACGTTTCCAAGCTATCACACGGGATAGCGACACAAACATCATCTGATTGATTTAGCAGAGAATTGATAAGCCCTTTCAAATGTGAAATATACCCTGTAACTGGCGCCCCGTGCTCCTGGCAAGGCAGTACAATAGGACAAGAGTTTATATCACACATCAATGGATTACTGATTCCTCTAAAATCACACTTGATAGAATCACACTTACAATGGACAGGTTTCTCCTTTCTGGATACATCGCCATCCAACTGCACTACCAAAAAATCCAATACAGGTTGCGCGTCTTTCATATATTGCGCCAGTATTTCAGAATGGTTTTGACACCATTTCCAAACGCCTTTCCAGCCGTTTCCATATTGGCCACAAACATTTTGTTCTGGCTGTATGCGCCTATACTCGTTTTTTTCACCGGTTATTGTATCAATAACACTTCGCAAAATTACAAAATCGGTTGGCCCTTCACATACAATTCCTACTGTTTTCATAGAAGAGGAGGTACACCTCCAAGTCGGCCATTGATCCACAGCCTAGACAGCGGTTGGTCTTCTTTAATCAATTCCTGTGAAATCTTGATTCTTGTAATCTGCGCATAACCATCCAAATTTCGGTCTATTGCAAACAGTCGAATATCGTCATTATTCAAATCCAAACCATCTAAAACAAAAGGATTGTGTGTGGTTAAAAAGACACACTTTTGTTTTTGGATAATCTGCTCACAAAATGTCGCAGTCAATTTTCTTGCCAACCTTGGATTCAACGCATGATCGAAACTGTCTATAGCAAAAATATTAGGCCCCTGTGGGTGCATAGCTAAAGCCAGCATAAACAGAACGTATAATGCACCTTCACTAGCATCATACGCAGTAAATTTTGCGCTGTTTCTCATATATCGGTCAGTAAACTCAATAATCTGCCGAGTAGTTGGAATGTTAGCATTAATGCTACTCTTTTTGGGGGCATTTACTGTTATTTCTGAGGCCCAATCAATTAAATCCAAGACATCTTCAATATACATATCCCCAAAGAATATATCTTCATCTTCTGTCCGGATAAGATCACTGATTGCCTCCGCCAAGCGACCACCGTTCAGTCCAATCGGAGTCATTTGGTTTGGGTCAGCTACTGTTCCACGTAAAGTCATAGTGTTGGGTTGAAATATTCCATAAGCTGAGAGCGCAACCGCCATTTCCCGCCCCAATGATAATTTTTCATCGTTATCAACCAAAAATCCTCCGATGGCAGAATTTCTTGACTTGGAAGATGCATTGCTCCGTCCCCACTTTTTCTCTCCATTATGGAAAAACGCCTCGGAATGGTATTTCCACAACTCTGAATCCGTAGGAGAAGTCAAGTGTACATCATAGCGGAATAAATCTTGTATCACTTCGCTCTCCCAGCCTAAAGACAGATATATTGTTGGTTTCTGCCTGCTTATATTTTTAAAATTTGATTTATACAGCGAGGGAACACTAAGTCGAACACCTCTGCGTTGTAAGGCGGTTGAGTCCACCCGATCTGTCATCGCTGCACTCAGCAGACCAATGGCTTCCAGAAGTGTAGATTTTCCTGCCCCGTTTGCACCCACGAATACATTCACCCGTCCAGGTTCAAAAGACACGTCATACAGAGATTTGAAATTTCCAAAACTGATTTTCTTTAGTTTCATATCATCACCTCTCGCCTATTATAGCACAAGAGGCAAATTAAATATACTTCTTTTTTTGTTTTTTGCCATACCTAAATTACTCTGTTTGCGTTGCAGGGAAAAATAATTCCATCACCTCCAGATTGTCCTGAGATGTATAGCCCCAAAGGATGGAACTCAACACCGCCACAGCCTCTTTTCTGCGGCGATAGTAAGTACGGAAACTGATATCCTGCATATGTGGCCGAAGCTGTTCTATGATTTCTGCCGTATTTCGGAACTGCTGAGGTGACAGATAAGTGTAATATAGCAACCAATAAAAAATCTCCCCATTCTTATGGCGGGTACGAAGCAGTTCTACCGCATTTCCCACCAATGTGAGCATTTTGTGGCTGCGCGCAATGCAGCGGGCATGGTTTTCAATCTGAGTGCCGCCCAAGTCCGCACCGGCCATGTAGATGGAATCCAGAAAATCATCAATGCTGATTCCATACTCGACCTGAAACTGGTTTTTGATCTGCTGGACAGACAACTCCAGGCTCCACACCACATCCCGGTACTTTTTCAACAGTTTCCATGTGTCGTGGTAGCGGGAATCTTCCTGAACGCTACTTTTATCGGTTTTCTTTTTCATTGTCAGTCCCTCCTTATCGGCTCTGTGGAAAACTCGAAGATATAAACTGGTTTTTTCTCGTTACAGAAAATTTCCATGCGATAACCGATCCGCTGTCGTCCTGCTGTCTCCTCTCTTACACCCTTGCAGTCGTCGGATAAAGGATATAACATATAGTCGAACTTGCAGCACTTAGCGCATTGAATCCCTTGCAGCGCAAGAAGTTCAAGGACTTTTCGGGCAAGGAACTCGCTGTTCGGTTTTGAAACGATAATTTTCTCGTTTGGAACGCATGAAATAGAATCGAGCTCTTTTTCTGGTACAGACATCTGGATGTTGAATGACATAGCCGCTTCATCCTTGTCCACCAGGACATTTGAGATTTGAAACATAGTGGACAAATAATCTCGGAGGTATATGGCAGTTCCGTGGCGGCCCGGAAATGTAAACAGGTCGATGTATTCCAACTGAGCAAATTTTTTCAGGACACGGCCTACGGTAGACTTTGATAGACCCCATCGCAGGGCAAGCTCAGAATAGGACACCAGAGGATTGCCGGTCCCGTTGCGGAAATAGGCCACTGGCCCATCGAAGGAACCTTGAACCTGGTCATCGTGGTAGACTGCGGATATCCACAAATCCAGAAGTATGTCCATCTCAGAGCATTTCCCCCAGCTGACCAATTCCTTGGCCGTATTGACAGGAAGAAAGAAAAAACCGGTATCCTTTTGACAGGGGCAGTTGTAGTCCAGCACTGTGTTATGACGTCTCCAGTCTGTGATTTTATATTTGACCAGCTGGCCTCGCCCCAGCAGGCTGTACTGGAGCAGGCGGGCATCCTGAAGGGTATCCAGCATATTTAAGGTCTGACGGCGGAAACGGAAACGCAGTTGTTTACTCAGTTCGCTGACCCGGCAAACCCATTCACCCGGATAAATCGTATAGCTGATACCATCCAGCCGACGGTATGAGGTACGGAAATTAGCGTAGGAACAGAGAACGGTATAACAAAAAAGACCGGAGTATCCATTGGTTCGGATGCTCCGGTCTACGATCAGGGTTTGAACAAATTCGCGGTAGATGCGGCAGCGTGGGTAGTCCACAAGCTGCTTGATTTCAAGTTGGTATTCTGGCATAGGTAACTCCTTAAAAACAAAAAAAGAGGGGCCATATTGCGCAAAATGCGCAATATGGCCCCAGAATTTGATATGATTACATCCCGAGCTATAATTCTTTTAGCGTGATGGTTTTGCTAAAACCCTTGCTAAACGATGACCAGAACGCTAAAAGATCTTGATTGCTGTTTAATGCGCTTGGTGCAGATGTGATACTTGAAAAACGTGCATTTGAAGCGGTAAAACGACTGTTGTGCATACCTGTGCAGTGTAGCGGATGCCTTGGTAAGGATGAGGTCCCCAGTTCAAATCTGGGTAGCAGCTCCACTCAAACCCGTTGTCCCGCAAGGGATAGCGGGTTTTGCTTTTACCTAGAGGAGAAGCTTCCCGGCAGGAAACCCATACAGAAACCCATACCGATAGTTTTTTAGATACTAGCTTGCATTACGCCTGACCAGCTTTTTTCAGAGCATCTCTGAAAATTTGGCTGGCTCGCCTCATGCTTTCTTGGTCCGCGTGAGTGTACATTCGGAGAGTGACAGCCTTGTCGCTATGCCCTAGCTTTTCGGATACACTAGCCACATCGGCTCCGTTGGTAATTGCGATGCTGGCAAACGTGTGACGGAGCTTATGGGGATGAAGTCCGGGCACATCATATTTTTGGCAAACTTCTGCATATATCTGGCCGGGGACTGAAGGTGCATCGGTTCCGGGCTGTCCTGCTGAGTAAAGACATAGGTGCTGATGGCGTGGCTCATTTGCTCCAGCCTGAGTTGCTGGAGCAGCCCCATGATCTCCGGGTCAACATCTATGATTCTTACCTTGCCACTCTTGGGCGTGTCCAGGTAAATGCCCTTTTGAGGCGTGTAGCAGAGGTTCCCTCGAATAGTGATTGTGTCAGCCTTGAAGTCGATATCTTTCCACTGGAGCCCGCAACACTCGCCCCGGCGGATGCCGGTGTCGATGAGCAAGCGCATCAAAACATGCCATTTCAGCGGCTCATTCTCCAGAGCGACAAAGATACGCTGAACTTCTTCAGTCGTGCATGATTCCACGTCCTTGTCTTTAATCTCGCCCTTGCGAGGCTTAGGATGCTCTGCTTTATCCATGGGATTAGCAAGAATCACATCAGCCATGTACGCCATCTTGAATAGGCTGTGCAGGATGGTGTAGACCTTGACGCAGGTGGCGTGGGCCTTGCCCTGGGACTGCATAGAGAGCAGCAGGGCGGAGATGTTGGCCGGGGTAATGTCGGGCATTTTCAGATTGCCCAGGGCTGGATAGATCCAATGGTTAAGGTTGCCTTGGTAGGCACAGCGGCCATTCTCGCTCATGGTGACGCTCTTGGCAGGCATAAACACCGTCTCGCCGTACTGACGCAACGTCTGAACCTTTGTGGCTTCCCGCTTCTGCCGAAGGCCGCTTTCTTTTTGCTCCGCCTGGCTGACAACTTCACCCTCATGGCAGCGGCGCTCAAATTCTGCAGCAGGGATGTAAAAACGGCACGATTCCGCACATCAAAAGCGGCGGTGTGTACTACATCAACGTCCGGGCACTCGTGGAACAGTTGGGCAAACGAGAGCAGTCCGACTGAACACCGGCAAAGACTACTGCACTGCGCAGAGAAAGGAGGTGGATGCCTGTGGACAACAAAGCGACGAACAAACTGCGGCGGGAATACCCCAACTTTACACCGCTGAAAGTAGCTTCGGAACTGTTGGGGGTCTCGCCCCGTCAGTTGTCCAAGCTGGTGGCGGAGGGCCGGAAGCCGTTCTGCCTGCTGGGCGCCAACATCGGGACCCGGCAGTGGTACATTCGTATTTATACGGAACGGCTGATTGCGTATCTTAACGGCAACTCGCTGGAGGACTAAGCGAAGGTTTTAGTAATTGAGGGGGGTGATTGTTTTCCGTGAAAGCAGTCACAAAATTGGGCGGCAAGCCAACAGCTTTGAGAAAAGCCGCTGGCCTGACCGCCCAATCTTTCTATTTGGAGGAGACAGATGAGACTACATGAAAACCAATTAAAGCTGATCTGCCATTTGGCACGATTTAATCTGTTGGATTATGCCAGTTGTCTGCATATGTTAGATACCGAAGGGACCGGAGACCTGGTGGCCCTGTCCTATGCGTTTCGGCCACTGACGAAAAACAAGTACCTCACCAAACGTAAGGACGGCAGCGTGTCGATTTTAGCAAAAGGCCGGGCCCTGTTCCTTGATGTTAAGCCGCTAATCTCAGTAGGCGGTGGAGAGCAGTCTATCCAGCGAGTGATGGAGGTCTCTCGCATGGCTGTGCTGATGGAGGAACACGGCATCCCTGCCGTCGGGAAAGTACCAGAGTCAGCGGAGCCAGTATTTATCCCGTCGGCCTGTTGGCGAAGCATCGCACCAGGTATCTTGTCCACCACGTGTTTTACCGGGATGCTGCTGGCAGGAAAAGAAAAGTTAGCTGTCTATGACATTGGGAACGGGAGTATGGAGTGGCAGGTGCGGGCGGAGGGATCATTGTTCTATACAAAGTACGGTAGTTATGAAACAAAGGCCAGTGGAATGATTTTGATGTGTCAGGACGGCAAGCGAAATAAGACAGCAAAAAATATCATCCGTCAGACCATGTGGAGCCGCCGGCGGCTTCTTTCGGATGTTTGTCTGGAGCGAAATAAACCAACCTGCTGGTCCCGTTCTCCTATTAAGCTGCGGGCGCAATATGAGCACGTCTATTTGACTACCCCAAAATGGTTTGGCATGGATATCAAGGCCATATTGTCCTCGGAGAAAGAAGTACAAAGCCGAAGTAAAAATGGAACAGGACTGCACGACCCGGCCCAGGGCGACTACGAAAAGTGGCCCTACCGCGTTTTTGTTAACCCAGGTTCGGTATGCGGTTTGCTACCGGAAGCAGGACAGGCTGATTCTGCGAATGTACCCGGATGTGATAGAATTGGAGGGGACACAGTTTTATGAATATTTGTCTGAAGAAAACGATAACGCAGATCGAGCAGTGCCTACCGGATAACGGTATAGCAAACGTAGACCAACTCCGCAAAATGTACGACCTGACACTGCGACTGCAAAGCCAACTGCTGTCGGTCATTTATGATATGGAAACCTTTGGCGGAACCACAAAGCGGATCGCAAACGCACACAGCAGTGGGGAAAGCGATGCTCCATACCGCGATTGCGGAAGCGGCCCAGCAAAAACCTCTCCCCTATTTTAACAAGGCGATGGTGGAAATTGAGATTATCACCCCCAGAGGAAACAACAATGCCAGACTGTGGGACACCTCCAACCGAGCGATTCAAGTGATACTCAATAATCTGAAAGGCATCTTTTTTGAGGACGACAACATGGAGCATATGGCCTTTTCGGTGGTTGGATGGTGGGGCGAAAAAGGTGCCACGATTATCCGTATTTCGGAGCTTAACAAATTACAGCAAATCAGAGACATCACATGAAAGCCGATTTTTGGACGAAACTATGAGTTATGAAAAATGTCATAGTGAACAAAGCGGAGTGAGAAATGTGTGTCGGTTTTAGACTTCAATCCATTGTGATGCGCTGTAAATTGCACACAAAATCAGCTATGGTGAAACCAGGCTAGAGAGGGGTTCTGCGAGGAGTGTCTGCCTGGACAGACGCGACGAGCAGAACAGGAAAAGGAGCGGAAAGAGGTCTTGCGTCGGTATCGACGCAAACCTCTTTCCGCTCCCACAGTTTTATCGTTGTGTGCAGGCTTTCACTTACTCTTGGCAACAAATATTTTGCTCAATTTCGGCCTCGATTATGGCAACAAGTTCACTGGGGCGTATGTCTAGTGCATTTGTAATCCAAAGAGTTTTAAAATTCACTTACTTGGCCCCATGTTCAATCGTCATCAAATGTATGCGGATAATTCCCGCAAGACCGCTCAAAATATCTTGAGATACGTCCCTCCAGACTGTTCAGGCTGGCAACTTTTTAAAAAAGTGAGGAGTGCTACGTTTCTTTCCGGAGATAGGCTAACTGGGGTATTTTCTCTTGGGCGGGGGAGGCCTGTCCTTGGACTTTTACTGCCATGAGCGAAGTCAGAATTGTTACCAGAGAGGTAGGGGTGGTCATGGAATTGTAGTATACAAGGCCAGAAGTTTGGCACAGCAAAAGAATATCAGCATAACAGGCAGGAGGAGCTGTCGGTTTATCAGTAATACAGATAATTCGACTGCTCAGCTGTTCCTTTACGCTGTGGGCCACCTCGCCGATGATAGGAGAGTAGTTGGGGAAGGAGAACACCACAAACACATCCTCGGGACCAGCGTTGGCCAGTCGGTTGGGCAAGAGGTTCAGATTGTCAAAGGACACCTTTTTAGCGTCCAGACACAAAAAATCCAATCGGGATAAAAACAGATCAATGACAGGGAGGCTTAGTCCTTTGCCGACTAAATAGACCCTCCTGGCTTTGCACAAAAGTTCGGCTGCCTGGATTAAGCTCTCCTTACCCAAACATGTAAAGGTATCTGACATCAGATTCATCTCATGCGCCATTACCTGCTGGAGGAAGTCTTCCTCAGGGCGGGCTTGGTAATCCGCCAAGTCACTTTTAACCACATGCCTAGGAGAAATGACCCCTTGAATATAATACTGAAATCCCTTTTTAAAATCGCTAAAACTTGAATAACCCAGTTTTTTGCAGAAGTTAACGACGGTGACCGACGTTACCCCTGCCTCTTGACTGAGCTGAGTCAGGGATAAAAAACAGACTCCATCTCCAGTTTTCAGAACAAAATCAGCGATTTTGCGCTGGGTATTGCTTAATTGCTCATAGATTTCCCGTATCCGTTCCATCGGATTCTTCATTCCGTCCATGTTCTCCTTTCAGATATGTCCTGTGTATCCGTAAGTCATAGTTATACGGATACTGTACTTTATATTTGACGCTTGTTAAGTGACATTTTAGCGCCAAAATAATAAAAATTCAAGGCTTTTTGACTGCCCATTTGTCCTTCAAAGGATGTACCCAAATAATTTTATATGATTTTATATAAAATTTTAAAAAAATTATATTTTATTATTTACTTTTTCCGAGACCTATGATATCATTTAGTCAGTAGCCCCAAAAAAGTAAAGGAGGAAACCCAAAATGAAGCGATTCGCCCAATTCGTGTCTCTGGTGCTCTGCACAACCATGCTGCTGTCCGCCTGTGGCGGAAAGCCCGGAAATCCTAGCACCTCGGGTATAGCCAGTACGCCCGGCACCTCTTCAGCCACTCCCGGTACCTCCTCTAAAAACGAGCTGAAAGTTGCCATCCGGGCCGAGCCCTCCACCCTGGACCCCCACAATTCCACCGCCCTGGCTAATTTTGCTGTGCAGCGTGTGGTCTATGATACATTGGTGGTTCAGGACAGGAACGGTGAGATCGTCCCCGGTCTGGCTGAATCCTGGGAGGTCATTGACGAGCTGACCATCCGATTCCACCTGCGCTCGGGCGTCAAGTTCTCTAACGGCGCTGAGCTGACTGCTGAGGATGTGCTCTTCTCCCTCCAGCGGGCTACCACAGAAAAGGGTAGCGCATCCATGTTCTCCTCTTTTGATGCGGAGAATTCTGAGGTCATCGACCCGCTGACCATTGATATTCGAGTCAAGCAGCCTTTCGCCGCCATTTACAACTATCTGGCTTCCGCCCGGGGCGATATTATCTGCAAGAGCGCGTTGGAGGAGATGGGGGCAGAGGCCTATGGCCGTTCCCCTGTGGGAACCGGCCCCTTTGTGCTCACCGAGTGGAAGACGGGGGACAGTCTTGTGCTCACCCGCAACGAGAACTACTGGGGCAGCAAGCCCGCCTATGAGAAGCTGACCGTCCGTGTGATTACCGAGGCGGCCAACCGGAGCATTGAGCTGGAGACCGGTGGCGTGGACATTATCTATGATGTGGCCGCCAATGATGTGGAGCGGCTGGAGTCCAATGATAAGGTCAAGGTGGTCTCTGGGCCGGGCTACAAGTTCTCCTATATTACAATGAATATGTCCATGGCTCCCTTTGACGACATCCGTGTGCGTGAGGCCCTGATCCTGGCCTTGGATATGCCCACCATTGTCAATGTAGCCTATGGAAACAGCGCTACCGTGGCCGACTCCCTCATGGCCCCCACCGTCTTTGGTTATTCCAAAATCGGGCCCTATGAGTATAATCCCGAGCGGGCAAAGCAACTGCTGGCGGAGGCCGGCTATGCCAATGGCCTACAGGTAACTGTGATGCTCAATGAGGACCGGAACTTCATCGACGTGATGGAAGTGGCTCAGAATATGTGGCGTGACGTGGGCGTTGAGACCGATATTCAGATTATGGATCAGGCCACCCTGCTGTCCAAAGCCGCCAATGGCGAGGTGCCTATGGGTGTGACCAACTCCACTCCCACCACCGGCGACCCGGACCATGCGCTGATGATCTGGCCTACCAGCTACAAGAGCTTCCTGCGCAACAGCAATACCAAAATTGACGAGTACCTGGAAGCTGGTAAAGCCGCATATGACACCACGGAGCGCGCGGCGATCTATAAAGAGGCCATGGAATATATGTGGCAGCAGTACAACCTGATTCCCATCTGCTTTACCAATGCGGTGTATGCCACCGGGGTAGATGTGGAGAACTTTGTGTGCCACCCCGGCAACACGCCCAATCTGGCTGAGGTTACCTTTGCCCCCTGATTTCTGAAAGAACAAATGCAAAGCCAGGTGGATGCCAGCGGCATCCACCTGGCAGAATAGCGAGGGATTTGAGGAATGGAACAAAAAAAACGCCTGGTATTGGGAGAAATGGTCTGGCCGGAAGTGGAACGGGAGATGGCGAACATCAAAGTGGCGGTCATCCCTGTGGGCTCCTGTGAGCAGCACGGTCCCAACACCACCTTTACTACCGACAGTGAGCGGGCATATGAATTTTGTAAGCTGCTTGGAGACCGGGTGGGAAACAAAATTCTGATCGCCCCCCCTGTTACATACGGCATCAGCACCCATCATATGCCTTTTCCCACTACACTTACTCTGCGGATCGATACCATGATCCAGATGCTGTGTGACATTGCAGAGGCGTTTTCCCGCCATGGCATTAAAAAGGTCCTGTTTGTCAACGGTCACGGCGGAAACCGTCCGGTGCTCAATTCTGTGGTGGTCAAGCTGCAGTATGAATACGGAATTGACGCATATTGGTCGGCTATGGGGACCAACCTGGCCCGGAAGACGCTCAGTGAACATCTGGACCTTCCTCCCGTTATCGGCCACGCCTGTGAGGTGGAGACCTCTCAGTGTATGTATCTGTGTCCATGGGTGGTCCATGAGGACCGCCAGCCAGGACAGCTGCATACAAACAGTATGTACTACCGCAAGGTGCTCTGCGACGGCAGCACGGCATGGAACTGGAAGAAAGATGCCTCGGAAAACGGCGCGCTGGGCGACGCTACCCGCTCTACCCGCGAAATTGGGGAGGAGATGACCAACATCGCCCTGGATTATTTTGAAAAGCTGCTGGACGAAATTATCGCCCGATAGTACTAAAGAGAGGAGGTTGGTGGTGTGTATCGGTACATAATCAAACGTATTCTTATGATGATCCCTGTCCTGCTGGGTGTCACCTTTGTGATTTTTTCCATGATGTATATCTCTGAGGGCGACCCGGCCCGCATGATTCTGGGCGAAGGCGCACAGGAGTCCGAAGTGGAAGCCCTGCGGGAGGAGTTGGGCTTGAACGATCCATTCCTGACGCGATATGTGAACTATATCAAAGGGATTGTGACCAAGGGAGACCTGGGTACCTCCTATGTCACTGGCCGTTCTGTGAGTGAAGAGATTTTTGACCGCTGGCCCACCACAATGCTGTTGGCTGTACTCAGCGTGCTGCTGGCCACAGCCATCGGCATCCCGGCAGGTATTATCTCGGCCACCAAACAGTACTCCATCTTTGACAATCTGGCTATGGTTCTGGCCCTGGTGGGGGTATCCATGCCCAACTTCTGGCAGGGATTGGTGCTGATTCTGGTTTTCTCGGTCTATCTGAATATCCTGCCCCCCTCCGGCTTCTACGGACCGATCTACTGGATTCTCCCGGCCGTTACCATCGGCACCAGTACCGCGGCCACCATCACCCGTATGACCCGTTCTTCCATGCTGGATGTGATCCATCAGGACTATATTCGCACCGCCCGGGCCAAGGGCCTCTCTGAACGTGTCACGATCACCCGCCACGCCCTGAAAAATGCCCTTATCCCGATTATTACCACCGTCGGCCTGCAGTTTGGCCGCGGGTTGGGCGGCGCCATTCTGACCGAGTCCATCTTCTCCATCCCCGGTCTGGGCAAGCTGATGGTGGACTCCATCAAGGCCCGCAATTACCCCGTGGTCCAGGGGGGCGTCCTGTTTATCGCCATCGCGTTCAGCATCATCAATCTGGTAGTGGACATCCTGTACGCCTTTGCCGACCCGCGCATCAAATCTCAGTATCAGAGCCAGAGCCGGAAAAAGAAGCGCTCCACCACTCAGGAAAAGGCAGGTGAAGCAGCATGACAGAATTGAGTATGCAGAAAAGACGCAGCAGCAGACGCAGGGAATTCTGGCTCCGGCTGTGCCGGAATAAGGCCGCTCTGATTGGTATGGTGATTTTGAGCGTCCTGATTATCACGGCAGTCTTCGCGCCGATTATTGCGCCTTACCACTATGATGAGCAGAACTATCAGATCACAAACCAGCTGCCCTCCCTGGCCCATCCCCTGGGTACTGACAACTGCGGCCGGGATATTCTCAGCCGGCTGATCTACGGTTCCCGGGTCTCCCTTCAAATCGGCTTTATCGCGGTGGGAATCGGCGCCGCGGTGGGGGGACTGCTGGGCGCGGTGGCCGCTTTCTACGGCAAGGCGGTGGACAATATCATAATGCGATGTATTGATATTGTCCTGGCCATCCCCAGCACTCTTCTGGCCATCTCCATTTCCGCAGCGCTGGGGCCGGGACTGACCAACGCCATGATTGCCATCGGCATTGGCAGCGCCCCCAACTACGCCCGTATTGTCCGGGCCTCGGTGCTCACCGTGAAGGAGCAGGAGTTTGTAGAGGCCGCCCGGTGTGTGGGCGCCAGTGACGCCTATATCATCCTGCGGGAAATTCTTCCCAACGCCCTCTCCCCCATTATTGTACAGGCCACATTGGGGGTAGCTTCGGCAATTCTGAGCGCCGCTGCGCTGAGCTTCATCGGGCTGGGTATTCAGCCGCCCTCTCCAGAGTGGGGAGCCATGCTGTCCGCCGGGCGGGTCTATATCCGCGATTTCTGGCCCATTGTCACCTTCCCCGGTGTGGCCATCATGATCACCATTTTTGCGCTGAACCTCTTTGGGGACGGCCTGCGGGATGTGCTGGACCCCAAACTGAGACGCTGAGAGCAGGAGGCATCTCCGATGGAAGAAGTATTGCTGAATATTCAGGATTTGTACACCGAGTACAACACCGACCACGGCTTGGTACAGGCCGTCAACGGAATTTCTCTGAAAATCCGAAAGGGAGAGACCCTGGGACTGGTAGGCGAGACAGGGGCGGGCAAGACTACAACCGCGCTGTCCATCCTGCGCCTGATTCCTGACCCGCCCGGACGAATCAGGAGCGGAAAAATCTTTCTGGGGGACCAGGAGTTAACCGCCTGTACCGAAAAGGAAATGCAGAAGATCCGAGGCAACCGTATCTCCATGATCTTTCAGGACCCCATGACCGCGCTGAACCCGGTGCTCAGCGTGGGCGATCAGATTGCCGAAGTGGTCCGGCTCCATGAAAAATGCAGCCGCGCCCAGGCCCAGGAGCGGGGATGTCAGTTGTTGGAGCTGGTGGGAATCCCTGCCAACCGGTATAAGGAATTCCCCCACCAGTTCTCCGGCGGCATGAAGCAGCGGGTTGTAATTGCCATCGCGCTGGCCTGCACCCCCGAGCTGCTCATTGCCGACGAACCTACCACCGCCCTGGATGTGACAATTCAGGCTCAGGTGCTGGAGCTCATTGCCAGCCTGCAGGAGAAGACCAAAACCGCTGTGCTGCTGATTACCCACGACTTGGGAGTAGTCGCCGAGGTGTGCTGCCAGGTAGCGATTATGTATGCTGGGGAGATTGTAGAATATGGCTCCACGGAAGAAATCTATCACAACCCCTCCCATCCCTACACAATCGGCCTGTTTCGCTCTATTCCCTCCGTGGACCGCAAGGTACACCGGCTGCAGCCTATAGCGGGGCTGATGCCTGACCCTACCGCACTGGGCGACGGATGCCCCTTTGCCCCCAGATGCCCTAAATGTACCCCGCGCTGTCAGGAAAAGAGGCCCCCCATCATGCAGCTGGAGGGGGAGCATCAGGTCAAGTGCTGGCTGTTTGCAGAGGGAGAGGAGGAGTCATAAATGAGCGAGTATCTGATGGAGGTAAAGGATCTCAAAAAGTACTTCAAAACCCGCTCTGGAATGCTCCACGCAGTAGACGGTGTGACCTTTTCGCTCCGTCCGGGGGAGACGCTGGGGGTGGTAGGCGAGTCAGGCTGCGGCAAGTCCACTTTGGGGCGGACCCTGGTCAAGCTGCTGGAACCAACCGAAGGACAGATCTTGTTTGAGGGGGAAGATATTACCTATGCCAGGGGCGTCCAGCTCAAGCGGCTGCGCACCCGCATCCAGATGATCTTCCAGGACCCTTTCTCCTCCCTGAATCCCCGAAAGACCGTCCGGGAGAGTATTCTGGAGCCTCTGAAGCTGAACTCCGCGCTCTCAGCCCGGCAGCGGGAGGAGCAGGTGCTGGAGCTGATGAATACAGTGGGGCTGGCGCAGCGGCTGGCCCACAGCTACCCCCACGAGCTGGACGGCGGACGCCGCCAGCGCATCGGGATCGCCCGGGCCCTGGCGCTGAATCCGGCTTTCATTGTATGTGACGAGCCGGTTTCCGCTCTGGATGTGTCCATTCAGGCCCAGATTTTGAATCTGATGCAGGATGTGCAGGAGGATCAGCACCTGGCCTATCTCTTTATTACCCACGACCTGTCCGTGGTTCGCCATATGGCAAACCAGATTTTAGTTATGTATTTGGGACAAATGGTGGAATTGACCAGTGCAGATGTGCTGTTTGAGCGCCAGATGCATCCCTATACCCAAGCTCTATTGTCCGCAATCCCAGTTCCGTCGCTGGAAAAACGCCGGCAGAGAATTATCCTGCGCGGGGAGATCACGTCCCCCATCAACCCGCCTGCCGGATGCCGTTTTGCTCCCAGATGTCCCTACGTCACCGAGCGGTGTACCGCTCAAACACCGGAGCTGTATGAGGCAGCGCCAGGACATTTTGTGGCCTGTCATCGGGGCGGGGAGGTGGGATAAGTGAATACAGCCAGACCAGTGATCCTGATTACCGGGTCCAATATCACCGCGTCCACCGGTTTTCCGGCCTTTTCCCTCAACCACAACTATGCACGCGGCGTGTCGCTGGCGGGGGGAGTTCCCGTGATTGCCGGGGAGGATGCTTCGGAGTACCTCCAGTTCTGCGCAGGACTGTTGCTTACCGGCGGGGCAGATGTTGCCCCGGAACGATATGGAGCGCAACCCGCAACGGATACACTCCACTGCGATCCCAGAAGGGATGAACTGGAGTTTGCGTTGGCCCGCCGATTTCTGGACGCAGGTAAACCTATACTAGCTATCTGTCGCGGCTTCCAGTTGCTGAATGTGTTGCTAGGCGGCTCTCTGATTCAAGATATCCCGGAATGGGGAGGAGCAGATCACAGTGGTGGGGTGATGCATCCGGTTGATATTGCAGAGCAAAGTGTTCTAGGGACGTTGCTGGGGAATGGAACCACAGTAAATAGCTACCACCATCAGGCTGTTATTCCAGAAACTCTGGCCGCTGACCTTCGTCCATCTGCATGGCAGACAACTGGGGAACGGACTATTATAGAAGGCTTTGAACATCCCCAAAAACCCGTTTTGGCGGTACAATGGCACCCGGAGCGGATGCTGGAGGGGAGAGAAGAACGCTCTGGTATCCCATGTACGGAGATGCGCAGTCTGTTTTCTTGGCTACTTCGATCTGCAACCTGTTCTGAAACTGCTGCGGAATTGAAAAATAATTCTTAATTTTTTCCTTCAAATGAGAGCCGCGGAGAGCAACTGCTCTCCGCGGCATTCACTATATGATATAGTCCCAGTCTATAATTTCAATCAATGTCCTTTCTCGCTGAAGTTCCAGCATCAAACACTATATTAGTGGAATGTTCTAGAAGAAGCCAAATCTACGTACCTCCATGAAATAGAGGCTTGGATGGGCTGATTTCCAAAAGAAATGGGCGAAGTAACGAAACAAGAATTTTTCATCCAACCGAATGAAAATGGTATTTTGTCCAAGAATTCCACCTACTTGGTAAAGATAAGGCAATACCGCACAAAAGGGAGGCAGGCAGGGCAAAGATGTGGTAAAATGAGGGCATGAATAAACAAATGAGTCTGTCTGGATTGCTGGACGAACTGTCGCAGGCGCGGACAAAAAAGAAATAATTTTTAGCGCAGATGGACCGGCTGATTCCGTGGGGGAAATGGGTGGAAGAAATCAAGCCGTGCTATTATAAAGGAGAGTGCGTGAACAAGCCCTACGGGATTGAGTTGATGCTGCGGCTATATGTGCTTCAAAATCTGTACACCCTATCGGACGAGGGGACCGTGGCAGAAGTAATCAACAGCCGTGCGTTCTCCGACTTCTGTGGAGTGGATTCCAGCAATCAGGTGCCGGACGGAGACACGCTGGGGCGGTTTCGGAACCTGCTGATCCGCAATGGAATACAGGAGAAGCTGTTTGCCCAGGTGACTGGATTGCTGGGGGAGCGGGGACTGTTGCTGAAGAAGGGGACAATCGTGGATTCAACCCTGATTTCCGCACCGTCAAGCACCAAAAATGCGGAAAAGAAGCGTGACCCGGAGGCACATTCAACGAAAAAGGGGGACAATTGGTACTTCGGCTATAAGGCACACATCGGTGTTGACAAGGACACTGGGCTGGTGCATACCCTGAAAGTCACTGCCGCCAACGTCCACGATGTGACAATGACGGCGGAACTGCTCACTGGGGAGGAAGAGACCGTCCACGGCGACAGTGGGTATCTTGGGGCCGAAAAGAGGGAAGATGCCGTACTGCGAAAGCGGAAATCCGTCCGGTTCCTGGATAGTCCTTCCATCTCTTCCCGCCCTTGGCGGGATTGTGCGGTGTTGCCATAACATTGACCCGAACAAGTCCAAAAGACCTATATGGGCGGTATCTGCAAAGACTACAACCAAAAACATATTAAGAAATCCGGTCTCCATGGCTCCAGTCTAAGCCTGCCTACTTATTTGCACTGGTTTGATCGATATCTGTGCCGGCTCCTGCGGTAGACTGTGGCAGTGTGTAGTGTAAGGGCTTCTCGCCGCTGCTTTCTCTTGTGCAAAATGCCCCGTGTGCGGAACCCACAATTTTGTAAATAAAGTCCTTTGAAAAATGTACAAATTAAACGTAAAAATGATTTCACATAAAGAAATGGAAGGTCATTTATTATGAAACGCATCAAAGCGGCCTGCCTGGAGCAGACCATTCACTTTCAGCTGAAGGATGGAATTTCTTCGGAACTGGCCAAGCAGCAGGTCCGGCAGGAATATGAATCTTACAAAGTACAGATGGATCACCACCAGACACGGTATAAAATCGTCGAAGAGACCGAAAGCCCGATGGCTCTTTGATTATCAAAATTAAAAGACAGAACAACACCCAGCCTGTGGGCGACTATCTGGACTGAGCGCCATGTATAAATTTGGAACGCTGGTTCTGTACGACAAGAGAGGCGTTTACAAGGTCAAAAGGGGGAAGTACCGCCAGTCCGGGGGGGCCGCCGGCGATTACTACGCGCTGTGCGCCGTATTTTCCAACAGCAATGAGATTATCTACACTCCGGTGGATATGACCTCGTCCATGCGTCCCCTCATCAGCGGCGGTGAAGCGGCTCATTACCTGGAATTGTTTGCCCAGCTGGAACCCCATATGTTCCGTTCCGGTAAACCGATGGACCTGACCACCCACTACCGTGATCTGCTGGCCTCCCGTAAGGTGGAGGACTGCCTGCTTTTGATTAAAGAGATCTATGTGAAACAGCGGGAAATGGTCCGGCAAAAGAAAAGTCCGAGACAGGCGGACACCCAATATTTGAAGCTGGCAGAAAAATTGATCTGCTAAGAATACCGGAACCTACTTCGTCATCATGAACCGCATCGCCCACGAGAACCAGAAGGTGGCCTGGCCTGCGCCATGGCTATCGTGCTGCTGGTCATCATCATCGCCTGCACCGTGGGCCAGAAGCTGTTCTTCAAGTACGCCTACCAGACCAGCGATGACGGCTCCGACCCCAGGCCCCGGCTGAAAAACGAGCGGTATGCCGCCCAAAAAGCCGCCGGGAGAAAGGCAGGGAACTGATATGGGAAGTAAATTGAAAGCGCAGACCCCCGGCTCCATCGCCTTCAGCATCATGAAGTAGGGCTGAACCTGCTCACCGGAGCCGGGCTGATTGCGGGGGTGCTTCTGGTACTGGGACTGTCGCTGTACCTGTGGCCCCAGCTGGCCCTGATGGAGCTGCCCTTCCCTCAGCTGGTGAAAAATTCCGCCCTGCTCTTTCTGGGACAGCTGCCCCGGAGCCTGGCCGCACTGGCGATTCTGACGGTCTACCTGTGGGGCACGGTGCAGTTTTTCCTGCTGACAATGCCCCTGCTCCCCCTCACCAACCTGTGGCTGCCTGTGCTGCCCGCCCTGTTTCTGATCTATCCCGGGATCAATAAGAATTTTCAGATTGAAGAAAAAATCAAAACGATGAATGAGTAAAGGAGAAACTCCTATGATTCGATTGCTCAAAAAAGCGGGTTCCTTATTGCTTTCCGGAGCTTTGATTGCAGGCATTCTGCCGCCCATACTGGCAGCGGCGCCTGCTGACACCGACCTGTCGGGCCTGGAGGAAAAAAGAAGCTGGTATTACGGAGAGGGCTGGGAATACAACTATTCCAGCGCCTCAAGGTCCTCAGTCGCTCAAGAAGGCGGCATGGTGAAAGCAACAGTGGACTATCGGGCCGACGCGGATCAGGGCTACAGTAAGATGGCCATTTCCTGCTGGAGTGATGACGGGATTAATTTGGAGGATGTCAACCGGGTCGCCTTTGACTTTTACTATGATGAGGACAGCATGACCAAAGGCGGCTTTAAAATAGCTGTCAACAGCGATGTGCTGAACGTCCCTGATACCGGCCTTGACCTGAGCCTCGCCGAGGCGGCGGATAACACGCTGAAAAAGCTGCCTGTGGAACTGTCCTGTGAAAATGCCCGCGGCACGATCAATGGAATTACCTTATGTCTGATTGGCGTCAATACGGACTATGCCGGAGACATATGGATGGACAATATCCGTTTTTCCTCTGCGGCCGGGGCGGATGTGTATGTAGACGCAACACTGAAAGCGGCGACTGATACCAAACTTACCGGCAGCGATTCCGCTCTGACGGTAAACGGAAAAAGTCATACCTACGCCAGGGAAATTCAGCTGGCCGATTCAAAGGCAGATGCCTCCGCTGTGGCGCTGTATCAGTATCTAAAGGCAGTAGGCGAGTCCAACGGCGCCCTGTATGGACACATGGAGGACACTGTACTCAAAGCGGGGGCCTCGGACCTGTCCATCTCCGACACAAAGGACCTGACCGGCTCTCTGGCCGCGATCAATGGCTTTGACTGCGGCGGCCTGTTCAGCGGGTTTGCCGCGAAATATAACCAGCGCCATCCCGGGGAAAATCAGCTTCCCAAGACGGTGGAGGGCGACATCAAGGCGGCCGCGCTGCTGTCCAATGAGGCCATTAAAGAGGGGACATCATGACCATCTCCTGCCATATGCCCAACTTTGCCTCTGCTCAAGAGAAAGACCTCTCCGCGCCCAAAAGCTACGACCGCTATGACTATTCCATCGCCGATTCTTACAATCTAAACGGGGACTGCATGAACCAGATCCTGCCCGGCGGCAAGTTCAATCCTCAGTTTACCGCTTTTCTGGACCTCATTGCGGAGTATGCCCAACAGGTAGACGGCCCGATTTTGTTCCGGCCCTTCCATGAGAACACCGGAAGCTGGTTCTGGTGGGGTAAAGCGTTCTGCGACGCGGAGACTTATAAAAGCGTCTTCCGTTATACAGTGGAGTATCTGAGGGACGAAAAGGGTGTTCACAATCTGCTCTATGTCTATGGCCCGGGCTCTGAGGCCGCTACACTTGCGGAGTATGGCGAGAGATACCCTGGCGACGCCTTTGTGGATATGGTAGCTTCGATACCTATGACGACAAGGCGTCCAGCGACCAGAACTATATGTTTATGAAGAACTTTGAGGCTGCTGTCAAGCTCACGGACCAGTTTGCCAAGGAGCACAACAAGCTCTTTGCTGTAACGGAGACCGGCATCACCAACAGTGCCATGAAAAAGACCGGGAATGAACGGCCCGAGTGGTTTACAGAGATTTTGGATATCATCACCAGGACTGAGTATCATTGCGCCTACTACATGGTCTGGAGCAATTACGACTCCCGGAATAATTACTATGCGCCCTATGCGGCTTCCCGGAGTGAGGCGGGTGCCCTCCATGGGCATGAGCTGATGGACCCCTTCATCCGGTTCTACAACAACGAAAAGAGCATCTTCGCGGTGGATCAAAAGAATACCCTCACTGGAAGTACCGCCCCGAAAGCGCCCAAGCTGGCCGGTTGGGGGAATACCGGATACTTCACCGCACCCAACGGCGGCACCCGCATTCTGGACGCGGTCACGATCAGCGCCCGGGTAAGCAGGGGTGTGACCAGGCCGGTGATTGCTGTATCCAATGGGACTGTTGAAATCAAGCTGGATACCAAGGCCGCGGGTCAGAGTGTCTCAGCCCAGCTGACCGAAGATGTTTTGACGCAGTTGGGCGAGACGGCGAACGGCAAGATTACCCTTTTGAGCGGGACTGAGCAATTAGCGGAGCTTACGGTCCTGTTCAACATTCCGGAAAAAGAACCGGACCCCTATATGGTAGATGATTTTGAGTCCTACTATGGCGTGGACTCCATGCTGACCGCTTCCTGGGCGATGAACAAAGGTTCTGGAAACGATCTGACCGTTGCGTTGGATCAGGAGACAGCCCAGGATGGCTATGCCATGAAGTTTACCTACACTGAGACCGCCGGCGGCTACGCTGGCGCTACCATCACCAAGGATGTGGACTGGTCGGACTGCAACGCCCTGCGGTTCTGGACCATCCCTGATGGAAAACAGCAGAAGGTTGTAATCCAGATTCAGGCCAATGACACCTGCTATGAAACATATCTTAACCTGTATGACGCATACAACGCCCGGGCAGGCAAGCCTACTCTGGTGACGATTCCCTTCACTGAGTTTGGTCAGCGGGACACTGCCGGCAATCCAAAAGGAGGATTGACAGCGGACTGCGCCAAGGTCAGCAGTTTTGGTCTGTGGGTCAACGCGGTAGAAAACCAGTTTTTCCAAAATAATGGTGTGACTGGTACGCTCTGGTATGACAACATTACCGCTATCAAAACTGATACGCAAAGCGTTTCCTTTGAGGATGTGTCCAATACCGCTCAGACAAAAGGAGGCAGTGTCGTAAGCGGTTGGGCGTTGGAGCAGGTAAACGCCGCCGAGGACAATACATTGGTCCCCGATATTCTGGCGGGCAAAGATCTTACCAAAAGGATTACCCGGGCAGAGTTTGCGGCTGTGGCTGTCCGTCTTTACGAGACTATGAGCAGCCAAACAGTCGAAGTTGGAGAGAACCCGTTTACAGACACCACAGAACCTGACGTCCTAAAAGCGTATAAAATGGATATCGTTCATGGAATCGGAAATGGAAAATTTGCTCCTGACGATTTGGTGACACGGGAACAGACCGCTATGATGCTGACTTCTGTGTATGTAAAGCTGAATGGACAGATTCCTGCGGCCGGTGTTATATCCTTTGCGGATGACACTGACGTCTCCGATTGGGCTCTGAACGCCGTGGCCTTTATGTCTGATAAAGGTATTATCACAGGCGTAGGGGAAAATCGTTTTGAGCCCCAAGGCAGTACTACCCGTGAGCAAGCGCTGATCATGGCCCTGGACATGTTTAGGTTTTTCGCTGAATGTAAGTTTGGATACACTGAGTTGTGAAATACTGTAGATTAGTATACAATGAAATGGAAGGCCGGGCTTTTGCCCGGCCTTCTCAAATTTTATATTGCTCAGGATAGGCATAGCGAAATAAAAACCCATACAAAACCCGGGCATGGGAAAAACCATACAAAAGCGCAGTGTAAAGGGTAGAAAGACACAACAAAAAACACCGGGGAACATTGTGCCGCAACGCTTCCCGGCGCTAAAACAAAACAGAAAACAACAAGAAAAAGTGGGTTGGGAAGAATTAGCAAGGATGAGGTCCCCAGTTCAAAACTGGGAAGCAGCTCCACTTAAACCCGCTGTCCTACAAGGAATGCCGGGTTTTTACTTTTGCCTGGAGGGAAAGCTGTCCGGCAGGAAACCCATACAGAAACCTATACCGATAGATTTTGAGGTACTGATTCGCATTACGCCTGACCAGCATTTTTCATAGTGAGCAAAGCAAAGCGCAAAATCTGTGTTTGCTTTGGAGCTTGTGAAACGGGTACAGAGAGGGGCTCTGCAGACAGCATGAATGCAACTGGGTTCCCCGCAATTTATGCAATATTGATTTTTCAAACAAGCCCTAATATTTCCGATTTTGAAATTGCGAGCGGGGCGTATCCTTTGTAAAGACGCTCTCATCCGTAATAATACGGAGGGGCAGCTCCTTCCCCTGCATCAAATCGGTGATGGCCTTCATCAGCTGTGGGCCCAGGAGGGGGTTGCACTCCACCACGCAGTTCACCCTTCCCGACTGGAGCGCGTCCAGGGCGTCCGAGGTTCCGTCAATGGACATGATCTTCACATCAGTCCCGGGCTGAATCCCCTGTTCTGCCAGGTACTCCAGTGTGCCCAAAGCCATGTCGTCGTTGTGAGCAAATATGGCGTCAATGTCCCAGCCGCGGTGCTCCAGATACTCCTGCACCGCCAGGCGGCCGCCCTCTCTGGTAAAGTTGCCGCAGGCCGAGTGGACAATTCTGCACCGGGAGCTGCCGTCGATGACCTCTTCAAACCCATTTTTTCGACTCTGGGCCGGGGAGGAGCCTTCCGTCCCGCGCAGCTCCAAAACACGAATAGTTTGCTCCGGCAGCTCATCGAGCAGCCACCGGGCGCAGCGGCGGCCCTCCTCCTCAAAATCCGCACCAATGAAGGAGGTGTACATCCCCTCCTCTTCGTCCACCATGCGGTCCACCAGAAGGATGGGGATACCGGCTGCCCGGGCCTCCTCCAGCACGGGCAGCCAGCCCTCCGCCACAACGGGGGAGATCACAATCACATCCATGTCCTGATGGATAAACCTCTGCACCAGCCTGGTCTGCTCCTCCACCAGGGGCTGGGTGAACTCCATAGTCAGGTCGACGTCAAAGTCCTTGGCCGCCTGCCGGATAGACTCCGTACATGCCTCCCGCCTGTGGCTCTCCTCGCCGATCTGGGCGTAGCCCACCCGGATGACAGCCGGTTTTTCTGTAAGCGGTGTCTCTCTCTGATAGTCCGCCACGTTGTCCGGTCTGATCTGGTGGCTGCGCAGAATAATCTGCTTGGGGATGCCGCTGACCTGGTTGATGATATCCACCGCATATCGGATGGCCTCCGTCCCTCCCGTAGGACAGGTAACGGTGGCGTCGATCACCCCCTGCTCCACCAGCTGCAGGCCGCCGTTTTCCCCGGAAAAGCCGTCCAGCCCCACAATCCGGATACCGTTGACACCCAGCTCCTCCAGGGCCAGGTGGGCGCCATAGGCCATATAGTCGTTGTGAGCGAAGATCACATCCACACCCTCCAGCAGCTCCGGATCGGATAACAGCGTGTCCTCGGCGCAGTCCCGGGTGGCCTCAGGCAGGTCGATGGAGCGGGTGGGAACCTCCGCCTCCGACACTGTCTTGACAAACTCTGCACTGCGGCTCTCGCTGGCAAAGGAGTCGTTCTTCATCTCCAGAACAGAGGCGTCGGAGCCCCCGTCCTCCCCCAGTAGCTCCAGCACGGCCTTCCCCGCCTGACGGCCGATGAGATTGTTGTCCGGGCCGATGAACAGGGAGTAGTCATACCCCTCCACCGCCCGGTCCAGCACGATGACCGGAATTTTCTCATAGGTTTTGCTGATTACCGGAGTCAGCGCCTCCACGTCGGTAGGGGAGATGATGAGCAGGTCGATGTCGTAGCTCATCAGCCGCTCTACGTCCGCCTCCTGTTTCTCACTGTCGCCGGCGGCGTCCGTCATCACCAGGCGGACGCCGTCGTATTTTTCCGCCTCCGCCTCCAGCTCGTCCTTGAGCACCAGCCGCCACTGCTCCCGCAGATTGGCCAGGGAGACGCCGATGACGCACTCCACGCTGGTCTTTCGCGTGGAGCAGCCGGGCAGGAGGACCGCCAGCAGCGCCAGGCAGAGCAGTCCTGTAAACGCCCTCTTGAAACGCCTCATTTCGCCCCCTCCTGTTCCAGAATATTTTTCCGGTACTCCGCCGGGGAGATGCCCAGCGCCCGCTTGAATGCGCTGCTGAAATAGTGCTGGGAGCTGTACCCGGTCCTCTGGGCAATCTCGTACATTTTCAGGTTCTGATTTTGCAGCAGGCGTATGGCCTCCTTAATCCGCTTCCCGGTGAGATAGGTGCCGAAGGTATCCCCCGTCTCCCGGTGAAAGATGCGGCTGAGATACTGGGGGGTGACATACAGCTGATCCGCCGCCGACTGCAAAGAAAACTCGCTGTTTCCCCATTGCCGCTCGATCATGCTCAGAACGCTCGTCACAACCTCAGAATATTTCCGCTGGGCGTTGTACTCTGCCAGTGCCCGCTCCACCACCTCCGGGAACCCGGTCAGGCTGTCCCCCTGGTGGCGGACCAGCTCCGCCTTTACCCGCAGATAGGACTCGATGGGTCCGGTCAGCTTTTGGGACAGCTCCTCCCACTCCCCCTGGGACAGCACCGGGGAAACGATGGCGAAGGCGTCCCCCTCTGTCCGGAAGGTGAGGATGGGGCAGAAGGGGGCAAAGACCTCCCGGGCGATGTTGTCACAGCCGTAGAGGAGCAGTTCCATGTTCCAGTCGGTGAGGCTGGCCTCCTGGTCCGGGTCACTGCGCAGATGGAGGATGGTGACCCAGTAGGGGGTCGGGATTTCGATGTGCAGATACTCCATCCGATCCTCGATCTCCAGCTGATCCATGCCGTTTCGCAGCCAGCTGCGGAAAAAGTCGTTGACCATGGACGGACGGTTCTGTTCCATCTGCCCGGTGAGCCAGTCCATATATTTCCGGGACCTCTCCCGGCTGTCTAAACGGGAAACCGCCTTGTCCAGCACCTTGAAAAAGGGCTCCTCCATGATGGGCTTGAGCAGGTAGTCAAAGACCCCCATCTGGAGGGCCTTCTGTACAAAGGCGAAGTCGTCGGGGGGCACGCCGAAGGCCAGGATCATGGTGGTGATGGTCTGAACCACCAGCGCGCCGATGATGCTGGCAATCAGGCTGAACCGGCCGCCGGACAGGGAGGTCCCGCCGATAGCCACCGCCAGGATGCCGTCCATCTCGATCATCAGGCCGCAGTTGTTGCAGTCGGCCCCCTTGATGCCGGCGGACTCAATCAGGCCGGCGATGGCCGCGCAGAAGCCGCAGAAGACGTAGATCAGCCAGGTGTTGCGCTCCACCTTGATGCCGGCCAGCCGGGCGGAGTCGGCGTTGACGCCGATGGCCTCCACCGCCAGGCCGAAGGCGGTCTTTTTGGTCATCATCAGGGCGGCGATAAGCATAAAGGCGGCGATGTACAGGGGGAAGGGCAGACCCAGGATATAGCCGCCACTGATGTAGTAGTAGGAGTCGGAGGTGATGGTCACGATCTTTCCGTCGGCAATGAGCTGGGCGATGCCCCGGCCCGCCGTCATGAGGATCATGGTAGCTACAATAGGCTGAACCTTCAGCTTCGCCACCAGGAAGCCGTTCCAGGCCCCGCACAGAGCCCCAGCCCCCAGGGCAATCGCCACCGCCGCCAGGGTGCTCCCGCCCAGGGCGGGGAGGATGCGCATATCCACGATGGAGCAGGCCAGCGCCCCGGAGATAGCCATGACGGAGCCCACCGAGATATCGGTGCCGCCGGTGGCCAGCACCATAGTCATGCCGATGGCCAGCACCATGTACCGGCTGCCGTTGCTCAGGATGTCAATGAGGCGGCCGTACAGGTGGCCGTCCACGATCTGCAAAGAGAAGAAGCTGCCCCCGGAGAGGATGCCGCAGATGAGCAAGATGACGATCAGCGACAGCAGAGGGCGGAACTCCATCCGGTCCTTGAGCTTTTTCATACCGCCGCCCCCTCTCCCGCGATGATCTGCATGATGTGGTGCTCGTTGATGGCGTCGCCGGTGAGCTCGTCCACGATCTCCTTGTCCCGCAGGACGTACATCCGGCTGCAGCAGCGGAGCATCTCCTCCATCTCAGAGGAGATGAATACACAGCTCATGCCCTTCCGGGCCAGCTCCATGACCACCTTCTGGATCTCCGCCTTGGCCCCGATGTCGATGCCCCGGGTGGGCTCGTCCAGGATGAGCAGGTCCGGGTCGGTAGCCAGCCACCGGGCCAACAGTACCTTCTGCTGGTTGCCGCCGGACAGATTTCTAATCTGCTGGTCGGCGGAGGGCGTCTTGATGGACAGCTCCTCGATGAAGTGGTCGGCAATCTGCTGGGCCTCGCTGTAGCTGATGACCCTGCCCAGCCCCCGCTTGGCCTGGAGGGCGATGATGATATTCTCCCGGATGGTCAGATCGCCGATGATGCCCTCCGCCTTCCGATTCTCGGAGCAGAAGGCGACGTTGTGGCGGATGGCCTCCAGGGGGTCCTTCACCGTACACTCCCTGCCCTCGATGAAAAATTTTCCCGAGGTGTGCCGGTCCGCGCCGAAGAGCAGCCGGGCAATCTCGCTGCGGCCCGAGCCAAGCAGGCCGGAGAAGCCGCTGACCTCTCCCTTCCGAAGGCGGAAGGACACATGGTCGATGTGACTGGTCCCGGCGTCCTCCAGGCGGAGGAACTCCTCCGCGTCGCTGTCCTGGGCGGCGGCGGGGGGTGTACCCTCCAGGGCCGCGTACTCCTTGCCGATCATCTTGCCGATCAGCTCCACCGTGGGCAGCTCTGCGGTGTTGTAGGTGCCAACATACTCCCCGTTGCGGAGAACGGTGATCCGGTCGGTGACCGCGTAGACCTGGTCCAGGAAGTGGGTGACAAAGATGATGCCCAGCCCCCGGGCTTTCAGCATCTTCATGATCTGAAACAGCTTCTCCACCTCGGCGGCGGACAGGCTGGAGGTGGGCTCGTCCAGAATCAGAATCTTGGCCTGAACGTCTACCGCCCGGGCGATGGCGATCATCTGTTGGACGGCCACCGAGTAGTTGTCCAGCTTGGCGGTTACGTCTATGTCCAGGTCAAACTGCCTGAGAAGCTCCCGGGATTTCTGGTTGACAGTCCTCCAGTCGATTCTGCCCAATTTGACGGGCTCCCGCCCGGCGTAGATATTCTCCGCCACCGTCAGGTGGGGACAGAGGTTGACCTCCTGATAGACGGTGCTGATGCCCTGCTTCTGGGCCTCCAGGGGAGATTTGACGGAGATGGGCTTTCCGTCCATCACCACCGTGCCGCCGTCCATATGCTCCACGCCGGTGAGCACCTTGATCAGCGTGGACTTTCCCGTGCCGTTCTCCCCCAGCAGGGCGTGGATCTCGCCGGCGCGCAGGCGGAACTGTACGTCGTTCAGGGCCACCACCCCGGGGAAGCGTTTATTGACGTGCTCCATGACAAGCAGATCATTCTGAGCCAAAGGGATACCTCCTTACGCAAACAGCCTCCGGACCGGCCGAAAATCGGCTCGGACCGGAGGCCTGAATTTTAATTCAGTTGTATCTGTTCGGCTCAGTAGGCCCGGCCCGCGACCACGTCGGCGGTGTACACCTCGTCGGCGGACATGACCCACTTCTCCACCGACTCGCCAGCCTTCAGTTTGGCGGCAGTGTCGAAGATTTGGTTGGCCAGGATGGGGGTGCACTCCACGGTGCAGTTCATCTCGCCGGCCAGTATGGCCTCAAAGGCCCCCTTCACGCCGTCCACGCCCACGATCTTGATGTCCTCACCGGGCTTGAGGCCGGCCTCCTTGATGGCCTCGATGGCGCCCAGAGCCATGTCGTCGTTGTGGCAGAACACGCCGTCGATCTTGTTATAGGTCTTTAGGAAGGACTCCATAACCTCCTTGCCCTGGGCCCGGGTGAAGTCGCCGGTCTGAGAGGCGACGATCTCGATGCTGGAACAGTTTTTGGCCATGTACTCATCAAAGCCCTGCTTGCGCTGGACCGCGGCGGAGGCGCCCACGGTGCCCTCCAGCTCCACCACCACGCCGCTGCCGCCCAGCAGATCGTTCATGGCGATGGCGGCCTGCTCACCGGCCCACACGTGGTCGGAGGCGATCATGGTGGTGTACAGGCTGTCGTCGGTGTTGGCGTCGATGCCCCGGTCCACCAGGATGACGGGGATACCGGCCTCCTGGCACTCAGTGAGGACGGCCTCCCAGCCGGTCTCCACCACGGGCGGGAAGGCGATCACGTCCACGCCCATCTCGATGAAGCTGCGGATGGCTTTGATCTGGTTCTCCTGCTTCTGCTGGGCGTCGGCGAAGTGGAGCTCGATGGTGTCGATGTTGCGGCTGGCATACCACTGGATGTCGTTGGTCTCGGCGTCGCGCCAGCCGGACTCCTGGCCGATCTGGGCAAAGCCGACGACCAGCTTGTCGTTGCCGGGCTTATTGTCGGCAGGAGGCGGGGTGGGGGTCTGGGTGCTGGAGCTGCTCCCTCCGGAATTTGCGGGAGGATTCGGATTATTTGCGGGCTGGCCTCCGCAGGCGGCCAGGGACAGGCTCATGGCCGCAGCCAGCAGCATGGCAAAGACTTTTTTCATTTTATTTCCCTCCATGTATCTGTTTTCCGCCGGGGATTGTCCCCTTGCAACTCTATCATACATGGAGGTAAAGAAAATATCTTTAGAGAAAAGTAACCGGACTTTACGATTTTTTGTACTGAGACCGGCTGGCCGGCGGCAGTCACACATCACCGGCAAAAAAGCGCAAATTCTGTCCAATTTTGTATAAAGATTTTCAGCCTAATGTCAATTATACTAAAATGAACCATAAATCTAAAGGACCGGCATCCAATCAGGATAGAAAACCGGTCCTTGAGAGTATTTAGATGTTTTTGCTGTGCATTTTGCCCTGTGAAGATGGTATAGGTAATCTTATTTTACCGGCAGAGTCAGGACCTGTCCGGTATAAATCCGATTGGGGTTTTTCACAACGGCCTTGTTCAACTCATAGATCTCGCTCCAACGCTTACCAGAGCCCAGCTCACGGGCAGCGATATTCCACAGACAGTCGCCGGATTTTACGGTATAAGTGCCAGCGGGAGCAGGCGTGACCACGGGGTCCGTATTGGTGTTCTTAGAAGGAGCTTCCGTATTCAAAGGCAGCCAGGCCAGAGTCTGGGGGGCATCGTGGGCGGAGTTGATCTTGCCGTCGTCCGTCACCATGTCGAAGCAGGAGACCAGCAGCATATTGTTCCACACAATGGGTTCGCCAGGCTGGTCCAGCTCACCCTTCGCGCCGGTGGAGTCGGGGCTCTGGGCGATGCGGGAAATCTTCCCGTCGGGAGTGACCTTGGCGATGGCGTTGCGGTTGAAGTCGGCTACAAAGATGTTGCCGGCACTGTCAATGCACATGCCGTCGGTGGTGGCCAGGTTGTCGCTGTCCTGGGCCCAGATTTTGTTGGAGGCGATGGAGCCGTCCGCGTTGAAGGTGATCTTGGAGATCGCGCCGTCGCCGAAGTTGCCGACGTACAGATTGCCGGCCTTGTCAAACACCAGGCCGTCCAGACCGTACTGGCAGGCGGGGTTCTGCGTCACAAAGGTGGCCAGAATATTGAGGTCCTCCAGGGTGTTGGTTACCTGGATATTCTTGGCGTCCAGGGGGAAGCGGTAGACGGCGCTGACCAGCTTGCCAGAGGGGTCCTTCACCGGAGTCATGCTGCTCTGGGTAACATAAGCATAGCTTCCCTTGATTTTGATGCCGTTGGGGTGCTCCATGCCCACAGCCACCTCGGTGGTGGAGGCGATATTGCCGCTGGCGTCAAAGCTTACCTTCAGGATGCGGCCCTGGTTCACAGACTCGGGATTGCCGGTCCAGCCCTGGTTGTCCACGATAAACAGGCTGCCGTCGGGGCCAAACTCAACGCCCATGGGCCGAGCCACGCCGGAGTTGGCATTGACAGGTACATCGAACCACTTGCTGATCTTCCCACTGGGGGTGATCCGGGCGATGCAGCCAGGCTGAGTCTGGTCGCCGAAGTTGGGGCAGGCCAGGATCAGGTTGCCGGCCTTGTCGATGGTCATGCCATCCGGGGTAGAGATCCAGTCGGGCAGTACCATGTAGAGCTTGGAAATTTGAAGCTCCTGCGGCACCACAGTGTCCGGCTCCGCCGCCATGGCGGGGATCAGCATTCCGACTGACAAAGCCAGCCCCAGCGCGAGGGAAAGGGTTTTCTTGAACATAATAGGACCTCCCTGTAGAAATATTTTTACGCCGCCCCGCGGCGCAGGGTTCCAATTACTCGTAGCGTACAATGCATTTCAGCGCAATCTCCCGGCGCTGGACCTTATCAAAAGCCTCAATCACATCGGAAAAAGCCACATAGTCGGAGATAAAGTCCTTCAGTCGGATCGCGCCGGCACGCAGCCAGGCCAGAATTTGATTGTGTGCCTCTCCCTCCTCCTGCTTGGAGGGGAACTGCTGGAAGCACAGGTTCCAGTTATAGGGTGCCTTGCTCCAGTCCAACTCCATCTGGCACTTGGGGGAGATGCCGTAGCAGCAGATCTTACCCCGGTTTTTAATCAGCTCCATCCCCTGGTTGATGAGGGATAGCATCCCTACAGCGTCCAGCACATAGTCCACACCCTCGGGGCAGATCTCCCGTACCACGGCGCACACGTCCTCCGTCTTGCTGTTAAACGCATAGTCCGCGCCGTTTTCCCGGGCCACGGCCATCTTCTCCTCGTCAATGTCAAAGGCGATAATGGGGTGGACGCCCAGCAGGCTCATAAACTTGATAAAGGTGGTGCCCACCGGCCCGCAGCCGAAAAGGGCCACGCTCTGGTTGGCCTGGATGCCGAAGGTCTTGATGGAGCTGAGCACCTCCCGCAGGGTGATGATCATGGCCGCATCCACCGGGTCGATCTCCGGAGGAAGCACCGTCTGGGCCCAGGCGCACTCGGGAAACAGGGCGCTGTTGGGGGCCAGCCCGTCCCGGACCAGGGCCTTGACGTCATTGACCACGCCGTACTCGCTGTACGCCCCCCAGGCGGAGTGGAACCCGCCGGCGGGATCGGTGAAGGGGAGCAGCACATAGTCGCCCTCCTTATAGCCGCAAACCTTCTCCCCCACGGACACCACCCGGCCCACCGCCTCATGTCCCAGCATCATGGGATAGTCGTGGGCATAGTCGTAGCCCTTGAACTGACCGTGAATCAGCTTCATATCGGTGCCGTTGCAAATCCCGCAGGAGACGGTTTTGACCAGCGCCTGATAGGGGCCGCACTGGGGGGCCGGGACCTCTGCGAACGCAAGAGCGCCTTGGGCATCTACAATCAGTGTTTTCATCGTTTTACCCCTCCTAAGAATCATAATGTAATTACTTAATGATATTAAAAATATTCCTACGGATAAGCATATCACCCAATTCATTTTTTGTCAATATCAAAATTGAAATCGTCATTTTGCCATATTTTTAGAAATTATAAAATAGCTCTTGACATTTTAAATATCTCGGTGCTATACTTTCGCCGTGTTAGTCTTAATGTAATTACATTACAACAAGACAAACCAACACAAATAAAAGGAGGATCACAGTAATGAAAAAAACTCTGAAGAGACTGATTGCAGCTTCCCTGGCACTGGTCATGATGGGCGCCGCGCTGGCAGGCTGCGCCGGGGGGCAGACACCCGGCGGCAATAACAGCTCCGGCGGCAACCCCTCCTCCAACGCGGGCGGAAGCTCCACCGAGCAGAAGACCTACTACTATGTGGCGGCCGGCCTGGGCCAGTCCTACTCCTATGACATGATCCTGGGCCTGAAGTATGCGGCCGACAAGTATAACTGCAAGATCGTCCCCATGGGCGCCGACGACTGGAACTCCCAGACCGCCAACGCCGCTCTGGAGCAGGCCGTGGCCATGAAGCCCGACGGGATCATCACCGCCGCCTGGGACGCCGGCATGAACCCCGGCATCGAGAAGGCCATGGCCGCAGGCATCCCCACCGTTCTGGTGGAGGCCCACAGCGGCAACGAGGGCAACCTGTACATCGGCCTGGACAACGTGGACGCCGGGCGTGAGACCGCCCAGGAGCTGATCAAGTTCGCCGGCAATTCCGGCAAGCTGCTGGTCATGGGCAACTGGGGCTCCACCAATATCGACGAGAAGTTCATCGGCCTGAAAGAGGTGCTGGCGGATACCGGCTGGGAGATCGTGGGCGATATGGACGGCGAGTGCGCCGCCGAGCCCTCCCTCCAGGCGGCCAAGGACCTGCTGACCAACCACCCCGAGGCCACCGCTTTTGTGGGTCTGGACTCCGCCTGCGGCGCCGCCATCGGCACTGCTATGGAGGAGCTGAGCATGGAGCCCGGCTCCATCACCGTCATCTGCGCCGACCGTGAGGACGCCATGCTGGACTACATCCGCAAGGGCTATGTGCAGGCCTCCCTGACCAACCGGACCGCGGCCATGTGCTACATGGCGGTGGGATTCCTGGAGAGCGTCACCAACCACGGCTTCCTGGATGTGCCCATCACCAGCGACAACGCCGGTTCCGACGTCAGCCCCTTCCCCCTGCACATGTTCACCGGCAACGTGGTCATCAACAAGGACAACGTGGACAACTTCGACCACAGCAAGATGGACAGCTACGACACCCCGCTGTACGGCTAAGTCCCCTGTACCATTTGGAGAGGGAAACCACGCCACGTGGTTTCCCTCTCTGTAAAAACAGCATAAATACCGCACAGGAAAGGAGAGTGAAGTTAGCTTTATGTCTGTGAAGGAATTTTTAAGCATAAGCGGCATTACAAAGACCTACGGCGTGGTAAAGGCCCTTTCCTCCGTCACTTTTTCCGTCCGCAAGGGCGAGATACATACCATTCTCGGCGAAAACGGAGCCGGAAAGAGCACCCTTGTGAAAATTATTAAGGGGAGGAAAAACCGGACTCCGGCTCGATCACCCTGGACGGCCAGACAGTGAAAACCTATACCCCGTCAAGCGCCCACGAGATGGGCATCCGGATGGTCCATCAGGAATTGGCGGTCTTTGAAAATATGACGGTAGCGGAAAACGTGTATCCGGACTTCAAGGAGAAAAAGAACGGCTTTCTGGACCGGAAAAGGCTTAACGAGAAAACGCAGGAGCAGTTGAACCTGTTCGGGCTGAAAACCATCCGCCCCTCCGCCCCCATGGCCTCAGTCACCCTGGGCGGGCAGCAAATGGTGGAGATCCTCCGCTGCATCGCGGCCCACCCCAAGGTCCTGATCCTGGATGAGCCCACCTCCGGGCTGAACGACAGCGAGGCGGAGCTGCTGATGGGCATCCTGCGCCGTTTGAAGTCAGAGGGGCTTACCATCCTCTATATTTCCCACCGTCTCAATGAGATCATGCAGATTTCCGACCGGGTCACCATCATGCGGGACGGTCAGTACGTCACCACCCTGGACAACGGCCCGGAGCTGACCGAGGCCGACCTGATCAACAACATGGTGGGCCGGGACCTGAGCGACAGCCTCTACAGCATCAAGCAGAGCGGGCACCGCCAGGAGGAGGCCCTTCTGGAGGTAAAGGGGCTGCAAAAAAAGAACTCCCTCAACCCTGCGGACCTGACGCTGTACAGGGGGGAGGTTGTAGGCGTCTTCGGCCTGGAGGGCTCCGGTGTTGTCAAGCTATCCCGTATGATGTATGGCCTGGAGCGGAGAGAGGGCGGCGAGGTTCTGGTCAAGGACCGGGTTGTCAAACCCCTGACCCCCAGGGCTATGACCGACCGCAAGGTCATGTACCTGAACAACAACCGGAAAATGGCAGGTCTGCTTCTGGACATGCCGGTCACGGACAATGTCTCCCTTCCCATTCTGAAAAAGGTCTCCGGCAAGGGCGGGATGATCAATTTCAAGCAGCTCCAGCAGATTTCCACCGAGTTTATCCAGAAATTCTCCATCGCCCTGCCCTCCCTGACCACCCGGCCCCGAAACCTATCCGGCGGCAATCAGCAGAAGGTGATGCTCTCCGCCTGTCTGGCCCCGGAACCGGAGATCGTCATTGTCAACGAGCCCACCCGAGGGATCGACGTGGGCGCCAAGGCAGAAATACACAGCTTTTTACTGGACCTGGCCGCCAATGGCGTGGGTATCATTGTGTTCAGTTCTGAGATGCCCGAGCTGATGAAGCTGTGCGACCGCATCCTGGTGATGCGCAGCAATTCCATTGTTGGCGAGGTACCCAGCAGCGAGTTTTCCGAACAGACCATCATGCGCTATGCCGCAGTGGATGAAAATGAATAGGAGGTGATGACCATGGCAGAAGGAACCGGACGCACATTGTCCACAAACGAGAAAAAGAAGTTCGATTTTGGCAGCTGGATCATCATCTATATCTCAGCAGCACTGTTTATCTTCCTGTCCCTCACCCGGAGCAATTTCTTCAACTTCAATAACATCCACTCCATCCTCTACGGTGTCTCCTTCAACTTTTTCGCGGCCATAGGCTTTACGCTTCTGATTATCATGGGCGAGCTGGATATGTCTGTAGGCTCTCTGTTCGGCTTTGGCGGCGCCATGATGGGATACTTCGTCTTCACCTACCGCCTGCCGGTGGGAGCTGCCATGGTGCTTGCCATGTTGTTGGCTCTGGCAATCGGCCTGTGCGCCGGCTTTCTGGTGGTCCAGTTCCGGCTCAACTCCATGATGGTCACCATCGGGGTGATGATGGCGGTAAAGGGCTTCAACTGGATGATGGTCAACAAGTTCGGCGGGCGGCAGCTCCCCTCAGAGGCCCGAAACTTCGTCTCGGTGGATTTCCTGAGCATCCGATGGAGTATCTGGCTCATGCTGGTGATCGCCATTATCATGGAGATACTCCTCAACAAATCCTGGCACTTCAAGCAGCTGTACTACATCGGGCACAACATGGACACCACCATCCTCTACGGCCTGAAGGCCGGGCGGGTAAAGATCCTGTGCTTCGGCCTCTCTGCGGCGGTATCCGCCTTCGGCGGCTGTCTGATGACCGCCCGCCTGGCCCGGCCGGATGTGACGGTGGGAGCCAATCTGGAGATCAGCATCATTACTGCGGCGGTGATCGGCGGGGCCAGTATCTTCGGCGGCCGGGGCAGCATCGTGCGCTCCATGCTGGGCGTGTTCTTCATCTTCCTGCTCCAAAACGGCATGACTGCCTACAACATCGACTCCTACATCCAGCAGATCGTGGTAGGCACCATCCTGGTGGCGGCGATCTATCTGGACCTGCGCTTTAATAGAAAGAAGGGGTGAGTGAAAATGGAAGCGGTCAACCGTATTATCAAGAAAAATGAGTTCATCTCCGCCGCCCTCTGCGCTGCCCTGGTGCTATTGCTGACCGTGGCCGGCGGCGTGTTCTGGTCCCGGGGAAACCTGGACTCCCTACAGGCCAATATCGCCCCCACGGCCATTATGGCCTTCGGTATGATGTTTCTTCTGATTCTGGGCTATTTCGACCTGTCCATCAGCTCTACCATGCTTCTGGCCGGTATCCTGTCCGCCAAGTTCACCATGATGGGCCTGCCCATCCCCGCCATCGTCCTGCTGGTTCTGCTGGCTGGTGTGGCAATGGGACTGCTCAACGGCTTTCTGGTCTCTGTGGTTGGGATCAACGCGCTGATTGCCACCATCAGCACCCAGTACATGGGCTACGGCCTGGCCATGACCCTGTGGGACGGCGTCCGGGGCATGGGGCGGTTCTCCGACAGCTTTGTAGCTCTGGGCAGCGGGAAATTCCTGGGGTTGTACTGGATGACCTGGGTGATGCTCCTGCTCCTGGCCGGTTTCTGGTACTTCCTGCACAGCACCCCCACCGGGCGCAGCCTCTACTTTGTGGGAGGAAACCGGGAAGCGGCCAAGCTCATGGGCTTCAACAACCGCAGAGTGGTCCTGCTGGCCTACACCGTCACCGGACTGCTTGCCGCCCTGGCCGGCGTTCTGGCGGTGGCCCGGATCGAGAGCCCAACCCAGTATCTGGGCGAGAACATCCACATGACCTGTATGATCGCCTGCGTGGTGGGCGGCGGCAGCTTCGCCGGCGGCAAGGGCTCCGCCCTGGGCGCCGTGCTGGGTGTAACCTTTATGTCCCTCATGACCAACATGTTTACCCTGCTCAAATTAAAGCCCCAGTTCCAGAACATCATCGTTGGGCTGATTTTGATCGCCGTTATCGTATTGGACGGCTGGTCCAACCTGAAAAAGATGCGGGAACAGGGGAAAATATAGCTTCTCGAAAGGATGAGCAATTTTGAAGGTGCTTGTAACTGCCACCTCGTTCAAGCCGGACAATCCTACGCCGGCCCTCCAACAGCTCCAGCAGTTTGCGGATGAGGTTGTCTATAACCCTGTGGGCCGGCCCCTCACCGAGGACGAGCTGATCCCCCTCCTCCAGGGCTGCGACGGCTATATCGCCGGACTGGATTTTGTGACGGAAAAGGTAATCCGAGCCTGCGACCGGCTGAAGGTAATCTCCCGCTACGGGGCGGGGGTGGATCGGGTTGATTTGAAAGCGGCTGCCCAATATGATATCACGGTCTGCAACACGCCGGGGGCCAACGCCCAGGCCGTGGCTGACCTCGCCCTGGGACTGATGCTCTCTGCCGCCAGAAGGCTGCCCATGCTGGACGAAAAAACTCGTGACGGCCAGTGGGTCCGCTCCACCGGAATAGAGCTCTATGGCAAGACTCTGGGCATTCTCGGTCTCGGCGCTATCGGCAAATCCGTGGCCAAGCGGGGCCAGGGCTTTGACATGCGGGTGATGGCCTACGACCCCTTCCTCAACGAGGAATACGCCCTCCAGCACGATATCCAGCCCGCTTCCTTCAATCAGGTGGTGGAGAACTGCGATATCATCAGTCTCCACCTGCCCTTGAATGACGAGACCCGCCACATCATCAGCCGCGAGGTCATGGAGCGGATGAAGCCGGGGACTATCCTGATCAACAGCGCCCGGGGCGGCCTGATTGACGAAGCTGCGGCCTATGAGCTGCTGAAATCCGGTCACCTGGGCGGCCTGGGCCTGGACGCATACGAGCAGGAGCCCCCCACTGCCTCTCCCTTGTTTGAGCTGGACAATGTGATCTGCACCCCTCACACGGGCTCCCACACCCGTGAGGCCACGGCGGCTATGGCGAAAATGAGCGTTGAGAACCTGATTCAGGTCCTGAAGGGAGAGCCCTGCCCCCACGCCCTCAAGGTCGGCTGATTTTATAGCAACAAATGTTATGACAATAAGCCTTACTCTCCACTATGTCATATAAAATTGATTGAGAATTGCGAGGAATGCAGTGATGTTTACCTTAGAACCCGCAAAGGCCCCTACCTTTTATTTCATCGGCGTGACCACCGGCCAGTCCTCCATTATGCGCGTGTTCCCCAGGTGGGCGGAGGCACTGGGACTGGATGCGGTTATGAAGGGGATCGACCTTCCCCTCCATGCCCCGGCTGAGATGTATCGCCAGGTAACCGGGTTTTTGAAAAATGACCCGCTTTCCCTGGGTGCATTGGTCACCACTCATAAGCTGGACCTGTTCCACGCCTGCAAGGATATGTTTGACTATATTGACCCATTTGCCCAACAGCTGGAGGAGGTCTCCTCCCTGTCCAAGGCAGACGAAAAATTCTGCGCCCACGCCAAGGACCCCATCTCCAGCGGACTGGCTCTGGAGGCATTTGTTCCCCAAAGCTTCTGGAAGGACCACGGCGGCGAGGTGCTGATTATGGGAGCCGGCGGAAGCAGCCTGGCTATGACCATGTACTTTACCCAGGAAAAATTTACAGGCAATATCCCCCGCCGCATCACCATCGCCAACCGGAGCCAGCCCCGGCTTGACTCGGCGAAGGAGGTGCTGGCCGGGTGTGGCGGACAGACGGAGCTGCGTTACCTGCTGTCGCCCACGCCGGCGGACAACGACGCGCTGGTGTCCGCCCTGCCGCCCCACTCTCTGGTCATCAACGCCACCGGCCTGGGAAAGGATGCCCCTGGCTCCCCCACCACAGACGCTGTCTGTTACCCCGAGGACAGCCTGGTCTGGGAAATCAACTACCGGGGCAATCTGCTGTTTAAGGAACAGGCCGAGGCCCAGGCCGCAGAGAAGCGGCTCCATGTGGAGGACGGCTGGACCTACTTCATCCACGGCTGGACCCAGGTGATCGAGGAGGTCTTCCATATTCAGCTGGACAAAACGGACCTGGAGCGGTTAAGCGAAATTGCCAAACAGGCGTGAGGAGGAAAATTTATGCCGCAGAACAAATTTGACTGGCAGAGAGGCTTTACACTGGATTTTTCTGCCCTGGACGGCCTGTCCAAGGGTGCGGAATCCACAAAGCGCAGGCTCTCTCAGATGCAGGATATGTATGCCGATGGAGAGGCCGCCCGTGCCCTTGTGGAGGGCGGTGATCCCCTTGTCTATGAGTTTTACGAGCTGGGCACCCCGGAGCACCCCGGTGACTTAGCCTTCGGCACCTCCATCTGCTACCCGGGTAAGGTGGGGAAGGAATATTTCATGACCAAGGGACATTTCCACACCATTCTGGACACCGGCGAGGTGTACTATACCCTCTCCGGCCAGGGATATATGCTCACCGAAAGTCCGGAGGGGGACGTGGTCGCCCATCAGCTGGAGCCGGGGAAGGCGGTTTATGTACCCAAGAGATATGCCCATCGCAGTGTCAACACCGGCGACACCCCTTTAATCACATTCTTTGCTTTCCGGGGCGACGCCGGCCACGACTACGGGACCATTGAAACCAAGGGCTACCGCAAGCTGATCGTGGAAGGTGAAGATGGCAGACCGAAGATCATTGACAATCCCAAGTGGAAAAAATAAGGAGGAGAGCGTTATGACTGTGGTGGAACGGGTCCACAAAACCTATCTGGTCCCTGTGGTGGTGATGGAGGACGCGAGGAAGGCGGTTGACACCGCCAAGGCTCTGCTGCGGGGCGGCGTAGATGTGATGGAGATCACCCTGCGCACTGGCGCCGGGCTGGACGCCATTGAAAATGTGGCCAAGAGCTGCCCCGACATACTGGTAGGGGCGGGGACGGTTCTCTCTCTGGAGCAGTGCAGATCGGCTGTGGGCCGGGGAGCAAAATTCGTCGTCTCTCCGGGCTGCGACCCGGAAATTGTCTCCTGGTGCCAGGACCACAAGGTCGACGTCCTGCCCGGATGCGTGACCCCCACGGAGATCACCGCCGCCCGAAACGCGGGGCTGCGGGTGGTGAAGTTCTTCCCGGCCAGCGTCTACGGCGGCATAAAGGCCATCAAGGCCCTTGCCGGCCCCTTCCAGGACATGCAGTTTGTCCCCACCGGCGGCGTCGGCCTGGAAAATCTGGACCAGTTTGTCACCCCGGCGGTCTTTGCCATCGGTGGCGGCTGGCTGTGCGAGAAGAAGGCGATCCAGACGGAAAACTGGGAGGCGATCACCCAGGTGTGCCTCCAGTCGCAGAAGATCGTCCAGGACCACCGGGCATAACAGAAAGGAGCTGTCAGATCATGGCGCAGTATATTTTGGCCCATGATGTGGGCACCAGCGGAAACAAGGCCACCCTCTACGGCCTGGACGGTAAGCTGGCCGGGAGCATGGTGGCGGAGTATCCGACCTATTACCCCCATGACGGCTGGGTAGAGCAGGACGCGAAGGACTGGTGGCAGGCGGTATGCACCTCCACCAGGGCGCTGCTTGAACAGACCGGGACCGAGCCGGGTCAGATCGCCTGCATCAGCTTCAGCGCCCAGATGATGGGCTGTCTGCTGGTGGATGAAGCCGGTGAGCCCCTGCGCAACATGCTGATCTGGGCGGATACCCGCAGCGCGGAGCAGGAGAAGCACATGCTGGAGCGGGTGGATATGGAGCAGGGCTACCAAATCACCGGCCACCGGCTCAGCGCCTCCTACTCTGCCGCTAAGCTGCTGTGGGTCAAGGACAACCAGCCCGAGCTGTACCGGCGGGCATACAAAATGCTTCACGCCAAGGACTATCTCGTGTTTAAGCTGACCGGGCAGTTTGTCACCGACTACTCGGACGCCTCCGGGACCAACCTGCTGGACCTGGAGGGGAAAAAGTGGTCTCAGGAGCTGCTGGAGGCATTTGATATCCGTCCGGACCTGCTGCCCGAGCTCCACCCCTCCACCTATGTGGTGGGCGGCGTCACCAGCCGGGCCGCGCAGGAGTGCGGCCTGCTGGAGGGAACTCCCGTTGTCCTGGGCGGCGGCGACGGGTCATGCGCCTGTGTGGGTGCGGGGGTGGTCCGCCCCGGGAAGGCCTACAATGTGGTTGGCTCCTCCTCCTGGATCTCTATGGCGGCGGAGCACCCCTACTTCGACCCGGAGATGCGCACCTTCAACTGGATCCATCTGGATGAAAACCTCTATACCCCCTGCGGCACCATGCAGGCGGCAGGGTATTCCTACGCCTGGTTCCGGAACACCCTGGGCGGCGAGGAGATGGCCGCCGCCAGGGAGCAGGGCGTCAGCGCCTATGAGCTGCTCAATCAGGGGGCAGCCAACTCCGCACCTGGGGCCAACGGGGTCCTGTTCCTGCCCTATCTGCTGGGGGAGCGATCCCCGCTGTGGGACCACAACGCCAAGGGCGCCTTCATCGGAATGGGAATTTCCACAACAAAGGGGGATATGACCCGGGCCGTATTAGAGGGGGTCGGCTATAATTTAAAAAACATTCTGGACATTTTGGAAAATTACGATACAATAGAGGCAGTTACAATGATCGGCGGCGGGACAAAGGGGGCGCTCTGGCTCCAGATCCTGGCCGATATCTGGCAAAAGCCCCTCTATGTGCCCGGCTATCTGGAAGAAGCTACCTCAATGGGGGCCGCAATCTGCGGCGGAGTTGGCATTGGCGCCTATCCCGATTTCACGGCAGCGGAGACATTTACTCAGACACAGCGGGTCATTCAACCAAATCCGGAATTGTCGCAGCTCTATCATTGTACTTATCGCCACTTCCGAAGGGCATATGACTGTTTGAAACCGCTGTATGCGGCAATGGCAGCTCGTTCGCCTGTGGGGTGAATCCAAAGATCGGGGAACGATATTATGGACTGTGGGTTAAGCCGCATTGTATTGGATCGAAATATTCCAATTCCTCTCTACTATCAGCTGAAAAAGCAGATATTGGAGCTGATCGAGCAGGGTAAGCTTCTGCCCGGGGATATGCTGCCGCCGGAAAACGACCTGTGTGACGTGCTTCAGGTAAGCCGCCCCACCATCCGTCAGGCCTTTCGGGAGCTGGTGGAGGAAGGATTTTTGATCCGCTATAAGGCAAAAGGCACCTTTGTGGCCGCCCCCAAGGTGAAGGATCAATTCCTCAGCAAGCTGGAGAGCTTCAACCAGGAGATGCTGGACAAGGGAAAGGTCCCGAAAACTGTTGTGCTGGCTCTGGAACAGCTGCCGGGGACGCCGGAATTTAACGAGAAGCTGAACCTGCCCTTCGATGTGCCGCTGATTCACCTCAGCCGGCTGCGGTCGGCTGACGATGTGAATACAGTTTATCTGGACACCTACCTGTCTTATGATCGGTTTCCCGGCCTATTGGATATCAACTTTACCATCCATTCCCTATACCAGGTGTTGGAAGAAACCTACCATGTAAGGGTAGACCGTGCACAGCGCGAAATCGAGGCAGTTAATGCTCGAAAAAATGAGGCCGCGCTACTTAACATCGCACCTAACAAAGCGCTCTCTCTTGTACGCACCATATCTTACGAAGCAGGTTCTGCTCAACCTGTGGAGTATTCTATCGCACGCTACCGAGGGGATATGACAAAATTTACAGTTGAGATCTATCGCTAAAATCGAAGCCCCCGGCCATCTCCATCAGGGTGGCCGGGGCTTTTTCAAGAGGTGGAATATGAAAAAAATACAGACGGTCACCGGACCGATAGATGCTAAAGATTTAGGATTCTGCCAAAGCCATGAGCACCTTTGCATACTGGAGGGGCAGTCCGCCCGGTGCAATCCGGCCCTGCGGATTGATGATCTCCAAGCCAGCAGTCAGGAATTGACCGACTACTACCACGCCGGCGGGCGGGCCGTTGTGGATGCCCAGCCTGTCGGCTGCGGGCGGGACCCGGAATTTTTGCAGACGATTTCCCGCCAGAGCAGAGTAAATATCATTGCGTCAACTGGTTTTCATAAGCTGATCTTCTACCCGGAAAATCATTGGATCTTTCGCTGGAAGGAAGAGCAGCTTGCGGAATTATATGTTCAGGAGCTGACGGGCGGGATGTTCGCGCCCTGCGACGATCAGGAGCCTGACCAGCAGACCAGTATTCAAGCCGGACAGATCAAAACCGCACTGGACCGGGAGGGGCTGACCCCGCGCTATCAGCGCCTGTTCTCCGCGGTAGCACAGGCTCAGAAGGCTACCGGAGCTCCCCTTATGGTCCACACGGAGGCCGGCTCCAACGTGACAGAGCTGGCCGATTTTCTGGAAAAGTTGGACGTTGATCTGCACCGCGTGATTTTCTGCCATATGGACCGCACCGTCCCGGACCTCTCTGTCCATATAGCCCTCTGCCAGCGGGGAATTACAATGGAATACGACACTGTAGCCCGGGAGAAGTATCACAGCAATGCCTGCGAAATTGAAATTGTCCGTGCGCTGCTGGATGCCGGTTTCCAGTCACAGCTGCTCATGTCCCTGGATGTAACCCGAGCCAGACTGCTCCACTACGGCGGGCAGGTAGGGCTGTGCTATATCTTGAATACCTTTCTGGATTACTGCTTACACAATGGAATTTCCAAAGCAATTATGCGAAGTATATTTAACAAAAATCCATCAGAATGCTTTTCAATGCGTGCTTATCCCGCTCCCATTCCTTCTTTGTATAGTAGTTACAGTTCTCTGGATGTCAATTGTATTCCCTGTATTCTAATTCCAGAAATCAGGGGGTCAAGATTCGAATGTCTATTCAATAACGGCAGTTTAAACCCGCAAATATTATGAATCATCTCATGTTGGAGGGCCAGCCTTTAAGGCCGGACCTTCAATTTTGCCACAACAATCTGGGCCTGTCCGGATGCCACTCCAGCTTTTTGAAGAAATTCAGGGCCGCCGCCCAGGAGCATCAAGTGAACCTCTACCGCCTGATCGTCGAGGTGTCCGCCGTGGATCAGAAGGCTCCGTCCGACGAGCTGATTGCCAAAACCGCCGCCGCTTTGAAGTAAAGGAGGAAGCTCTGATGGTAAACGTTGTGCTGGCGGGCCAGTACCCCGCCGGGACCTTTGAGAAGCTCCGGGCTATGCTGCCCGAGGAGCAGTTCACCCTGACAGTGGTGGATACCCAAGAGGCCTACGACGCCATGACCGACGCGGAAATTATGATCCTGCGGATCTTTAAGGTGCCCAGGGAAGTGATCGCGCGCAACCCCAATCTGAGGATGATCCTCTGCTGGGGGGCGGTCTGGTGGACGACGAGGCTCTGGTCCGGGCAGTGCGCTCCGGCAAGCTGGCCGGGGCCGGGCTGGACGGCGTGGAGCGGGAGCCCCTCCCCGCCGGCGACCCGCTGCTCACCGAGTCCAATATCATCGTCACCCCCCACATCGGCGGCGGGACGGCGGATATCGGCGACGTGATCATGCCCATGCTGGTCCGGGATATTCAGGACTTCGCGGCAGGGAAAAAACCGGCGCATATTGTGAATCAGGAATTTTTGCGCAAATAGCCAGAGATACCAAGAAAAGAAATCGGGAGGGATATATGTGTCCTATGTTCAACATTTATTTTTCAAACAAGGCCTAACGATTTCTTGAAGATGATGGGAGAAGAATTTGATTTCCAGCTCTTTCTTTAAATTGTTTTTGAGCTGTCCGTTTTACTGTGGAACAGAAAGACGGTGCTGCTCAAACAGTTTGCAGCATTCAAAATTTTTGTATTCTAAGGCTAAAGTATTAAAAATGTCTGCCGATATATGATATTGAAACGGCTATAGACCGCAGCTAGGCTGTATAGAGCTTGTCCGCAGGGACAACACTTGAAGCGTTTCGGTTTCATCCGGGTCGCTACCGGTTGAAATATAGTACAGCGCCGCGATCCGGCAGTCCGGCCGGATACCGGAAAACGGCGCAACACAGACCTGTGCCGCACGGTAAGGAAGCCGCGGGCACACTAATTTAGAAAGGAGCACAAACTCATGCGTATTCAGCACAATATTATGGCTATGAATGCCTACCGCAACTACAACAACAACGCCTCCGCCCTGTCCAAGAACCTGGAAAAGCTGTCCTCCGGCTACAAGATCAACCGCGCCGGTGACGACGCCGCCGGTCTGGCTATTTCCGAGAAGATGCGCGCCCAGATCACTGGTCTGAACGCCGCCTCCAAGAACGTCAAGGACGGCATCTCCCTGGTCAAGACCGCTGAGGGCGCCATGCAGGAGATCCAGGACATGCTCAACCGCATGGACTACCTGGCCACTCAGTCCGCCAACGGCACCTATCAGGACGAGGTCGACCGTGAGGCCCTCCAGAAGGAGGTCAACCAGCTGAAGGAGGAAATCAACCGTATCGCTGATTCCGCCAACTTCAACGGCATCAAGCTGCTGGACGGCTCCCTGGCCGGCACCAGTTCCACCGCTGCCACCTCCGTGGGCAAGATCGAGGGCGTGGATGTGATTGATATCGATGCCACTAAGTCCAAGTATGAGATGAGCAACGTCTTTACTGCGGCCGCTACCACCAACGGCGATACCTGGAGCTTTACCGTCAGCCTGACCGACGCTGAGGGCAAGGCCACCAAGGAGGTCACCGTGGAGTTCAAGAACAACGGCACCAGCTGGACGGATGCCGAGGGTAATGAGGTGGAGCTCGGCGCTCCCGCCAGCGTTGCCGACGCTGTGATGAACGCTCTGAAGAAGGATTCCACCATCAAGGATAACTTCACCGTTTCCAACAGCAACAACACCCTCGTCTTTGAGGCCAAGACCGCCGGTGCCAGCTCCATGCAGGTAAAGGCCATCAGCGTCGGCAACACCAACGACGCCGGCGTGTTTACGCCTGTTGCCAATGACATCAAGAAGACTGTCAATGGTCAGGACGCCTATCAAACCATCGACCTGACGAGTCTGAAAATTTATCAGGGCTCCTCTGTAAAGGATGCCGACCTTGACACTGACGGCACAAACAAGCTGGATAAGGCCACCCTCACCATCAACGGCAAGAAGTTCGCCATCGTGGACCGCACCAAGCTGGACGACACCATGAAGGCCGAGCTGAAGGCCGCCGGCATCGACCACTTCCTGGATATGAGCGGAGGCGAGTGGACTGCAACCGGCGCCACTGCCGACGACCTGGCTGACGCCGCCCACAAGATTTCCACCGAGACCGGCCTGACCTCTGAGCTGGGCAAGTATACCACTACGAATGGTGTCAATTCCTTTGAAGCGGATCCTGCTGCCACTGGCGCTACCGCCAATGTTGTCCTGTCCCTGAAGGCTGGCAGCTCCAAGACCGGCAGCGGCGGTCTGACCCTCCAGATCGGCGACACCTCCGACAGCTACAACCAGCTGCGGGTCAACGTGGGCGACATGCACACCAAGGCTCTGGGCATTGCTAACCTGAGCATCGCCACCCGCGAGGACGCCGCCGAGGCGATCCAGACCATCAAGGACGCCATCAACAACGTCTCCTCCGTCCGCGGCGACCTGGGCGCTTACCAGAACCGTCTGGAGCATACCGCCAACAACCTGTCCGTGATGGCCGAGAACATTCAGGACGCCGAGTCCACCATCCGCGACACCGACGTGGCCGAGGAAATGATGAGCTATGTGAAGAACAACATCCTGGTTCAGTCCGCCCAGGCCATGCTGGCCCAGGCCAACCAGGTGCCTCAGGGCGTTCTCCAGCTGCTGGGCTAAGAATAGCTTAAACGCGGCATAAGCCCGCCCGCCTGGGACGGCATGGCCGTCCGGGAACCCAGCGCGAGCCCAGCGTAAGCGGGTCGCGCTGGGAGAGGCGGAACAGCGGAGTGAGCTCGCTTTCGGCCAAGGCCGGAAGCGAGCGATACAAAGCTTGTGACGCCGAGGCCCAGGCCAACCAGGTGCCTCAGGGCGTTCTCCAGCTGCTGGGCTAAGAATAGCTTAAACGCGCAGAAATACTCCAGGGGGCCGGGCCTGTGCCTGGCCCCCTTTTTTCAAAGAGCGGGCGCATGATATGCACCCCTACAGTCAGAGCATTCTGTAGGGGCGGATATCATCCGCCCGAAAAAGGAGAGAGCATTGTGAAAGAGCAAAAACCTGTTCTGTCCATCGGAATCATCTTCCGGGACGATATCCGCTCCATCGAGCGCTGCCTGACCGCCCTCCAGCCCCTGCGGGAGGCCATTCCCTGCCAGCTGGTCATGGCGGACACCGGATCGGCGGACGGCAGCCGGGCGGTGGCGGAGCGGTACGCCGACATTCTCTTCGATTTCCCCTGGGTGAACGATTTCTCCGCCGCCCGGAACGCGGTGATGGACCGCTGTTCCGGGGAATGGTACTTATCTGTGGACACAGACGAATACCTGGATGAGAATATTGCGGAATTGCTGGAGCTTCTGAAAGGCAATAAGAGGAAAGAGTACGATGCCTGTTCCATAGTAGTGCGCAACTACAAGACCAGCGATATGAGAGGCATTTACCTGGATGTCTATGTAGTCCGCCTGCTGCGCATGTCCACCGGCAGGCGGTTTGAGGGCGCGATCCATGAGCGGCTGAATTTCCCGGAGGGTCGCTCCGTCCAGGGGCAGAGCCTGACCCGGACCATTCTGCACCACGACGGCTATGTGGGGCTGAACAGCCCGGAGGGCGCGAAAAAGCGCCGCCGGAACCTGGAGCTGCTGCGGAGGGAGCTGGAGCATGCCCCGGAGGAGCCACGCCGCTGGCTCCAGCTTTTGGAGAGCGGCCGGGAGGAGGAGGAGTACGGCGCCTGGGTTCGTCAGGCTGTGGCGCTGGTGCAGGCAAAGAAAAAGGGCTGGCAGAGTTACGGCCCTCCCATTATGAGCTACGCCGTGGAGAAGGCTGTTGACAGCGGCTTTCCCGAGACAGAGGACTGGATCAGCTGGGCCCGGGAGCAGTTTCCCGACTCTCTGTTTACCCGGATTGATATCGCCTACTGCGACGCGTTCCGCTGCCGGGGAAAGGACGCCCAGCTGTGTGTCCAGCGGTGCGAGCGGTATTTTCAGGGGCTGGAGGACTATCGGGCGGGCGGCGTCAAGGAGGAGCTGATGGTAGCCGCCCTCACCCGGACCAACCCGCTCCATGAGCAGAACATGCGGATTGTCATGATGGAGGCCTGTCTGGCCCTGGGCCGCTGGGAGGAGACTCTGGCTCAGCTGTCCGCCCTGGACTGCACCCGGATGAGCGAGCGTCATGTGTTAGGGGCCTGTTTGACCCTCTTTGAGCTGCACAGAAACAGCACCCTGGACACCGCCCCCGTGATGGAAGCTCTCTGGAAGGGAATCAGCGAGGATCAGACAAAAATCGCGCGGAAGAAGCAGTCTGTCCTGCTGTCCAACGGGATGAAGCTGTTTTCCAGGGAGTACCGGGATCAGGAGCTTTGGACGAAGGGAATCCGTTCGGCTTACACGGTGTTCCTGCCCCTGTCGGGGCGGTATGAGCTGGGCACTGCCGCCGCCATTCTGGAGAGCCATGACACCGGCGAACTGAACGCCCTGCTTCGGGCAGTGGAGCACTGGGAGTATCTGCCCGCCGCCGCGCTGGAGCACGCCCTGTCAGCGGGGGTTGTCTTTCCGCTGGCGGATAAGCCCCTGGCCCTGGAGGAGATGGACGTCCTGGCTGGCCGCATGGCCCAGGAGGGACTGCTGGAGGAACGGGTGATCCGATTGGCGGAGCATCTCCCGGAGGACTGGCAGGGACTTGTCTGGGCCCGGGAGCTGGCCCTGGCTGCGGTGCAGTCCTTCGACTGGAAGCAGGACAACCGGGGCATGGATCTGTGCCGCGCCTTCGCCGGGATAGAGGGCGCTGTGCTGCCCCGGTACTACAGCGAGGCGCTGCTGTGTGAGGAGAACATAGATGTCCTGCCGCCCCTGCATCGATTTGGCTGGTATATCGCCCAGGCGTTTCAAACCCAGGAGGCTGAAAAAAGCCCGGAGTATATCCGTCTGATCCGGGCGGGACTGGTCTCCTGTCCCAGTATGAAGCCCATGGCGGCGTTCCTGCTGGAGCAGCTGGAGCGCGCCCAGCGCCTCCAGGCCCCGCCGGAGCTGCTGGCCCTGGCGGAGCAGGTGCGGGCTCTGCTGGCGGCCTGTGACCCCGGTGACCCCGCCGTGACAGCCCTGAAGGCCAGTCCGGCTTATCAGAAGGTGGCCTATCTCATTGAGGGCATAGACGGAGGAGGTCTGCCGTCGTGAAAGTTGTCATTCTGGCCGGCGGGCTGGGCACCCGAATCAGTGAGGAGAGCCACCTCAAGCCAAAGCCCATGATTACCATCGGAGAACAGCCCATCCTGTGGCATATTATGAAATACTATTCCGCCTTCGGCTTTGACGATTTCATCATCTGCTGCGGCTACAAGGGCCATGTCATCAAGGAGTATTTCGCGGATTACTATCTCTACCGCTCCGATGTGACGTTCGACTTTTCAGCGGAGAACCGGATGACGATTCATCAAAATATCGCTGAGCCCTGGCGGGTGACGTTAGTGGACACCGGGCTGAACACCCAGACCGGCGGGCGGATCAAGCGGGTGCAGAAATACATTGGAGACGAGCCCTTTATGCTGACCTACGGCGATGGTGTGGGCAATGTGGACCTGAAGGCTCTGCTGGAGCAGCATCGGTCCTCCGGCAAGACGGTGACGCTGACAGGCATCCAGCCGGGAGGGCGCTTCGGTGTGCTGGACCTGGAGGATCAAACTGTGATCGGTTTCCGGGAAAAAGCCAAGGAGGACGGCGGCTGGATTAACGGCGGGTTTATGGCCGCAGAGCCGGAGCTGTTCGGCCGTCTCAGCGCTGAGGAGGACTGCGTTTTGGAACGGGAGCCTCTGGAGACCCTGGCAAAAGAGGGGAAACTGGGCATCTATAAGCACGGCGGCTTCTGGCAGTGCATGGATACCCAGCGGGACAAAGCCTGGCTGGAGGACCGCTGGAAAAAAGGAAATGCCCCTTGGCGGGTATGGTAAAAAATATGCTGGATTTTTATAAGAACAAGAGAGTTTTTGTCACAGGACACACAGGCTTCAAGGGCACCTGGCTCTGTACAATTTTGCAAATGGCCGGCGCGGAGTTGACAGGCTATGCCCTGCCTCCGGAGGAGCTGAGCTTGTGCGGAATCATCGGGCTGGAGGAGAGCATAACCTCCGTCCATGGCGATGTCCGAGATCTGGAAGCTCTGTGGCGTACCTTTAAAGCCGCGCAGCCGGAAATTGTGCTGCATTTAGCGGCGCAGCCCATCGTCCGCGAGAGCTACCGGGACCCAGTGGAGACCTATGCCTCCAATGTGATGGGAACCGTCCACATTCTGGAGTGCGTGCGGCGCTCCGGTTGTGTGAGGAGCTTCCTCAATGTGACAACAGACAAGGTCTATGAAAACCACCAGTGGCCCTGGGGCTATCGAGAGACGGACCGGCTGAACGGATTTGACCCCTACGCCAACTCCAAATCCTGCTCCGAGCTGGTGACAGACAGCTATCGAAACAGCTTCTTTTCAGACGGAGCGGTTGCGGTCAGCACTGCCCGCGCCGGAAATGTGATTGGCGGCGGGGATTTCGCGGCCGACCGTATCATCCCAGACTGTGTCCGGGCCGTGCGAGCCGGACAGCCGCTTCAGCTGCGCAACCCATATTCTGTCCGGCCCTACCAGCACGTTTTAGAGCCGCTGTCCGCATACCTGCTTATTGTTCAAAAGCAATATGAGAATACCGCCCTTTCGGGCAGCTACAATGTGGGGCCGGAGAGCAGCGGCTGCCTGACCACCGGCGAACTGGCAGACCTGTTCTGTCAGGCCTGGGGCGAGGGCGCGCACTGGGAGCATATCGGTGACAACGGGCCCCATGAGGATGCGATGCTGAAGCTGGATTGCTCAAAAATCGGAACAGCTTTAGGGTGGCACCCACGCTGGAGTGTGGAACGGGCTGTTCGGGAGACGGTAGCTTGGACAAAGGCGTGGGGAAACGGTGAAGATGTGACCAATTACATGAAGCAGCAGGCTCTGGAATACTTTAAAGAGTCGCTTTAGGAGAAAATCATGGAACACTTTAGAGAGATTGATACTGAACAGATGGAAATACCAACAGTCGGTACGAACCTGTTTTCTAACCGCGCCGCTGTGGCATCTATGCAGTCGGCCGCCAATGGGGTCGAGGTTTCTATCATTATCCAGGCATATAACCGGCTGGAAAAAACGCAGCGGTGCGTGGAAAGCGTTTTGAAGTACACAACGGGAATCAATTATGAGCTTATTTTTTTGGATAACGGTTCAAAGAGGGACATTACAGAGTTCTTTCGCTCTGTGGACCACGATAGAAAACAAATCATTCGCTTTACAAAGAATCTGGGCGTCTCATATCCCAGTTCAACTCTGAATCTGAACACGCTGGGCCGTTTTATTTGCATCCTTCCATGCGACCTGATTGTCACCTCAAATTGGCTGAAAAACCTCTTGATCTGCATGAAGTCGGACGAGAGAATCGGGATGGTCAATCCTGTGTGCTCAAACACCTCGAACCTGCAGAATGTAGAATTATTTTACACAAATTATGCCGAAATGCAGAGAAAAGCCGCTCAGTTTAACCGCAGTGATCCGAAAAAATGGGAGGACCGGCATCGGCTGATTACATTGGGCACCTTATATCGGAAAGAGGCGCTCATGGCGATTGGCTGGCCTATTGGTGACGCCGGTTTCTTTCACGATTTTGCGGATGACGATATTACCTTCCGTATCCGCCGCATGGGATACCGGACCATATTGGCCGGGGATACCTGGGTCTGTCATGACCACGACCTGAGACATGGCGAGGGAAAAGACCCCGCAGAATTTCAAAAATCCCTGGACATCGGCGGGGAAAATTTCCGGGAAAAATACTTCGGAGTCGATGCTTGGGAGGATGTGAACAACTATTATATCCCATATTTTTCCCGCTTCCCGGCACCTTCCAGCACTGGCTGCCTCCAGCTTTTGGGGGTAGATACCCGGTGCGGGACCCCCATTCTGGATGTTAAAAACTGGCTGCATAAGTTTGGGCTGTTTGAAGCAAATCTGTCCGCCTTTACACAGGACCCCAAGTATTGGCTGGACCTGAAAACGATTTGCAAGGGATCGGTCGTCTGTGACAGAGAGGAATTTCTGGCTGACTCCTTCCCCAGAGAGCGGTTTGACTATATTGTTGCGGACCGTCCGATTAATCGGTATCACGAGCCGTCGAAAATGCTGCGCGACCTGTTTTCACTCTGCAAAAATGGCGGGTATCTGATCTGTAAGCTGGCAAATGCCTATTCCTTCAAGGAGTATCTGCACCTGCTGGGCCAAACGGATGTGTATGACCCGGATTTCTCCCTGAACATCCCGGTGGGACGATTCCGCCTTGCCTTACAGGAGTGGGGCGAGATTCAGTGTGAGCTGCGGATCGGGGAGGGGCTGGACCAAGAGAGTCAGGCGCTTCTGGCGTCGCTTTACCCTGTCGGCCTGCCAGGTGAGCAGCGCTCCGCTGCCTTGGCGCAGATGCAGTGCCGAGAGTTTTTGTTTGTTGTCAGGAAGCGGAGCCCGCAGGAGAAATAGGATGAGGATACTGCATATTGCCGCACATATGGGCGGCGGGATCGGTTCGGCTTATGCCGGGCTTGGAGCATGCGGGCAGGAGCAGAGAGTCCTTCTGCTGGAGCCGCCTCAGGATCAAACAACTCTGGACAAGGTACAATCCGCCGGGTTCCAAATCATACAGGGAACAGAAAATCCCTGCATAGAGCGAGAGCTGGAGTGGGCAGATGCGGTTGTATTCAGCTGGCATCATCACCCCGCACTCACAAAATTCCTTCACGACTTCCCGGCCGTTCCAATTCGCAGCATACTCTGGTGTCACGTTTCCGGAAATTACTTTCCCGCAATTTCCGCCGGTCTTCTGCGGAGCTTTGATCAGTGCATTTTCGCCACGCCGTTTAGTCTGGAGCTCCCACAGGTCCAGGCGCTGGGGACGGAATATCTTCAAAGACACTGTGGTGTTGTCTATGGCCTAAACGACCTCAGCCGCTTTACCCGGATTAAGAGGAGACCGCATGAACGGTATACCATCGGATATGTGGGAACACTCGGTTTCTGTAAGCTGCATCCGGCGCTTGTGGACTTTTATGGAGTGGCAGGCATGTCTGATGCGCGGTTTATGTTGGTGGGTGCGCCTTCCACAAAGGAGGAGCTTCTGTCCGCCGCAGAAAGGCGGGGGATGGCAGGACAGCTCCAGTTCTGCGGACAGCTTCCCAATGTGGAGCCCGCACTGGCACAGATGGACGTGTTCAGCTATCTGTTGAATCCACAGCACTTTGGCGCCACTGAAAACGCACTGCTGGAGGCCATGGCCGCGGGGCTGCCTGTGGTGGCCCTGGATCAGTGCGTGGAGCGCCATATTATTCGAAACGGAGAGACCGGGCTGTTGGTCCACTCCCCGGAGGAGTATGGGAACGCTGTCCGGTATCTGCGGGAAAATCCGGAGAAGGCGTCGCTTATAGGCGCACACGCCCGGGCAGATATTATGAAGCGTTATGAAATCGAAGAAAACCGACGGAGATTTCTCGCCGCCTGCCGGCGGGCGGATGCGGGGGAAAAGCATCTGCACCATTTTGGCGAATTTTTTACGGGTGAACCGGCGGACTGGTTTTTGTCCGCCGTGGATGCTGACAGGCAGTGCTTTGAGGAAGGCCGTGTTCAGGACGCGGGCCTGATTTTCCGTGAAAAGACGAAGGGCTCACCCGCTCATTATCATACCCATTTTCCGGAAAACCACCGGCTCACCCAATGGACGGAACAAATAAATTGTTTGAAAAGGAAGACTGATTTATGAATGCAGCACAGACTTTTGAAATGGTCCGCACAGTTACAGAACAAATAACCACACCGGAAGAGAACGATACAGTGATCCTGTTTGGTGCGGGAGGACTGGGAGTAATGTCTCTTTCGGCCTTGCAAACGGAGCATAAGGTTACTGCCTTCTGCGATAACGACAAGAATAAAGCAGGAACCATGATTGAAGGTCTGCCTTGCATTTCTCCCGCGCAGCTTTTAGATTACCCCAAGGCTTTTGTTCTAATCAGCAGTGCCAAATATTACAGCAGTATCCATCAACAACTGGGCCAAATGGAAATTCGCCACTGCAGTTTAGACGCTTACATCGTGCAAAAGCATTGGGCCGAATTTGAACGTGTTTTTGATATTCTGGATGACGATGCCAAACAGATATATGCTGGAATTCTGCTCTGCCGGGTCAGCGGCGATAACTCAGAGGCCGAAAAATACTTCTGCGGCAATCCATCCTTCGCTATTCCGAAGTTTGATTACCTCCTTCACCCCAGAGGAGGATTTATAGACTGCGGTGCGTTTGTGGGAGACACTGTTGAAGAAATGGTCAAGCATTCTTTCGGTACTGTGCCGGTGATATACGCTTTTGAGCCAAATGCCCGGAACTATGCAGCCCTGCGGAAACGGGTTTCTTTTTTGCGTGACATTTGGGCGTTAGAGCCGGAAACAATTATTTGTGAGAACGCAGGGGTAGGCATAAAAAGCGCGACTTTATCATTTGTTGCTGGCGACCAGTACATCGGAACCCAAATAACCCACAATTTAGACGCAGCCGGAAATGTCAAAGTTGTCAGCATAGATGAATACTTGAAGGAGAAGGGCAATCCAACTATCGCGCTGATAAAAGCGGATATTGAATCTTACGAGTGGGATATGATCCATGGAGCGAAAGAGACGATTCAACGGTGTAAACCGAAACTAGCAATCTCCATTTATCACAGCGTTTACGACTTCTTCCGAATTCCGCTTTATTTGAAGAAATTGGTTCCAGAATATCACTTTACGGTTCGACATCATAGTCTTGCGGATGAGGAGACAACGCTGTATTGCTACGTTTGATTTTCAAAACTGATAAGCGAGGGAGCCGTTATAAACGCAAAAAAGAGCCCGCTGGACAGGCGACCGAACACCACTTCAGGACGTTCTGACAGATTTTAAACGGAGGGATCAGCGTTGAGGTACTGCATCGCAATGCCAAAACTTGCGGAAGTTGATGAGTTGTCCTATCAATTCCCCATTGGAATAGCATATGTTTCAGCGGCATTGAAGGCATCTGGCCGGGAAGTTATTACCTATAATTTGAACTATAAAGCTGGTACTATTGAGGAGCAAATCCGAAAGTTAGTCTATGAAAATGATATTGATGTTTTTGCGACAGGTGGATTAACAGGACAGTACTGGCAGCTAAAGAAGATTTTGGACGCCGCAAAAGCAGCGCGCCCCAGTATGCGCCTCTGCGTAGGTGGTGGAATTATAACATCTTCCCCTGTTCCAGCTATGGAGGCTTTGGGAGTAGCGGATATCGGCATGATTGGTGAAGGCGAGATTACAATCTGTGAATTGGCCGAGGCTTTAGAAGGGCTACGGGACCTTCATTCTGTTGACGGGTTGATTTTCAAAGAAAATGGCAGTTGGACTGTTACAGCTCCTCGAGCTGAGATTATGGATCTGGACAGCTTGCCCTATCCGGATTATGAGGGATTTGAGTATGAAGAAATGCTCAAAAGGAAGCCGACAGACGTATTTTCGCATATTGAAGATAGATTTGGTGCGGTGTCGCTGGGCCGCTCGTGTCCATTTAACTGTACATTTTGCTTTCACCCGCTTGGCACCAAATACCGCAGGCGAAGCCTGAAGAGCGTTTTTAAAGAGATCGACTATCTGATAGAGAAATTTGATATCCATAATCTTTATATTTCGGATGAACTGTTTGTTGCAAAAATTGATGATGCAAGAGAATTCTGTAGTGAGATCAAAAAACGCCATATTGGATTTACTGTGTACCTGCGCGTGGATATGGTAAATCGTGAAGTACTGGAACTCTTGAGGGATCACGGTTGTATACAAATTTGCTTTGGCCTTGAGAGTGCGGACAATCGCATTCTAAAGAGTATGAATAAGCATATTACGATCGAACAAACCGAACGTGCGCTTGCGCTCTGCAATGAGGTTGGAATCAGGACTTGGGGGAACTTTATTTTTGGGGATGAAGCGGAGACGGTGGAAACATATCAAAACACCATCCGCTGGTGGAAAGAGCACCCGCAGTATACCATTATAAACAATTTGATTGTGGTTTATCCGGGATCTATCCTATATAAACATGCCTGTGAACGTGGGATCATTAAGGATGAAGTCCAATTTATCAAAGACGGGTGTCCCTATACAAATGTTTCCAAGATGACCGATGAGGAATATCGGAATATGGCTTTGGAGCTTTGTATGCTGCCGGAAGGGCGGACAGATATACTAAAAGATGCTACATTACAGTACAAAGGGGCTGGAAAGGTAAATTATACTGCGCGTTGCCCGCATTGTAATCAGTACAATACGTGGAAATCCCAAGATGCGTTTAAAGTCTCGACTAATATTGTTTGCAGCCACTGTGGATATACCATGCACATAATGATTGCAGATAGTCTGGACGGATGTACAGATCAAAACTTCCAATTATTAAAATCACATAAGATTGCAATCTGGCCGATGATCAATGCCGTGGAAGAATTGCGGCATGCTGTTCCAAGCATTATGTCCGATAATGTTTATTTTATAGATTCTGCATCTGTAAAGCAGGGACTATATCACGGGAAAAAGGTATATGGACCCGAAATAATAAATGACGCGCAAATTGACACTGTTTTTTTAACGTTGACGACATATGTGGCAGCAGAAATTATGGAGGATTTAAAAAAGTATCCATCTGTAAAAAACGTCTTTTATGCTGGAGACTTGCTGGATCCTGATTTTCCCAAACGAATAAAAGAGTAAGGTTGGTAAATTTATTATGAACGCCAAAGCAGGTACTCGCTGGACAAATGACCGGACCCCCCTTCAAGAAGTCATCCCCCTGGAAACTCCCTATCTACTGTTTGTCGATCCCTCCAGCGTGTGCAATTTCCGTTGTAAATTCTGCCCCTGCGGAGGTGCCAACAAACATGTTTGGAGTGCCGAGAAGAGGACCAGCATCCTGCCTTATCAGGTCTACCGGAAGATCATAGACGATCTGGCAGAATTTCCGGGGAAGCTGAAAACACTGCGGCTGTATAAGGAGGGGGAGCCGCTGGTCAACAAGCGCCTGCCGGACATGATTCACTATGCGAGAAAAAAAGACGTCACACAAAAAATCGACTTCACAACGAACGGCTCTCTGTTCGATTGTGATACCGCTCTGGCCATCACAGACGCAGGCGTGGACCGGATTAACATTTCGGTAGAGGCACTGGACGAGGCGGGATATGAGCAAATCTCGGGTGTGAAGCTCAACTATCGTGAATATCTGGAGAAGCTGCGCTTTCTATATCACAACAAAAATGGGTGCCATATCTTTATTAAAATTTCCGATTTGGGACTGAGAGGTCATTCAGAACAGAAATTTTATGATATGTTCGGCGATATCTGCGACGAGATCGCGGTGGAGCATGTTTCGTCCGTCTGGCCGGAATTTGAAGTGAACGCGAATTTGAAATCGACCGACCAGCTGGACATTTACGGCGGACCTATAGCGAAACGGGACACAGTGCAGGTATGCCCGTATCTGTTCTATTCCTTGTGCGTCAATTCAGATGGAACTGTCAGCGCCTGCCTCATGGATTGGAATCACCAGCTTCTGATTGGGGATTTGAAATGCCAAAGCCTGTTGGAAATCTGGAACGGGCAGCGGCTGCGGGAAATGCGGGAAAACCATCTGATGCTCCAACGCAGTACATACCACACCTGTCGAAACTGCGGGCAGTTGGAATATGCAGTTCTGGATAACATTGACCCGTATCGGGAAGCTCTGCTGAACAAGATTTTGAAGTAAGGCGGTTACAATGGAAAAAGTAGTAATTTATGGTGCAGGGAACATGGGAAGAGCTGTGTTGGAGCTTCTGCGTGACCGCTGTGAGGTGATAGGTTTTATAGATGGGAACTCCGCCCTGTGGGGAAGCAGCATTTCGGGCGTTCCAGTCTGGAGCCTGTCGGACACGTCAGAAAAGCTGTGTGACGCTGTCGCGTTGGTTGCGATGACGGTCTGTCCCTTCTCCAGAATGCGAAAGCTCCTGTTAGAATCTGGTTTTCAGCGGGTGGTGCCTGCGGGGGATTACGTCAACGCTCAATATACGGGGGACGAAATTCTGAACACATGGAGGGCGCAGGACCTGTACGGCACGCCACCCTTCGCGGATGAAAAATCCGTTTTGGATTACCGCGCCGCCTGCCAGTGGTTTACGAAAAGGGCTGACGGAGAACAGGCGCTGGAGGGCAACAAGTATTTCCCGGAATTTTTAAACACGCAGATCAGCCATTGCGGCACTATGCTGGATACCGCCGCGCTGGACGGTGGGTACATCGACAGCTTTTTGCAAAGAAACAAGGCCGGGCGTGTGTATTCCTATGTGCTCACGCCTCAAACAGTCTCCATACAGTCACTGCTGGAAAAATATCAGGGCCGGCCCGTATCCTTCTTTGAATGTGAAGCCGCCGGTCAGGATGGAACATTGAACTGCCGCAGGATTGGATTTATGCTGCCATTTACTCAGAAGCAAATGTATGCTGTCCCCGCAAAAACGATTGATACAGCTATGGAGGATACAGCATTTGATTATCTGCGGTGCTATTCCATGAGTGAAACGCTGCCGATCCTGCGGGGCGGAGAACGCTCCATTCATAAATACCGTCCGCTCATTGCGGTCAATATCGGGCACTACCAGTCTGATTTTCTTCAAGTACCACCCTATTTGATAAAACAGTGTGTAAACTATAAATTTTATTTCAGGATGCACAGTTACCAGGGGAATGACTGCATTTTGTACGCAGTGCCAGAAGAAAAGCACAAATTGAGGTGAGCTGCACCGATGAATTATGTGGATGTGCCGGCAAAGGACGAACTTTTATCCCAAATACGCACCTACTGTCACCAGAACTATCCCCAGAAAACTTCTTCTGTTTCGCCCTTATCCTATGCGGGACGTATTTTTGATGAAGAAGAGGTTGTCAATCTAATAGACAGCGCTTTAGAGTTCTGGTTGACTAATGGGCGATACTCGGAACAGTTTGAACGTGACTTGGCAAAATTTTTGGGCGTGACATACTGTTCTTTTGTAAACTCAGGTTCCTCCGCGAATCTTCTGGCGTTTATGGCACTCACTGCTCCGGAGTTAGGAAAGCGGGCAATCCAGCGGGGTGACGAGGTTATTACCGTGGCTTGTGGCTTTCCCACCACTGTTGCGCCTATCGTCCAATATGGGGCAGTCCCCGTCTTTGTCGATGTTGAGATTCCAACCTACAATATTGATGTTACTCAGATGGAGAACGCTTTGTCGTCCAGAACCAAAGCAGTTATGATTGCCCACACACTGGGAAATCCTTTTGATTTAGCTGGTGTGAAAGCGTTCTGCGACCAATATAACCTCTGGTTGGTAGAGGACAACTGCGATTCGCTGGGTGCAGAATTCCAGTTTGATGGGATTTGGCGCAAAACCGGGACGATAGGTGACATCGGAACATCCAGCTTTTACCCTGCTCACCATATCACCACTGGCGAGGGCGGCGCAGTCTATACTAATAACCCTGAGCTCCATTCCATTATCCGCTCACTGCGAGATTGGGGGCGGGCGTGCACCTGTCCCTCCGGGCAGGATAACACCTGCGGACACCGTTTTGACGGGCAGTTTGGAACTCTCCCCCAAGGGTATGACCACAAATATGTCTATTCTCGTTTCGGATATAACCTGAAAGCTACCGATATGCAAGCTGCAATCGGTGTAGCGCAGTTAAAAAAGCTGCCGAATTTTATTGCAAAGCGGAACCATAATTTTCAACTTTTGAAGGATAGTCTAGTGAGCTTGACAGATACTCTCATTCTTCCCAAATGCTGTCCGCAGGCGAAGCCAAGCTGGTTTGGCTTTCCTGTTACCTGCCGCAGGACTGGTATCCGTGGCCAGCTAGTCCGTGCGCTGGAGAGTGCAGGCATTCAAACGCGGATGCTTTTTGCGGGCAATCTGACGCGGCATCCATGTCTCACAGCCTTGGACCGGAACGCGTTCCGAACTGCTGTTCCGCTTGAACAGACGGACCGCGTTGCTGCGGACACATTCTGGGTGGGGGTCTATCCTGGCCTCTCCGATGAAAACGTAACGTTTATGGCTGAACAAATCAAAAGGGCTGTGAAACAATAATGGAAATATTCAATTTTCAAGACACAAGCCTTCGAGAGCTTCAGATGATTACTCCGTTTTACGCAGAGGATGTACGTGGATTTTTTATGAAGTCGTTTGAACGGGAAATTTTTCGAGAAAATGGTATTGATACACGGGGTTTTGAGCTTTTCTGTACCAGATCCCGAAAAGGAACGGTACGCGGTCTCCATTTCCAGCGCCGCCATAGCCAGGACAAGCTGGTCCAGGTCCTTCACGGCGCGGTCTATGATGTGGCAGTGGACTTGCGGAAGGGGTCGAAAACCTTCGGGAAATGGGAGGGCTTTTTTCTGACCGCAGAGAACCGGCAAATGCTTTATATACCCAAGGGCTTTGCCCACGGCTTCCTGGCCATAGAGGAGGACACCCTGTTCAGCTATCTCTGCGGAGACCGCTATGACCCGGAGTCGGACAGCGGTATCCGCTGGAACGACCCACATCTGGCCATCGACTGGCCGCTGGACCGGGTGGAGCAGACGATTATTTCAGAAAAGGACGCCGCCTTGCCCACGCTGGCGGAGTTTATACAGGTTTATGGAGCGCTAAAAGGCGAAGGAGCACTATGAAGCGGGCTCTGATCACCGGCATCACCGGTTATATTGGCTCCAATCTGGCACGAAGGCTTCTGCCAGACTGGGAGGTCTGCGGGCTGGTCCGGCAGCCGCTGAATCTGGAATACATCGCGGATATCTCACCACAGATTGAGATGTTTCGCTATGACGGCACCTATGACAGCATGGACGCCGCTCTGGCGGCCTGCCGGCCGGACCTGGTGTACCACTTGGCGGCCTACTACACCGATAGCCACAACAGAGAGCACGTCCCAAAGCTGCTGGATTCCAATATTGGAATGGGGCTCCACCTGCTGGATGCCATGTTTGCCCACCGGGTTCCTTTTCTGGTCAGCGCCTCCACTGTTATGGCCCACTATGGAGGAGAGCGATACCGTCCGCTCAATCTCTACGCCGCCACCAAGCAGGCCTTTTCCGATCTGCTGACCTACTACCTGGATACCGGAATGCTGCGTGCGGTGACGCTGGTGCTGTCCGATACCTACGGTCCGGGAGACCATCGGCCCAAAGTACTGAATCTCATCCGGAATGCGGCGCGGAAAGGGGAGCCTATGGCCCTCTCCCACGGCAATCAGGACTATGATGTGGTCCATATCGACGATGTAGCATCCGCGTTTCAAATGGCCGGTGATCAGCTTTTAGAGGGCCGCTTGCAGGGTGGAACCTTTCAGGTCGTCCCGGAGGCACCGCTCACCCTGCGAGAGACGGTGGAGCAGCTGCTGCGCCTCCACGGTTCCTCCTGGCAGGGGGGATGGGGCCAGCGACCCGCAGCGGAACGAGAAATTTCACGGGCAATCCGCCTCTATCCCACGCTGCCCGGATGGCAGCCAGCGATTTCCCTGCAGGAGGGACTAAGCAATTTGGAATGGGAAGATTGATTCGAACCCCAATATAGGCTTACTGCCCCTGAGGCCCAACGGATTGAGTTCTGACAGGAACACAGAGCCGAATTGGGGCTAAGAAGTCCACTTCTCATTGTAAACAGAGGTGTAATTCATCGTTTGATATTTCTAATAAGTTGACAGTCTGTTTAAGGCGATCTGATTCAAATTTGACCACTTTCTTGAACTGAAACAATACTGTTTCAGGTTCGGAAATTCGAGTGCCGCCAGGATTTCTGACCGCATAACCAACCACAGACAGAAAAACGGCTCACCGAGAGGGTATCCCACTCGGTGAGCCGTAGATTTTTGTCAGCCCGCGTTTAAAGGACAAATTTTTCAGACTGATAAGGAGGGAAAGGCAGGAGTCCATTGCAAAAGAGAAATCCTTCTGTCAATAAACAAAACCCATACCCTTACTTTAGCTTAAACACAGGACGGACACCATAGGTGCCGATAGCGGCTATGTGCATGGCGTTTCCCATATAGTCCACCCCGCTGTAAAATTTGCCATCCCCATCCACCGGGTCTGCCAGCCAGTAGCACATGCTGATGCCGTCCCGCCCCAGAAAGCAAACCCGGTTTCGGCACAGCCTCATGGGCTCCCACTGGCCTGAGCCCAGGTCTGCCTCCTCTGCGGCGGCGCTCCTGCCGAACAGCTCCCCCACTGTGGGCAGGCGAAGCCAATCCCCATTGGAAAGGGGGACCATCTGCGCCCGAATCTCTGGAGGAAAGCGCTCCAAGAGCTCGCAGTTCAGCCTACGGCGCAGCAGAGACCGCTCGTATCCGCCGTCCTGCTCCCCGGGGCTGCAAACCATAGACTCGATTCCCGTGCAGTCCACGGTGACAAACAACATGCCGTCCCGCTCCTCTTTTACTGCCAGCGCCTGTACGAGGGCACCGTCCACAAGGGTAAAGGGGAGCACGTCGCCAACCTGAAATCTGGATGTCTCCGTCTCAACGGGTCTGATTACCTTCACAATGTTCCCCTCCTGATCAGGCGGCAGCCTTTTTCCCCATCAGCTCACCGACAGAGTCGCTGTTGATCAAAACGGAGGCCAGCAGCACCAGGCCGGTGGCGATATCCTGATAGAAGGAGCCGATGTCCATCATCTGCATTCCGTTGGTCAGAACGATCAGAATAGCGGTGCCGATCATGACGCCGGAGACGGTGCCCTCGCCGCCCTTGATATTCACTCCGCCCAGAATACAGGCGGCCACCACCTTAAACTCCATACCAGTTCCGATTGTGGGGTCGGCGGAGCCCAGGCGGGCCACCTGCCACACGCCGGACAGGCCGGCCAGTACTCCGGTGAGCACAAAGAAGCAGGCCCGCATTTTCGTGACATTGATGCCGGAAAAGTGGGCGGCCGCGTCATTTCCGCCGATGGCGATGGCGTACTTGCCAAGAATGGTCTTTTTCTCCAGGAACAGAAAGACAGCAATCACCACAATGCAGATGGGCAGGGCCAGAGGAATCTTGCCGAATTTGATGCTGTTCAGCACGGTAATCGGTTTCAGCTCAGGGCCGGTGATGGGGATGGCCTTGCAGACGGACATCGCCATGCCGGCGGTGATAATCCAGGTGGCCAGCGTGGCCATGATGGCGGGAATTTGCAGCTTTTCCATGATGACCGTGTTGAAGATTCCCACGACCACACCAAATCCCGCAACGATGACAACCGCCAGCCAGGGGTTGATGCCCCAGATGCACAGATAGCCGTACAGCATGGCGGACAGGGCCATGGTGCCGCCCACCGACAGGTCGATGGCGCCGCTGGCGATGACGAAGGTCATCCCGCAGCCGAGAATGAAGTTGGGCAGGCTCTGCCGGACCATATTTGTCAGGTTATATACGGTGATAAAGCGGTTGTTCTGGCTGTAGAAAAAGGCGCACAGCACAAGAAGAATGACAAACAGGACCAGATTCTTCTGAGTGGACCGGCTTAATTTATTGTTTCGCATCCCTATCCCTCCCTAAATCCGAACGTGCTTACGAATAATGTTGTTAAGAAGGATAGCTCCAATCAGAACAACGCCCTTTACCATGTCCTGGGTGTAAGTGGTCATCCCCAGCATGTTCATAATGTTGGTCAGCACCACAATAAACAGCGCGCCCATCAGCATTCCGAACACCGTGCCCCGGCCGCCGTTGATGTCTGTTCCGCCCAGCACGGCGGCAATGATGCAGTCGTTGTCCAGGGTGGACAGGATGCCGCTGTCGGCGGCGGTAAAGCGGGAGGTGATCACGACCCCTACGAAGGCGGCCAGCATACCGGACATGGCGAACACGGACATGACGACCTTCCGGTTGCTGATGCCGGACAGATGGGCAGCCGGCTCGTTGGCGCCCACGGCGTAGGCTGTACTGGCAAATACGGTCTTGTTCTGAATCCACACAAAGACCAGCACGACCGCAATGGCGTATACGGCGGGCAGGGGGATACTGCCAATGGTCATGCCGATTTTGCTGATCCCGGCGGGCAGGCCAAAAATCACAGCGCCGCCCGCCCCCACCAGGGCGATCCCTCTGGTGATGTAGCGAAAGGCCAGGGAGACAATGAAGGAGGGCAGCTTGAACTGGGCGATGATAAAGCCGCACAGCATACCCGCCAGCAGGCCGAGCACAACGGCCAGCAGGGCCGCCAGCACAATGGGCACGCCGGCGCGGGTCATCAGGCCGAAGAGGACCGCGCCCATGGCGCCCGTACCCCCCACAGACAGGTTCAGATTACCGGAGATCAATACCAGGGTGACGGCCGACGCCACAATGATGACGCTGGAGGCAGACACCAGGATGCTGGTGACATTCGAGGGACTGAAGAACAGCTTGGGCTCCAGGATAAAGCCGACCACACAGGCCATCAGGAAAATGCAGAAGATGGTCAGATTCTGTACGCCGTCTGCGGTAAATTTGATCCCGCGGTTCAAGGCAGAGGCCTGATTACTCATTTTCAACACCTCCTGTAACAACAGACATAATGTGGCGGGTCTCAACATGCTCGTCATTTTTCAGGAACATCTTGATTTCCCCGTCATATAGCAGGCCGATCCGGTCGCACAGGCCCAAAATCTCGGGCAGCTCGCTGGAGAAGACGATGGCCGAGCAGCCGTCCTTCACCATCTGCCGGATGATCTGATAGATCTCCTGCTTCGCTCCCACGTCCACTCCTCGGGTGGGCTCATCCAGCAGCAGTACCTTTGGCGAGACGTTCAGACACTTGGACAGCACCACCTTCTGCTGGTTCCCGCCGGAGAGGAAAGCCACCGACTGGTTCTCGTCGCGGCACGCCGTCCCGATTTTTTCGATATATTCCCGGGCCAGCCTGCCCTGCTGCTTTTTATTCAGGATTCCCTTGTGGGACACGGTGCGGTAATTCATCATGGGGGTGTTTACGGCGATGCTCAGCGAGGTGCAGATTCCTTGGGTGCGCCGCTCCTCCGGAACCAGCACAATCCCGTTTGTAATCGCTTTCTCCGGGGAGACCGCCTTCACGTCCCGGCCCTCCACAAGAATGGTGCCGGCATATTTGTCAGCCCCGAAAATCGCCCGGGCGATCTCGGTCTTTCCCGCTCCGATCAGGCCGTAAAAGCCCAAAATCTCACCTTTATGCAAATCAAAGCTGATGTTGTGCAGCTTCTTGTTGGATACGCCCTTCAGCTCGATCAGCTTGATATTTTCGTCTATCTTATTGGGAACGTAGTCCTCTACGATGACCTTTCCGATCATCATCTGAATCAATTCCTGTCGGCCGGATATCTCAGCTCTCGGTTTGGTGGCGATGTGGCGGCCGTCACGCAGCACCGTCACATAGTCGGCCAGCTCCATAATCTCCTCCAGCCGGTGGGAGATATAAATGATTGTAATTCCCTGACTCTTCAGGTCATGGATGATTTCAAACAGGCGCTTTACCTCCTCCTCTGTGAGAGAGGCGGTGGGCTCATCCATGATAATAACATCGGAATCCATTGCCAGTGCCTTAGCCATTTCCACCACCTGGCGCTTGGCTACGCTCAGCTCCTCAATGTACTGCTTCGGCTCGATGGAGGAGTCAATCCGGCGCAGCACATCAAACACCTTCTGGTTTGAGCTCTTTTTGATGATGCCGAAACGGGTTTCCTCCAGGCCCAGACAGATGTTTTCCTCCACCCGCAGCTTTTCCACCACGTTCAGCTCCTGAAAAAGGCACCCGATTCCGGCCTTCATCGCGTCCTTGGTGCTGGCGGGATTAAAATCCTTTCCGTTATAGAGCACGGTGCCCGAGGTCTTGGGGTGCGCGCCGGTCAAAATTTTGATCAGGGTGGACTTTCCGGCGCCGTTTTCCCCGATCAGGCAGTGACAGGACCCCCTGACAATATCAAAGCTTACATCATCCAGCGCCTTCACACCGGCAAAATGCTTTGAGATATTTTTAATTTCCAAAACATGATCGCTCATTATGTTCCCTCCCACGGCCGTCATGTGGCCGGTTTTTGAAAAGATAGGGGCGTTTCCCGCGCCCCTATCTTCCTTTCTCTTAGAACCTGTATTCACAATCTCAAACGCCGCCCGGGCGGGTCTTTTCCGCCGCTCTGGCGCTCAATTTTCTTGAAATACATCCAGTATTCCTGCGAAAATTTGCCCTGATTGGTGAAAATGTTCCCCGCACATCCTGCATTTTCGATTATGAATACAGGCTCTTACTTGCGGTGGCTTAGGCGCCGTAAGTGCCGACCAGATCCAGGGGGGAGGAGGGCAGATACTGGGTGTTGTACCAGTCCTGCAGGTCCTGCAGGCTGTCCTTGTAGTAGTTGAAGTACACGTCGGGGGTGGTGCGCTCAACGTAGGTGTCGTTGTCCAGCTGGCCGTTGATGATCTCCATCATCATGTCCACCTGAGCATAGGCGAAGGTCTGGGGCTGCATGCCCAGGCAGTACTTCAGGGAGGAGGTGGGGTCGGCCAGCTTGTTCAGCTCACCGTCGCTGGCGTCGGTGGAGGCGATGATCTCGGTAACAGGCACACCGTCAACAGCCTTTCCGCGGCCGGCGGCCTCATAAGCGGACAGAGCACCCAGCCCGTTGGAGACATTGTCGCCATAGACGATATTGACGTCGGGATACTTGGTGATAGAGTCGGCGGTCACGGTCTGAGCCAGCTCCAGGTCGCCGCCGGCGTGGACCCAGTAGGTAGCGCCGGTCAGGTCCTCGCCCGCGCTGTTCTTAAAGCCCCAGCTGTCGGTGGGCAGATAGTCCACGACGGTCTTGACACCCTTCAGGAAGGGGCCGGTACGGTTGTCGAAGCAGAAGGCGATGTTGGTCCAGCTGATCAGGCCAACCTTGACCTCCTTGTCGGGGTACAGCTCGATCCACTGCTTGGCCATGTCGGCGCCCATCTGGGCGGCCACCTCGGCCTCGTCGATGCCCAGGAAGGGCACCTTGCAGTCAGAGGCCTTGACGTTGTAGGTCATGATATTGACGCCGGCGTCCCGGGCCTCCTGGATGATGCCGTTCACGCCGTTTTCATCCACGGGGTGCAGAATGATGCCGTCCACGCCCTTGCCGATGAAGGTCTCAACGGCGGCGATCTCGGCGGCCAGGTCGTTGTCAGGGTCAATCACTTCATAGGTAGCGCCGTACTGCTCCTTGGCGTAGATCTCAGCCCACTTGGCGTCGTTGCCGTGGACGTCGTGCTTCAGGGTGATGGGCACCTTGCCGATGTACGCACCTTTTTCGGTCTGGCCGGGGTCGGAGCTGGTCGCGGACGTGCCGGGGCTGCCGCTCCCCGACTGGCTGGGCTGGTTGGTCTGGCCGCCGTTTCCGCAGGCAGCCAGAGCAGTCAGGGCCAGGGCGGTGACCAAGGCCAGCGCGACTGCTGTCTTCATCTTTTTCATAGTTTTTACCTCCTTGTGGTTGTTTGTATAGCATTAAGCCCTTGGCCGGTGGTGCGGACCGGCCGCGGGCATAAGCCCAAAGCTGCGGCGGGCGTCCGTCAGGGCGCCAGCGCCTCCTGGATGCGGGAGACCAGCTCCGTGATTCTGCCGGTTTCCAGATAGTAAACTGTCTCGCCGTCGAGCTTCATATAGCAGGTCCCCTGATCCCGGCCATAGGCCGTCATCTCTGTGACCGAGCCGTCCAAAAGGGTGGTCCTGAAATAGGCCACCGCCTCCTGGGGCGGTACAGCGTGGCCGGGGTCTGCGCCGTCGGCAATCAGGCCGATGTATTTGAAGAAAATTCCGCTGAAGGCGCTCTGATCCACATAGCGGCCGTTGCAGGACACCAGCCCTGTCCCTGGCTCCACGGTGAAGATATAGTCGCCTGTGCTGACGCTGACCTGGATGGATTGGACTTGGTCAATGGACGTCTTCAGCGGCGCGATAAACAGGAGCTGCTCCGCGCCCAGGGTGGACAGGTCTATGTCCGTGCTGTACAGCAGAACCACCTCGTTCTCCCTGCCGGTCTGGACGCATGTTGTGGTCTCGCCGGAGATGCCGAAAATCAGGGTCTGGGTATTCCCCTTTCCGTCCGTCACCTGGAGGGTGGGTGAGCTTCCGTCCAGCCCCAGCTCGCCGGGGGAGGCCGCCTGTGTGTCCACATAGCCGGCCACCGTCCAGCCCCGCAGCTGGGTCAGCAGCTCGTTCATCTCAATGGTCCGGGCCGGAGCCCGGTTATAGGGTTGGGTGATGTACCAGCCTCCGTCCTCCCCCAGCTCCAGCGCGACCTGGAGTGCGCCGTTCACGGAGTAGCGGATGGCGGTGATGTCCGTCTTGTCAATGGTGAATATTTCCTTATAGCGATAGGCCGCCAGACTGCCCGTCAGCTGGGCGGCGGAGGCGCCGTCGGTGATGAACACCCGGCCGTCCGTCAGGTCCTTCACATAGCAGTCGCTGGCACTCATGGTCTGGTTCCCCACCGCCAGGGCGTACTCGTGCCCGGCGGAGGTGGTGAACCGGACCCGGATCGGGCTGGCCTCCAGGCCATAGCCGGGCGCTTCGCCGTCCAGTACCCGCAGCACCTGAAAGTCCTCCAGGGACTGGCACAGCAGCGCCATCTTCCGCTCGTTGGTCCGGTAGACGCCGCCGCTGTCCACCATCCAGACGCCCTCCTCCTGATAGAAGCGAAACTGTCCATAGGGGTTTTCCAGCTGAATCGACTCCACGGTCTCACCGCGGCTGAAATCAAACCAGACACCGTCTGCCAGCGGGTCCCGGGTCAGGCGCAGGCCTGCGTAGACCGCGGCCAGAACCGCCAGAGCCCCCAGCAGCAGCCAGACTGTTTTTTTCTGTCCCTTCATCGGTTTTTCCTCAGACGCCACAGGAGGAACGCCCCGCAGAAGGCCAGCATGGGCATCACGGCGCAACAGATTACCGCCAGCCTGACAAACTCGTTCCCCCGCACAATCATAATGTCGGAATTGATGACCTTCCCGGCAATCAGCTCTCTATCCCGGCCGCCAAGGAGCCAGTTGACACTGTTGAGGAGAAGATCGCCGTTGGCCTGGACCGTGACGTTTCCGTCACAGGCAAAGGTGGCGTCTCCCAGCACAACGATCCGGGAGGAGATATTTCCGGAGCTCTCGTTGCTTCTTGAGGCCGCCATTCCCAGGGGAATGGGGCCGCTGACGTCCCGGGAGGTCTTGTGCTCATCGGGGATGCTCACATCCGTCCGGGCCCAGGCCCGGTCCGAGGAGAGCAGCAGAACGTCCCGGGTGACCTTGCTCTCGTCGTAATCCACGCCCCCCAGCCCCCGGGCCAGGGGCAGAATGACCAGCCGCTCTGCCTCGCCGATGGGCTTGGTGATCTCGTGGGCGCCGTAGCGCGGGATCAGATACATGTCGCTGGTGGACAGGTAGTAGGAGGGGTCCTCCTCCACCACATAGTTGTTGCTGATATCGATCCCGTAGGCGTTCACCAGCCCGTTCAGAACGTCCAGCCTTTTGATATTGCTGTTCATCACCGGGTCCAGGAGGAGGAGCAGGCTCTTCCCCTGCTCCAGAAACTGCCGGAGCAGCGCCGCCTCCTCCTCGGTCAGGTCGCTCCGGGGGGCGGCCAGAATCAGAATGTCGGCGTCCTCCGGGATGCCCGTCTGGAGGAGTACGCAGGTTTTGACCGCATAGGCGTCCAGCTGAAGCAGGCGGATGGCGTCAGACAGCTGGTTGGTCACCGACAGCTCCCCGTGGCCCTGGGTGAAATAGACAGTGGGCAGCTCCTCGCTGGAGACATAACGGATGGCCCCGGTGATCTCCCTCTCTCCATAGAACAGGTTTCCGCTGCTTCCCGATTCAAACAGGTCGTCGCTGTACACCAGCTGTACCTGCTCCCCGCTCTCTATAATCAGGGTCCCGTTAAACACGGCCTGGACGTCCCCCAGGGTGTAGCCGGCCAGGGCGGAGGGGTTTTTCTCCGCGTCTATGTACTCCACCGTCACCATCTCGCTGGCCTTCTCATACTCGTTCAGAAGGGAGGAGACGTAGGGGTTCTCCTGCCCGGAGGGATATACGGCCCCGATGCGCACCGGGCTGTTCAGCTCCTCCAGACAGCTCAGACTGTCCCCGGACAGGGTGAAAAGCTTCTGCCCGGTCATGTCGTACCGGAAGGGCACTTCATAGGCGACCATGGTGCCGAGGGTGACAGCCGCCGTCAGCAGCAGCACCGTCAGCACAGCCAGCCCAATAAACTGCCGCTTCTTATTCTTGATCTGCAAAGACGTATCCATAGCCCGCTCCTACCGAAACCTTCTGTACTCCAGGTTCTTTACCGCCATAACCAGGCACACCGCCGTCACCCCCAGGTAATAAGCCACAGGGCCCGGCCGGAGCACCCCTCTGGTAAACTCGTCATACCTTGTGGTAATTGCCAGCGCCGACAGGATGGGGCTGAGCACCGGAATTGTCAGAGATCGGGTGAAGGAGGCCAGCATCACCATCAGGAAGAGGATGCCGAAGGCGCTGATGGCCGCGGTCACCTGATTTTCTGCGAAGGAGGAAATAAAGGTGCACACTGCGATCATGCTGACGCCCAGCAGGGCGAAGCCCAGATAGGACGCCGCCAGGGCCCCATAGTTGGGGGAGCCGTGGGCGGCGATGATCACCACATAGACCAGCGTTGCAGCCAGGGCGTAGCCAAACAGGACGCCGGCCGCCAGAAACTTGCCCAGCACGATGTCCACGCACCTCAGACGGGAGGTCATCAGAAGCTGCTCCGTCCCGTTTCTCCGCTCCTCGGCAAACATCCGCATGGTCAGCACCGGGAAGATGATAAAGGACACATTTTTCAGCAGGTCGAACATGCCGGACAGCGCACCGTTTCCCCCCAGCAGGTTATAGATGGTGAACATCATGCCGGACAGCAGCAGGAAAATCCCCAGAAATACATATCCGAAGGGGGTGGAAAAAAACGAGGAGACTTCCTTCTTTATGATGATACTCATAGCGCTGCCCCCTCTCCGGCACGGGCGTCTGTCAGGCGCAGGAAGACCTGCTCCAGAGACAGCCTGCCGCTGTTCAGCTCCAGCAGCGGAATCTGATGGCGGGCCAGGGCGGCGGACACCGCCTGCCGGACCTCGTCGGTATCGGGCGCGGTGATCTCAAACCACCGCCTGTCCCCGTCCGTGCCGCAGCCTTCGATTTTCTCAATGGCGGGAATATCCCCGAGGGCAGCGGACAGCTCCTCCCTGTTGCAGGCGGCCTTCAGGCGGAAAAGGTTCCCCTCCTCCTGCCCCCTGCTCAGGTTCTCCATGGTGTCCTCGGCCACCAGCCGGCCGTTGCTGATGATGACGACCCGGTCGCAGGTCTGGCCGATCTCGGCCAGGATGTGGGAGCTGACCATAATCGTATGGTCCCGGCTCAGGCGTTTCAGAAGGTCGCGCACCTCGGTGATCTGCCTGGGGTCCAGGCCGGCGGTGGGCTCATCCAGAATCAGGATTTTGGGGTCGCCCACCAGCGCCTGGGCCAGTCCCACCCGCTGCCGGTAGCCCTTCGACAGGTTCCCGATGGGCCGGCCGCGCACATCCCCGACGCCCGTCAGCCCGAGGAACCCTTCCACATGGGCCTTCCGCTCCCCCTTGGGAACCCCCTTGATGGCGGCGGCGAAGAGCAGATACTCCTCCACCTCCATCTCCAGGTATAAAGGCGGGAGCTCGGGCATAAAGCCTATGTGCCGCAGGGCCTGGTCCGGGTCCTCCAGCATGTCGCAGCCGTTGATTACAATGCGCCCGGAGGTCATCATGTGGCAGCCTGTCAGCATCTTCATGATGGTGGATTTACCGGCCCCATTGGGCCCCAGCAGGCCTACAATCTCCCCCTGGTCCACATGAAAGGTGATGTCCTCCACACCGCGCTTGTTCCCGTATCGCTTTGTCAAGCCTGTTACCTGGATCATAGTGCCTCCCGCTTACGTGCGTTTTACCTCACGTACCTTCTGACAATAGCGGCCTGGGCGGCAAAGGTCTCCTTCAGGGAGACGTACAGCTGCCGGTAGGTCTGATAGTAGTCGTTGTATATGGACACATGCTCCGGGATGGGCTCGGTGACGCTTTCGATTTTCAGCACGGCGTCGCAGCCCTCGGCCACGTTTTTATAGAACCCCGCGCCCACGCCGGCCAGAATCGCCGCGCCGGCGGCCGGGCCCTCCTCCATATTCATGGTGACCACCTTGGCGTTGTAGATATCCGCCTGCATCTGCCGCCAGAGCTGGCTCTTGGCTCCGCCGCCGGAGGCCCGGATTTCCCTGACCTCCAGTCCGTGCTCCCGGAACAGCTCCACGCTGTCCCGCAGGGAGAAGGTGACGCCCTCCATCACGCTGCGGCAGATTTCATTCAGCCCGTGGCGCTGGGAGAGGCCGAAGAACACGCCCCTGGCGTTCTCGTCGTTGATGGGGGTCTTTTCCCCGTTCAGATAGGGGAGGAAGGCCAGACCCTCGCTGCCCACGGCGGCCTGCTCCGCCAAGCCGGTCATGTAATCGTAGATGTCCTTGCCCTGGGCGGCCAGCTCGGCCTTTTTCTCCGGGAAAAAGGTGTCCCGCACCCACTTGAAGGAGGCGCCGGAGGTCAGCGTGAGCCCCAGGAAGCCCCACAGGCCGGGGACCGCATGGCACATGCTGTAGGTGGCGCACTGCTTTTCAATGACGAAGGGCTGGTCCGCGCTGGCGAAGATTACGCCGGAGGTGCCGATGGAGGAGCCCACCACACCGCTGCGCACGATGCCGGTGCCCACGCCGCAGGCGGGCTGGTCGCCGGCGCCGGAGACCACCGGAATGCCGGCCTTCAGCCCCCAGTCCTTCGCCACGGACTCCAGCAGATAGCCACAGACCTCCTGGGATTCGGTCAGCCGCTCGGGCATGATCTCCTTGGGGATACCCAGCGATTTCAGCATGGTCTCAGACCAGCAGCGGCCGGGTACGTCCATCAGATAGGTGAGGGAGGCGTCGCTCACCTCGGTGCTCAGCTCGCCGGTCATCAGCAGACGCAGGAAGTCCTTGGTGAACACCACCTTGTGGGTCTGTTCAAACTCCTGGGGGCGGTGCTTTTTCAGCCACAGCAGCTTGGGGGCCCAGAAGCTGTTCAGGCAGTGGTTGGTGGTGATGCTCAGGGACTGATCCGCCGTAATGATTCGGGCGATGTCCTCCACCTCCGCCGTGGCCCGCTGGTCCAGCCAGATCATGCAGTTGCCGATGGGTTTCAGATCTTTATCCAGCATCACGTTTCCCTGCATCTGCCCGGAGAAGCCGATTCCAATGATATCCTGGCCCCGGCCGCTTTTGGAGACCGCCTCCTTTACCGCACCGCAGCAGGCGCGCCACCAGTCCATGGGGTCCTGCTCCGCAAAGCCGGGCTCGGGATTGATTACGTTGCACTCCTGATAACCGATACCTTGAACCGCGCCCTCTTCATCCAGGATCAGGGCCTTGACACCGCTGGTACCGGAGTCGATTCCTAAGAAACAGCTCATAGCAAATTTTCCTTTCCAGTTTATTCGGCTGTGCCGCAGGAGCCCCGCGGCACAGCGCAGTCAGCGGTTCCGTTTATCTCGGCGCATTACAGACAGGACTCGAACATCTCCCGGATGATCTCCTGGGTGTAGCCAAACTTCTCCACCTCGCCCCAGGCGACGGCGGTCTGATAGGCGTCGGGGGTCATCTTGTCGATGGCGTCGGGGTCGGTAATGCCCGCCTCGGCCAGGGTGGTGGGGGTATCAATCTTCTTGAACCAGGCCTCCAGGGCGGCGATGCCGGCCTTGGCGGCCACCATGTCGTCGGCCTCCCGAATGCCGAAAACCTCCCGGGCGAAGGTGGCCACCTTGATGGGGTTGACCTTGATGTGGGCCCGCATAGTGGCCAGAATGGTCACCGACATGGCGGCGCCGTGGGGAGTGTTGTAGAAATTGGACAGAGAGTGGCCCAGGATGTGGATGTTGGAGTTGGGCAGGCCGAAGCCGCAGTCATAGAAGCCGTTCCAGGCGAAGGCGGCCTGCCACATCATGATTGCCCGGGCGTCGGGGTCCTGGGGATTCTCCAGCAGGCGGTTCATGCACTCCATCATGGAGCGGATGCCGCCCTCGCAGAAGTGGTCCTGATAGGGGGCGAAGGCCAGGTCGTGGCCCAGGTAGTGCTCCAGCAGATGGGAGATAATGTCCGCGGCAGAATAGGCGGTCTGGCGGACAGGGATTGTATAGGTCAGCTCCGGGTCCAAAATGGTAACGGCGGGCTTCATGATGGGGCTGACAAAGCCGTCCTTGCGGCGCAGGGTCTCGTTGGTAATCACGGCGGTGCCGTTCAGCTCGGAGGAGGTGGCGGGGATGGTCACCACGGCGATGACAGGGATGGTCTCCTGAATGGCGGCCTTGCCCAGGGGGAAGTCCCAGGGATCGCCGTCGTACTTGGCGGCAACGCCGATGAACTTGGCGCTGTCCATGGCGGAGCCGCCGCCCAGGGCGATGAGAACGTCGGGCTTTTCCCGCTTAGCCAGCTCGATGCCGATGGCGGCGTGCTCAGCGGTAGGATTACTTTTCACGCCGAAGAACTCCAGTAGCTCTACGCCGGCCTCCGCGCAGCTCTTCGCCACCTTGTCATAGAAGCCCAGATCCTTCACCAGCTTCTCGTCATAGGTGACCAGCATGGCCTTCTTGCCAAAGCTGGCGGCCTCGCTGCCCACCTTGGCTACCTCGCCCACACCAAACACGATCTTCGAGGGAATCTTGAACTCGAATGAATACATAACTACCGCTCCTTTTTTTCAATAATATTTCAGATGACAGATATTCTCCATCAAAACTCTGGCGCTCAGCAGGGATAGAAGTGGTCCGGCATTCCCGCGACGGGGCTTCTGGCCCTGAACATGCCGCCGGCGCCTGGGTTGTCGTTCAGCTCCTCGGGGCCATAGCAGAACCTGGAGGTGGCCACGTAGAAGTCCCGCATGTCCTCCCCGGCAAAGCCGCCGCAGCAGACATATTCCACCGGGAAGCCGATGGTCTCGATCAGCTTATACTCGGGGCTCCAGACCGAGATTTTCCCGGTCCAGTGGCAGATGTACAGGTTGTCATGCCTGTCGATGCTCATGCCGTCTGGCATCCCCTGGTCCGTGAAGCGGATGACCACCTGGCCGGCGCTCACAGGCCCCTTTTCCAGGTCGTAGTCATAGGCGACCAGCGTCTGATTAAAGGTATCTACCACGAACATCTTTGAGTTGTCCCGGTTCCAGACAATGGCATTGTACTGGTTGATCCCGGCCTCGATGGTTTTTACCGAACCGTCGGTGTCCACCATGTAGAAGCTGCCCTTCATGTGGGGCTGGTAAGCGCCGGTGCCGTACAGCTTGGAGACCGAGCTCATAAACACACGCCCTGCGGCGTCCACCCGGGTGTCGTTGTAGCGGTTGTCGGGATTTCCCTGCTCCGGGTCAACCAGGAAGGTGAGCCCGCCATCCTCCAGGTCCAGCAGATGCAGCCCGCCCTCGATGGCGCACAGCAGCTTTCCGGGATCGCTGCATGGAATCGCGGAGCCGATCATCCGGCCGGTTTTCCATACCTGATCCTCTCCAGACGCGGGGCTGTATCCGTGTACGTCGCCGGAGAACAGGTCGGTCCAATACAGCCGGCCCACCCGCTTATCCCAAATGGGCGTCTCAATCAGCTCCAGGTTTGCGTCTATCACCAGATCAAATTTCATTTTTCCGCCTCCTTTTTTACCCGCTATATTTACATTTGTAAATCAATGATATTTTTGTTAATTTAACGATATCATATCTTTTTCCTTTTGTCAATCGTTTTAAATCAAAATTGAAGTGTGAACGATTTTTAGGCATTTTGACGAGTCAAATTCCGCCTCCCCTTCCCGCGCGTCCGGAGGCGGCAAAACATAAGAAAACCGTGTGCCTCCAAAGCCTGGGAGAGGCACACGGTTTTTAAGCAGCCGGAACATGCTGTACGCTTTTTCAACGGTGAACAGCTATTGTTTTTGACAATTCGATCACAGCCTTTGCTGTGACCACATCGGTAATCAGAATATCCAGGAAGCCGCCGTTCAGCGCGCCGAGGATGGGCTTGATCTTGTCGTCCCCTGCGGCCACGCCGATGACCCGCTTCTGCTGGGTCAGCTGCCGGATGTCGATGGATACAACCCTGCCGGTGATGGAGGTCTGGCACAGCTGGCCGTGGATGTCGTAGAAGCTGCCGCAGATATCGCCCACGGCGTTGGCGTTAACCAGCTCCTCAATGATCGAGCCGTCGAAGGGGTAGTAGCTGAAGGTTTCCGCCCCCTGGGGAGGGCCTCCGCCGATGCCGACCATTGTGATGTCCAGATTTTTTGCCTCCTCCAGGATCTGGGCGATCTGGGGCTCCCGCTTGATGGCCTGGCACAGCTCGGGGGTCTGGCACATATAGGGTGCGGTGAGAATATGGGTGGCTCCCCCGTATTTTTCCACCACGTGCTGAATGAGGAGATTGGGCTGGAACTCCGCCACGCTGTAAGAGCCGCCCACCAGAGAGTAGATATCCAGCCCCTGGATGGCGTGATTCTCGTTGAGATACTCCGCCATCGTGTTCAGCATCCTGCCCCAGGAAAAGCCCAGCCTCATCCCGCTGCGGAGGATTCGCTCCAGATAGGAGGCCGCCTCCGCCGCCGTGCGGCGGAGCAGGCCGCTGTCGTCCTCCCCCTGGCAGGGCACCAGCCGGACGTCTGACAGACCGAAGGTCTCTTTCATCTGTTCTTCCAGCTTGAAGGTGTTCACCGTGCCCTTCACATCGACAATCTCAATCTTGACCAGTCCCTCGCGCTTGGCCTCATCCAGCATCTTGTTGAGGGTCACTCGGGAGATGCCCAGCATCTTGGAAATTTCTACCTGCGTGTAATTTTTTTCATACAGCAGATAGAGCGCTTTCAGCTTCAAATAGTAGCGCTGTTCGGGCTGAATTGGCATGTGGCCAACCTACTTCCATCTTAAAATGCGACCCGAAAACCGGCGGTTCCAAGGGGTCTTGCCGGTACAGTCCACCCAATTATAGTACATTGGTACAGATTTGGCAAGTTTTTGTGCTAAAAACAATTGACAATGCCGAAGTGTTGTAGTATTCTGGAGTCGCGTAAATTATCAGACGAAAAGCGGATTTACAAAAGTAAATGAAGTGAGGGTATCTGAAATGAGGAGGTTGGTAACGATGGAAAAACACAAAGACGGGAGCCTGCTGGAAAACAAGCAGTTCCTCAAAGACCTGATGGTCCGCATGATGACCGTCAACAAATTTGAGGAGAGCGCCTTCTGGCTCTTCGGCCAGGGACTTGTCTACGGGACCATGCACCTTGGGGTGGGAGAGGAGGCGACGGGCATCGGCACCACCGCGGCCCTGACGAAGGAGGACTACATGCTCGCCACCCACCGGGGCCACGGCCAGGCAATCGGCAAGGGCGTGGACATCAACTCCATGATGGCCGAGATTCTGGCCCGGGAGACCGGCACAAACCGGGGCAAGGGCGGCTCCATGCACATCTGTGATTTTGACAACGGCATCCTGGGGGCCAACGGCATCCTGGGGGCCAACGGCCCCATTGCCTGCGGCGCCGCGCTGACCATCAAGCTGAAAAATATCCCAAACCGGGTCTGCGTCGCCTTTTTCGGCGACGGCTCGTCCAACGAGGGCGCAATCCACGAGGCCATGAACCTGGCCTCCGTCTGGAATCTGCCGGTCATGTTTGTTCTGATTAACAACACCTACGGCATGTCCACCCCCCTGAACCGGGTGGTAAAGGACACCGACCTGACCAAGCGCGCCATCCCCTACGGCATTAAGGCCTATGAGTGCGACGGCAATGACGTGCTGGCCGTCTATGAAACGGTAAAGGAGGCCCGGGAGTATGTGGTGGCCGGCAACGGGCCCGTCCTGATCGTGGAGCACACCTACCGCATCTCCGGCCACTCCAAGAGCGACGGCAATCTCTACCGCTCCAAGGAGGAGATCCAGTACTGGAAGGAGCGGGGACCCATCATCCGCTTTAAAGACTTCCTGCTCCAAAACAACATCTTTACCGACGATGATATTGCCGCCATGGACGCCGAGGCCGAGCAGATCGTCCAGAACGCCGTGGAATACGCGAAGGCTCAGCCCCAGCCCGTCGTGGAGGACCTGGAAGCTGACGTCTATGCGAAGTGAGAGGGGGAAACATCCATGTCTGATATGAGAGAGATCACATACAAGGAAGCGGTGCGGGAGGCCATGTGCGAGGAGATGCGCCGCGATGAGACGGTCTACTTTATGGGAGAGGATATCGGCGCCTACTGCGGCGCCTTCGGCGTGTCCAAGGGGATGCTGGAGGAGTTCGGCCCCAGCCGCGTGATCGAGACCCCCATCTCCGAGACCGCCTTTGTGGGGGCGGGCGTGGGCTCCGCCATCACGGGGATGCGCCCCATTGTGGAGCTGATGTTCTCCGATTTTATGTCGGTCTGCTACGACCAGATTATCAACCAGGCCGCCAAGATGCACTTCATGTTTGCCGGGAAGGTCAGCGTCCCCATGGTCATCCGGACCCCCGCCGGCGGCGGCACCGGGGCCGCCGCCCAGCACTCCCAGTCCCTGGAGCAGATGTATCTGCACATCCCTGGCCTGAAGGTGGTAGTCCCCTCCACCCCCTACGACGCCAAGGGTCTGCTGAAAACCGCCATCCGGGACAACAACACCGTCATGTTCCTGGAGCAGAAGCGCCTGTACAACACCAAGGGCATGGTCCCCGACGGGGACTACACCATCCCCTTTGGGGTGGCCGACACCAAGCGGGAGGGCAGGGACGTCTCCATCATCACCTACGGGCGCACCGTTCAGATGAGCCTCCAGGCCGCTGAAAAGCTGGAAAAAGAGGGGATCAGCGTGGAGGTGATCGACCTGCGCACCCTCGTCCCCCTGGACAAGGAGGCCATTATCGCCACCGCCAGAAAGACCCGCAGGGTCGTGATCGTACACGAGGCGGTCAAATACGGCGGCTTCGGCGGCGAGCTGGTAAGCACCATCGTGGACAGCGACGCGTTCTATTATCTGGACGCCCCCATCAAGCGGGTGGGTGCGCTCTACTGCCCCGTGCCCTTCAATCCCGTTTTGGAGACCAATACCTTCCCCACTCCTGAAACCATTGAAGCCGCCGTGCGCGAAGTGCTGTGAAAGGAGGCCCGTCTATGGCAACCGAGATCTGTATGCCCAAAAACGGCATGGATATGACGGAGGGCACCATTGTCCGCTGGCTGAAAAACGAGGGCGACCATGTAGAAAAGAACGAGCCGGTTATGGAGATCGAGACCGATAAGATCACCATGGAGGCCGAATCCCCTGCGGAGGGTGTTTTGCTGAAAAAGCTGTTTGAGGACGGCGCGGTGGTTCCCGTTCTCCAGGTGGTGGCCTACGTCGGAGAGGCCGGTGAGGCCATCCCGGATGCCAAGACTGCCCCCGCACCCCAGGCCCAGGAGGCCCCGGCCCCAGCCGCCCGGCCCTCCGCCGTCCCCGCGCCGGACAGCCCGGTGGCCGCCACCCCCTATGCCAGAAAGCTGGCGAAGGACCGGGGGGTGGACCTCCATGACATCCCCCCCGGCGGCCGCCATGGAGAGATACGGGGGGCTGATGTGGAGGCCTATCTGGATGCCGCCCCCAGGGCCACTCCTCTGGCCAGGGCTATGGCCGCCGGCCTGGGCATCGACCTGAAGGGGGTCGCCGGCAGCGGCTGCCGGGGCAAGATCACCAGCGCCGACCTGCATCCCGCTCCCGCGGCGGAGCAGGCCGCCGCGGTGGATGCTGTTGTGGCCGAGCTGGAGGCGGTCATCCAGCGGCGGAAGATGACCGGAATGCGCAAGGTCATTGCTCAGCGGATGTTCTCCAGCCACAGCGAGATCCCCCCCGTCACCCAGAATATCAAGATCGACGTCACCGACCTGCTGGACCTGCGGGAGAAGATCAACCTGGGCCGGGAGAAGGGGGACAAGGTGTCGGTCAACGATATGATTGTCAAGGCCGTCGCCATCGTCATCGGGGAGCAGGAGCGCTTCCGCATGACGCTGGAGGGGACGGAATATGTCCTCCACAGCCGCATCAATGTGGGCGTGGCCGTGGGCCTGGACGAGGGTCTGCTGGTCCCTGTGGTCCGGGATGTGGACAAAAAGGGTCTGCTCCAGCTGGCCCGGGAGACCAAGGAGCTGAGCCGGAGGGCCAGAGATGGAAAGCTGACACCCGACGACATGGGGGATGGCCGGATCACGGTCTCCAACATCGGCATGTTCGGCACCCACAGCTTTACCCCCATCATCAACCAGCCGGAGGCCGCCATTGTGGGCGTGTGCGCCGCGGAGGATGAGCTGGTGCTGGCGGACGGCCAGGTTACGGCGCGCAAGCGGATGATGATCTGCCTGACCTATGACCACCGGATTCTCAACGGCACCGAGGCCTGTATGTTTGAGTCACGCCTGAAGCAGCTGCTGGAAAACCCCGTCAGCATTTTACTATAAGGAGGCAGATACCGTGGCAACTGAGATTTATATGCCCAAAAACGGCATGGACATGACCGAGGGCACCATTGTGCGCTGGCTGAAAAACGAGGGTGACCCCGTGGCCAAGGGGGAGGCGGTCATGGAGATCGAAACCGACAAGATCACCATGGAGGCCGAGTCCCCCGCCGAGGGCATTTTGCTGAAAAAGCTGTTTGAGGACGGCGCGGTGGTCCCCGTCCTCCAGACGGTGGCCTATGTGGGCCAGGCCGGCGAGGCAGTCCCCGGGCCTGCCCAGGCCGCTCCGGCGTCCGCCTCCGCCCCGGTGGCCGCCTCCTCCGATGGGCTTCAGGGAGATGAATACCATGTGGCGGTCGTCGGCGGCGGCCCCGCCGGCTATGTGGCCGCCATCCGCGCCGCCCAGCTGGGCGGGAAGGTTATCCTCTTTGAGAAAGACGTGGTGGGCGGCACCTGTCTGAACCGCGGCTGCATCCCGACCAAGACCTATCTGAAAACCGCCGAGTACATCCACCACATCAAGGATGCCGCCCAGCGGGGCATTGTTGTGGACCCCCTGGTCTCTGTCAACATGTCTCAGGTGGTCTCCTGCAAGGACAAGGTGGTCAAGACCCTCACCGACGGCGTCGCCGCTCTGCTGAAAAGCAACGGTGTTACCACCGTCAAGGGGACGGCCAAGCTGTCCGGCGGACACACGCTGGAATGCGGCGGCAGAGAGTACAGGGCCAGAAAGATCATCCTTTGCGGCGGCTCCAAGGCCATCCGGATTCCTATCCCCGGCATAGACCACAGCGCGGTGCTCACCAGTGACGACATTCTGTCCATGACCGAGGTCCCCAAGCGCCTGGGCATCATCGGCGGCGGGGTCATCGGCTGTGAGCTGGCCAGCGCCTTCTCGGCCTTCGGCAGTCAGGTCACGGTGGTGGAGGCCATGGACCGGGTGGTGTCCATGTTTGACCGGGACGTCTCCGCCGAGATCGACAAGGGCCTGAGAAAGAACGGCGTTACCGTCATGTGCGGCCGCAAGGTGGAGCGGATTGACGACAGGAACGGCGCTCCCGTCATCGTCACGGACGGCGGAAGCGTAGAGTGCGACAAGGTCCTGCTCTCCATCGGCCGCGCCGCCGACCTGGAATGTCTGGGCGCCATGTCCGGCCAGATCAGGACGGAGCGGGGCAAGATTGTGGTGGATGACACCATGAAAACCTCCGTGGAGGATATCTATGCCTGCGGCGATGTCAACGGCCGCGTCATGCTGGCGCACGCCGCCTTTAAAATGGGCGAGATCGCGGCGGAAAACTGCATGACCGGCGAAAACCACAAATGTGATCTCCGGTTCGTCCCAAGCTGCCTGTACACCGGCCCCGAGGCCTCCTGCGTGGGTCTGACCGAGGAGAAGGCCCGGGAGCTTCACCCTGAGGGCATTCGGGTGGGTATTTTCCGGATGTCTGCCAACGGGCGCAGTCTGGCCAGCGGAGAGAAGGCCGGCTTCGTCAAGGTGATTGCGGACAGCAGATACGGCCAGATCCTGGGCGCGCATATGGTCGGTGGAGCGGCCTCCGAAATGATCGCCGAGCCTACCGCCCTGATGGCGATGGAGGTGACGGTCAACGAGGTGGCCGATCAGATCATTCACGCCCACCCCAGCTATTCCGAGGCGTTTATGGAGGCCTGTGCCGACGCCCTTGGCCGGTGCATCCACCTGCCCCCCAAGAAGCGGTGATACCCGCCGGACAATTAGAGGAGGAGCGGGCCGCCATGCAGTATATCGAGTCCTCCAGTACGGACCCCCGCTGGAATCTGGCCCTGGAGGAATATGTGTTTTCCCGCATGGACCGGACCCGCGCCTATTTCATGCTCTGGCAAAACCACAACACGGTCGTTATTGGCAAAAATCAGAACGCCATTTCTGAAATCAACCAGCAGTATGTCCGGGAGCAGGGGATTCAGGTTGTCCGGCGCCTTTCCGGGGGCGGCGCGGTATACCACGACCTGGGCAACCTGAACTACACATTTATCACCGATTCCGGACAGTCTGAGCAGCTCAGCTTTTCCACCTTCTGTCAGCCGGTGATCAAGGCCCTCCGGAGCCTTGGCGTCGAGGCGCAGCTGAACGGCCGGAACGATATGACCATTCAAGGGCGGAAGTTCTCCGGAAATTCTCAGTACATCAAGGACGGCAGAAGACTTCACCACGGGACGCTGCTCTTTCGGTCCAACCTGGATGTCCTGGCCGGCGCTCTGCGCGTCAGCCAGGACAAAATTCAGTCGAAGGGCATCCCTTCGGTGAAGAGCAGGGTGGCGAATATATCTGATTTTCTGCCGGAGCCGGTGACTATGGAACAATTTAAATCGATCATCGCGGAGAGAATTCTCGGGTCCCCCTCTCCTGCGTCATACCGCTTCTCTGAGCGGGAGCTGGCGGAGATTGCTTTCATTCAGCGCAGCCGCTATGACCGATGGGACTGGACCTACGGCTACTCCCCACAGTACCGGATCAACAGGCGCCGCCGTATCGAGGGATGCGGTGTTGTGGAGGTCTCCATGGAGGTCAGGGAGGGAAAAATCTGCGGGCTCCAGCTGCTGGGGGACTTCTTCGGCAGTGAGGATATCCGGACCCTCACCGCACAGCTTATTGGCTGCCCGGCCCGGGCGGAGGATATTCAAGCTGTGCTGAACAGCCTGGAGCTGGCACGCTTTGTGAAGGGACTCCCTTCAGAAATACTTGTCCAGCTGTTGACCGGGGAGAGGGTCGAAGCATAGGGAGGTCGAATATTCAAAAAAGCCAGACAGGAATTTCCTGTCTGGCTTTTTGCCGCTTCTTCTGCACTGCATAACCTGCGCGTTTGTTGAACAGCCGGACTACATGCGGTACTGAGCAGGAAGCGCGGCTGTAAACTCCAAAAAAGCTGACATGGCGCGGCTAATATAGCGGTCTTTCCGATAGGTAATATAAATTGGCCGTTTTGCTAATGGATCGTCTACTTTATAATACACCAGGCCTTCCCGCTCCTGAATCATGGAAAACAGGGAGCTGCGAACAAAGGTTGCTCCGCCGCCCACCGCCGCCACATAGTACGCGGTCATGATCTGGGAAAAATACTGGACAACCTTCGGCATAAAGCCTGCGTTCCGGCAGATATCAATCGTTCGCTGATAGAGGTCGCTTCCTGTTTTTGTCAATGAGAGAAATGGGCAGTCCCGCAGGTCCCACAGAGGAACAGAGCGAAATTTATCGTCAAGGAAGGCGTTATTCTGTATATTTTGGAAGGTAATCTGATAAGGAGCCAAAATTTTATTGGCGGGAAACTTTTCCGGCACGGCCAGAATCAGGTGCTCGTGTGTATAGATTATGCTTTTAGTCTCCACCTTCGGGTGAAGAATTGAGCCAAACAGGAAATCTATAGAGCCTTCTAACAGGAAATTGTTGAGCTCGCGGCCATCGCCCTCCTTGATCTCCACATAAATTCCCGGGTATTTCTTTTGAAAGGCTTTTACAATTCGCGTTAAAAAATATGCGCTGTAGAAGGATGAGCTCCCCACACATAGCCGACCGACGTTCAGATTTTTTCGGTCATCAAAGTAGGATTTGAGGTCCTGCTCGATCTGCAGAATCTTTTCCACAGCTTCAATATAAAAACGGCCCTCCTCTGTCAGCGTAAAGGGAATTGTACTGCGGTCAAAAATCTGACAGCCCAGTTCTTTTTCAGCCTTTCGTACCATTGCGCTGACGGCGGCCTGGCTGATAAACAGCTTTTCTGCCGCCTGAGAAAAGCTGTTTTCCCGATACACCTCATAGACGTATCTCATTTCATTATCCATAGCTTGTTCCCTCCCTGCTTTGAGAATAGCACAGCGGAGGGAAAAATGCAATCCTAATTATAATTTACAGATTATGACTAATACCAATTTATTTATAATACTATACATCTATTGTTGAAAACGATATACTTATCGAAGAAACAACCCGTTTTATTGTTCTAAAATCCAAATTCGGTAAATCGCCAGAAAGAGTGGGATACTATGAAATATGATGTGGTTCTCAAGGGCGGTCTCCTCCTGGATATCCAGAATCGTGTGCGCAAATTCACCGACATCGCGGTTCAGGAGGGGAAGATAGCCGCTCTGGGAGAAAACCTGGACGGCAATACCGTTTGGGACGTCTCAGGAAAGACGGTCCTTCCCGGCGTGATTGACATGCACGTACATGTGACCAGAGACCTGGGAGGCCAGGCTGGCTACTATATGTCGGCCGCAAGCGGCGTATCCACAATGATCGACTATGCCGGCCCTGTTTCAGATATCCTGGCCCATGTTGTCCCCAATGGATGTGGGCTGAATGTTGGGTGCCTCCCTGCCGCCCCCGCCGCAGTCCTGGGGACAAATCCGGCCCGTAAGGAAGTCCGGGCCTTTCTGGAGTCCTCTCTGCGGGACGGGGCACTTGGCCTCAAGGTGCTGGGCGGCCATTTCCCGCTTACGCCGGAGGCCTCCCGCTTCTGCGTGGAGGAGTGCAACAGACGCAGGGTGTTTGTCGCCTGGCACGCCGGCAGCACAGAAAATCGCAGCAACATATATGGAATGCGCGAGGCCGTGGAATGTGCCAAGGGGTACCGCCTGCTGCTGGCTCACGTCAATGCGTACTGCCGAGGGAACTGCTACAGCTATCTGGAGGAGCTGCGGGATGCGTTCCAGATGCTGAGAGACAACCCCAACATTATCGCGGACTCCCACATGGCGGTAAATAACGGCACCAGCGGCAGGTGTACCGGCGACACGGTGAACGACCAGATTACGCAGAACTGCCTGCGTTCCTTTGGGTATTCGACCACAACGGATGGACTGGAGCAGGCAATTCGGGATCGGGTCTCAAAAGTGATCGCGCCGGTGGGGGTGGAAAACAAGCTGCTGGAGGGGGCAGAGGCGCTGCGCCACTGGCAGCGGGGAACAACCGATGTACATGTCAGCTTCCCGGTCAACCTGCCCATGGTGGCCGCCGCCTGCCTGTTGGAGCGCAAGCCTGGCTCCCGAGACTTTTTGATCGACATGGCGGCGACGGATGGTGGCGGCTTCCCGCGGAACGGCCTGCTGCGCAGACTGCTGTGTTACTACAAGCTGGGTTACTTAACACTGGAGGAAGTGGTATATAAATGCTCCACAGCTCCCGCACAAGTGTTTGCGATGCCGTCTAAAGGGCACCTTGGAATTGGCGCTGATGCGGATATCGCAGTGGTTGACCTGGCGAAGGGAGATGCGGTCATGACCTTTGCCAAGGGACGGCCTGTTCTGATGGATGGAAAGGTGGTAGGCAGAGGCGGAACCCTGATAACGACACCAGAAGGGGAGGAGGTATGCAGAAGAGAGCAGATTCCATATCAGGTTATAAGCCCGGAGACCGGACGGTTTTATCAAAAGGAGGGAGATTGACGCAGTCCAAAGAAAGAATATCGTGGATGATTTGTAAGGAGGTTTTTGTATGATTTTTAATTTACCCCCTATTTTAGGCCTGGCACCGCTGATTATTTACATTATTCTGGCGTTCCGTAAGAATATCCACCCACTGGTCAACGTGATTATCTGTCTTGTAGTTGGAGCGGTGCTGACAAAGACAAATCTGCTTCAATTTGGTTCAATCCTGACCGCATCATTGGGCTCATTTCTGGGACAGGTCGGCTTTATCATCATGATTGGCTCGGGCCTGGGCTTGATCTTGAAAGAGTCCGGCGTGGCGGAAAACCTGGTTTACCTGATGGTGCGCAAAATCGGAATCAACTCCATAAACAGGGCAATTCTGGCCTCAATGCTCACCTCAATGTTTATGGTTCTGGTGCTGAGCACCCTTACCGGCGGAAACGCCGTAATCGCCCCCATCATTATCCCTCTGGTTGCCTCTGTGGGCATGACTTCCAGTACGCTGGCTGTAATTATACAGACCGCAGGCGTGACCGGCCTGTTTATCAGCCCGTTTTCTCCGCCCATGGTGACTATCATGGAGCTGACAGGTTTGACCTATCCCCAGGTCCTGCTCCGAGCCAGTCTGCCGGTGTGTATTCCGCTGTGGATTATTACCTATTTCAATGCAAAGCGCGTGCAGAAGGCTACGCTTGGGGTCACTGATTACCCCGAGGGGACCGCGCTGTCGGTGGACAACTATCAAGCCGCTCCCGAGGCGAAGCGGGCGACCTTGTTTTTTAGTGTAGCCATGCTCCTTGTGGTAGCCTACGGCATTATATTTAAGCTTGGCGTTGCCCATGCGATCACAGTGATTACGGTGGCTGTTCTGGCAACCGGCTTCGGCGCCCGCTTTAAGGCCGACAAAACTATTAATCTGTTTATGAAAGGCTGCGCCCAGTATTTCTGGATTTTTATGCTGTTTATCTTGATGGACCCGTTCCTGAATTTCATCCAAAAGAGCGGTGCGTTTGATGCGCTGGTTGAGATTGGAACCCCTCTGATCGAGGGCGGCGGAAAGGTCGGACTGGCCATGCTGGCTTCGCTCATTGGCACCTTTGGCATCCAGGGCGCTGCGGTGGCTCAGGCTGTAATGATGGACACTGTGTTCCGTCCGCTGGTGACAGCCACCGGGCTGAGTATGAATGTCTGGGCTATGGTTATTTTGATCGGCTCGCAAATGACTTCTTTTGCTTACCCGGGACTGGACATGGTGGCAGCCACAGGCACAGCCCGCTCCGGCGATATGAAATCCCAGGTTAAGCATGGCTGGATTGTCGTGGCGGCAGTGTTAATTGTGTGCCTGATCTCGTCGATCCTGTTTGGATAGCTGGAGCTGGTGCGCCTTAAGTACAGACAATAAAACAACATATTTGGGAAAGGAGAACAAGCCATGTGCTTTATGCTGATCGGCGGCAGGGACTCTTTTGAGGCTGGAATGATGCTGGGCGGCCACAATGACGATCTGAATGGATATGAAGCAGCCTCTCTGGAGATATATCCCCATATGAGGCACCAGCCGGGTGCGTCCATTCAATTACCCACGGGCCCGGTTATCCCACAGCCCGGAGAGACCGCCCGTTGCCTCCTGCTGAAAACATTCCGCGGCAATCTGGCGGGGGACACGATTGCCATCAGTGAACACGGCGTCTGCCTGATGGGCGGCGAGAATCTGGCTGTGGACCGCAATGACCGCGCGGCCCAGGCCGACCCCATTGTGGAAAAAGGGGTTGCGGGTGGCGTTCGCTTTGTAGCGCTGACGCAGAGCAGGACGGCGCGGGAATGTGTGGAGCGGATCGGCCGGTACTATACAGAGTATGGGAACCGCTTCCCCTGCGCGGTGGGTGTTTTTGACGCACAGGAGTCGTGGTATATTGAGGGCGGGGGCGGGAGCACCTGGCTGGCGGTCCGAGTACCGGATGACTGCTACCTGGTTCAGTCCAACGGTTACCGCATCAACGAGGTGGACTGGGACGACACGGAGAATACCCTCTATTCCCCAGGCCTGCGGGAGTTTGTCATCGACAAGGGCCTCTGGGACCCCGATACCGGGCCATTCCACTGGGCAAGAGCGTTTGGCCGGAAATTCCTGGAGGAGCCCAGCACCTATTTTTACAACTCCAGGCGTATCTGGCGCGCGCTTAACCTCCTGTCTCCCTCTGCCGGCTTCAGCCCCGATTTGGAGGAGTACCCCACGTTTATGAAACCTGACAGGCCAATCACAAGGCAGCAGGTGATGCAGCTGCTTCGGGATTACAACAGCGATAACGACTTCTGCGCGTTCCAGGAGTCGGGCGTGGCCAACGAGGTCCGGCCCATCGGCGTGCCCCATTGTATCCACTCAGCCGTGACTGAGCTGCGTCGGGATGTCCCGGTGGATCTGGGCTGTGTGCTGTGGAGCTGCCTGAGCTCTCCGCTGACCGCCCCATTCCTGCCCCATCACTATGGAATCACCGAGATTGCCCCCGCCTTCCTGGAGGGCAGCGACAAGTGTGAGGATTCCTCCGCTTACTGGAGCTTCCGTAAGCTCACTAATCTGGCTATGACCAATTTCTCCGCCTATTCCCCGGTTGTCACAGAGGTATGGGGAAAATTGGAGGGGAAAGCGGCTTCCATGCAGTCTGTTGCAGAGCGGGAGGCAGCTGCCTGTTATAACAGGGACCCGGAGCAGGCCAAGGAAATACTGACCGCTTTTGCCGGCGCGCTGGACTATGAGGCGCTGAGAACGGCAAAGCAGGTTGAGGACAAGCTGCACCGGGACATTGCAGGAGGTTTGTATCGCTGTTTTGCCAAGGGCAGCCTGGAGTGGTAAAACCGTAGACTTGGGACAAAGCATTTCCTTGGGAAAACAGTATAACTCTCCATCTATGGTATATTGAAGTTTTTCCATGACAGTTGAAATCCATTTTTATATTTCATATACTATGGCTGTGCTCAGGAGTCCCTGACACAAATCAAAATAGGAGATTAAAGAGGCGGATTTATATGGAAGACAATCGTATTATTGAATGTGTAGAGCGCGCAAACTACATCCTGTCGAACCTGATGGCGGTGAAGCCGGGAGAAGAGGTGCTGATCGTCATCGACCCCCAGACGGACATGCGCATGGCCAACGCTATGGCAGCGGCGGCTCTGAACTGCGGCGCGGAGTACGGGATCTATATGATGCCCATCCGCGGCAAGGACAAGGCCAC
>NZ_QWKG01000069.1 GCF_009911595.1 Colidextribacter sp. OB.20
GGATACCAACCTGTACCTTTATCCCCATGTTTTGAAAATCTTACTCCAGACACTCACCCCTTTGTACCCCGTTATACTATTAAATTGAAAGCGATGGTGAAGTATATGGCTCGGCAGTTGAAATCGAAAAACTCCACATTTCCCTACTATGGAGTGGCAGTCTTGTGGTTGCTATTTATGATCTCTCGGCAGTCGGGCAGGATTGCTCTGGTCATGGGGCTTTCTGTTGCTTTATTTATTTCGCTGCGTTTAATTGGTCTATACCGCAAACCTCAATCCCAGGAAGAAACAGGTGAACCGCAGGAGAATGCAGCTTCTCGTTCTGAGGAGATTCTTCAAAAATGCTCTGCCTCGGTTCAGGCTTTAGACTATGTGATGAAGCAAATTCAGAATACAGAGGTTCGCAGGAAAGTTTTACAATTGGAAGAGTTGAGCGGAAAAATCCTAAACGAGGTGAGAGAACGCCCGGAGAAAATATCCAAAATATCTACCTTTGTTGATTATTATGTTCCTACCACAATCAATATTTTGAATGCTTACCGCCGCGCAGAGGCTACAGGCATTGAGGGAGAAAATATCAGCAAAACCAAAAGGCAAATAGAATCCATGCTGGATTCATCCATACTGGTTGTTTTCCATAAACAGTTGGACAGCTTGTTTGGGGCAGATGCGCTGGACATTTCGCTGGAGCTTTCTGTTCTGAAAGAAATGATGATTCGAGAAGGTATTTCCGGAGAGAAGTTGGAAGCGCAGACGACAAAAAATGCGGACGGCTCTGACATCCGGTTAACTCTATAGGGCAGGAGGAAACGAAAGTGGAAATTCTCAAAAAGAAATCCATTGCGGTGTTGACTATGTCCCTGATAATCTTTGTTGCTTTGGTTGTGGCGGCTAAAGCACCAATCGGAAAAGCGATGATAATCCTCTTCATTTTGCTAGCCGTGTTTACAGTAATTGATCTCATTGTTGACGCAAAATTTCTTACAGAAAAACAGTCCAGATTTGCCAGTACTGTTGTTGGGCTGATTGCCGTTGTAGGAATTGTGATATGGGGCACATTTGCGAATCCAGGGGCACCTGTTAACCGTGGGGAAATTGCTGGACAAGGCAATATACCACCCCCCGCCGCAGCAGATGAAACTTATGAGTTGAGTCTATTCTATTTTGAAAGAGGTGATTATGAGGAAGCTATTCAAACGCTGAAAGAGGTCGCAGACAGTAGCAGCTCTTATGTGGAAGCACAGAAGCTGCTTGCAGAGGCCACAGACTGTTATCGGAATGGGCTCATGGATACGGCCAATACATATGTGGAAAAAGATGACTACAAATTAGCCATTGATATTTTGAATGCTGGACTTCTAGTAATTCCTGATGATGCAAAATTGCTCCAAACAATTGATGATTATTCTTCAGAGCACATGAATGCTGTCCGTACCGCCGCAATCGCAGATGCGGCGGCATATGTGGCTGAGCAGGATTACACAAATGCGATCCGGGCGATTTGGGGTGCACAGAATGAAGTGGGCAACGATGTGGAACTGGATGCGTTAGAGGAAAAATACTTGGAAAAGTATAAAAATTTTGCTTTAATTCAAGCTGATAAGCTTTTTAATAGCGAGGGATATGAATCTGCTATACAGTTTTTGCGAGAGGTCCAAAGCCTCCCCTTATTAGATTCAGAAATATTAGCGGCAGTTTCTAAATATGAGAGCTATAACCCTGTATCGTTGGATAACTTAGAAATATGGCAATATGGGGATTCTACTTGTGGCCCTTATTCACACGAAACTGTCACAGATAATTACGGAAATAGTTATGATACATTTTACGCTGGAACATCCAGGTCAGGTTGGCCCGGAATACATTTTAACAATTATAATGTATATAAGATTGATAAAATGTACTCCAAGTTATCTGGTATCTTTTGCATAGCAAAAGAAGGAAATTCCAGTACCAGTGAAAGCTATCTTTATATATACGGTGATGATATCCTCCTGAAAAAACTTACAATAACGGGAGGCGATGAACCTGTTGCGTTTTCAATTGATATTTCAGGAGTATCACTGTTAAAAATTAAACCAGATTCTGCAATTGGATATGGGGGTGCAGAACTTTCTTTTGTTGCAGATCTTTTCCTCGCAAAATAAAACCGTGTGTTCACCAAAACTTGGTGCTCATAATACAAAATAAAAAGGAGGAAAACAACATGAAACACAAACTTCAGCGCATTCTAGTATGTTTTCTCGCACTTACCTTGCTCACCTGCCCCGCATTAGCGGCGTCCTCGTTCCCGGATGTGGACGAAAACGCCGACTATGCCGAGGCAGTAGAGTATCTCAAAGATGTTGGCATTATGCGGGGAGATGACAAAGGGAACTTCAACCCAAACAACACCGTAACCCGCGCAGAAATGGCAACAATTATATGCAACATGCTTGGTGAAACTGAGGACCTGACTGTCTCAGATACGTTTTCTGACGTTCCCACAACTCATTGGGCCAACAAATATATTGCCAAAGCATCTGAACTCGGTTTTGTAAGCGGTTATGGAGGTGGAAAATTTGGGCCGAATGATACAGTAACGTTTGAACAAGCAGTGACAATGGTGGTACGGGCCATGGGGTTAGAAGAAATCGCACTTGACTATGGTGGTTATCCTGATGGATACATTGAAGCGGCAACTAAGTACGGATTTACGCAGGGACTTTCCGTACAGGTTGGTGAAAAAATGGCTAGAAATCAAATTGCTCTTTTGCTATACCAAACACAGATATAGGAGATGAATAAGATGAAAAAGCAAATATTGAGTTTTATTCTCGCAGCATGTGTAATTTTTACACTCATCCCAGGCACTATTTTTGTTGCAAGCGCAACAGAAACAATTACTGATGAAATTATTCAAACTCGAATTGATGAACTGGATCACTTATTGAGCGGCAAGTATTTTACCCAAAACGGCCAAGGTTGTTGCAAATGGAGTTCCAATCACGGATGCGCTAATTGCAATGTAAACAATGTGATTAAGTCGCAGTGGTTCAAGAATTTATTTGGAACCGTACAGACATCACAACTTTTCCTGAGTGGGGGAAAGTCGTGTATGGGCTTTGTAGAGTTTGCTGAATGGTATATTTTCAGAGCCAACAATAGAGATACCGTATTGCGAGGTAGCAGCACAAAATATTCCAATGGATTCAATTATAATACGATCTCAAAAAATGCCGAGACAGGTGATTATATTAGGGTAAATGGTCATTCTTTTATATTGATAAGCGTGGATTCGTCTGGTGTGGAAGTATTGGATTGTAATTCGTATAGCACTTATAATTGCATCGTAAAAAGGCATAGAATAGAGTTCAGCAACAAAAGCTATGCTGGTAAAACTATTTACATTTCGAAAATGTATTCGAAATCGGCAGGATTTCCTGTGCGAGGCACTACACCATCTTCTGGCACAACATCCTCACAAGTCCCACCTCATTCCGATACAGGTGGCCATTGGGAATACCGCTATGTAGGCTATACAACATCCAATAGTAGGCACGAGTGCTGGTGTGAGACATACCTAAAGAACAAATTTGGGAGCGCAAATCTGCGATGTTCCGATTGGAGTTCAACTCGGTATAGTTCCAACGGATCAAATTGGACCTGTGGGAGCAGTTGTAAAGGAAATCACACTGGCATTGCCTTTACCGGAAGCAATAGAGCGCCTTACTGGTCTGAGTATACTTTACCAGACGGCAAAAATTACTACTGGGAAGAGAAACGTTGGGTAGAGGATACTCAGACAGTTCCCCCGCCCACTTGTACACAGCATGTGAAAGGCAATATGCTATATTGCGAAAGCGTACATCCCCACCGTAATTATTATGTCTGCTCTGTCTGCGGGAAAGAATTCACTGATGATGTAGCAAACTATGTAGATTCCTGTGAAATTTGCAATCCCAAACCCCCGACACCAGTGGGCCATTGGGAGCAAAGAGGCTGGACTACTACACCCGTTTCCACGTCTGATACCATCCGCAATATCGAAACACGGACAGTTGAAACCTCTCCCAGCCGCACAGAATATCGCTATGTCGGTTACGCCACAACTGATGGTCGGCATGAGTGCTGGTGTGAGACATATCTTAGAGGCAAATTTGGCAGTGCAGTGTTGCGATACTCCGACTGGAGTACGGCGAGGTATAGTGCCAACGGCAGCGCTTGGAGTTGCGGCCAGTGCAACGGGAACCATACCAGCGTTGATCATTATGGAAATGACGGACGAGCCTGGTGGGCAGAATTTACACTGCCCGATGGAAGGAATTTTTACTGGGAAGAGAGCCGAACAGTCCCTGCGCAGTATAGGACAGAATACAAATATGAAAAATGGGTTCCCGACTAATCTGTAAAAGAGCAACCGCCCGGCCTGCTTGCGGGCCGGGCGGTTCAATAATTGAAGGAGAAAATGGTATGAGCATAAAGGAACTGAGAGAGTATTTAGGCATTGTCGTGGATATGGAGAAAAACATATTTTTCAATTATCTGCCTGTGTAACTGAAATTTAAGGGAGAGAACAGAAGATGCGAGACAAAAAACAAATCTTTTTTCTATGTGTTTTTTGGGTATTAATACTTATGTCATTAAGTGGATGTTCTAAATCCGGGAAGAGCGAAAAAGAGATCATCAACGATTTGCAAGCCGACCCAGTTTTTATTTCTGCGGACGTTGAAATCAGTGATTATAAAATAATCAAACGGCAGACTGATGTAGAGAATAAAACTGATTTTGTTTATATCACTGTCCATACAAATGCTCCCGAACTAACAAGTTCACTAACATACGAATTGAAATATGAGCTATATAACGAGGGCTGGATCCTTGAATCTGTCATGCGCTACTACGATGGGCCTTGGGAATTTTCGGGCCTGAGCAATGAACAACTGCTTGCCGATGTCAAAGACAATGACTATTATTTTTCAGATTGGGATTTAGATGTCGAAGACTTTGAGATCGTAGAGGAGACCTGCGATTCAAACGCTATGGTATACTATGAAAAGTGGATTACTATAGATTTAGCAGCACATCATACATCCTTTGACTATCATTCGTCTTACAAAATGTGCTATGGAATTGTAGATGGCATATGGCAGTTGCAGAGCGCTGAAATACAGAACCGGAGATATGCACCAACGTACTCTGCTGGTACAGGTAACGTAATGGAGACCCTTGACATGAATCTTCAAAATCTTTATCTTTTAGATGGCGTTAGTTACCAGTATGATAATTACCAATATTTAAGAACGGATTCTGACTGGGATAACTGTTTTGAGATACAGTATTATACTGCTGAAAAAACTTGGTTTTACGGCAAGGAAACTTTTCTGATATCTATTCCTGTCCACTTTTCAATAGAGGATGGATATCCTCATTGGTACTATAATGAAGACGAAATTGGACAAACACTTCAAAGCGTGGAATGGGGAATCATAGGAACAAAATGGACATCTGATATGGCAACATTGGAAATTCATGATATTTCTGCAACTGATGACCCAAATGTGTATTCAGCAAATGTTTCGTGCAACGCAAGGTACATATCTTATGTTTATGCAAATGGTCTGCTTTATCATTGCGAAGCTGCAAATAAATTGGCTACACTCTCTTATAAGGAAGGCCATTGGAGTCTGCAGATTCCGGACAACACGGAAAGCATTGATTGGACTGACACATGGTGTGGTAATTTTTACCTGCATGGATATGATGAAAAACCTGAAGCACTCTGGCCAGAGCAGAAGGCGGGCCTTTTCTGGTTTATAGCTCGATATAACAGTTCAAAACTCGAAAAAGTATCATAACCGCTGTAAAGCAAGATTCATATAGTTCTTTCGAGATTGCGGCAACAAAATAATTCGAGGGTTCCGAACAGCACACTTCTATACATGGCCTGTGACCATGTATCATGCGCTCTGCGAGGCTACGGCCCGGACTTCCAAAAGTCCAGGCCGTTTGCATCTCCTTGCTTTGAACAAGGGGGACAAAGGCCTCTTGCGCTGCTTCGTGGCTATCCCCCTTTATATAACCTCTTGCCGGGAGTAAAGTGTACCCTTTGTCAAGGACAAAATAAGAAATAGACACCCCAAAATTTGGACAGACATCAAAAAAAGACAGCAGGCTGAATGAATCTCAACTATTTGTCACCTAATTAAAGGATCAGAAACTATCTCTGGCTCCAAAGTGTGCGCACCAAGCTCATTGGGGGTTTTAGAGATTTCAGGCGGCGAGGGTTTGCTGGGGAGATCAAGAGGATAAACGCCGGTAGTGACAAAGGAGAAATATTCGTTGGGAGAGAGCTTTGCCAAATCCCATTGATACCTCTCGTTGTTGTAATACGACATATAATCGTCAATGATCGCCTTTACCTCATAAAAAGAGGGATCGCCCGTCAAGTCAATCAAATCTTTCATATGCCCGAAGAAGCTCTCCTGTGGCGCATTGTCCCAGCAGTTTCCTTTGCGGGACATAGAGCGGCGAAGCTCGTTGTGTTCAACGAGTTCAATAAATTTGCAGCTGGTATAATGGCAGCCCTGGTCGCTGTGGATTACAGTCTCTGCATGGAGCGAGACGCCATGTTCCCGCATCAAAATATCCACCGCGTCCAGCACAAAGTCAACTTCCAAGGTTGGACTGAGGGTATAGGAAAGCACCTGCTTTGTATAGGCGTCCATGATCACACAGAGGTAGAGGAACGACCCGCCCCAGGGGATATAAGTAATGTCCGTGAGGAGCACAAGCCGGGGGCCATAGCTCTCAAATTCACGGTCTAAAAGGTTAGGCGCGTAATGATTCGTTTTCATTGCGTTTTTCATTTTGCGGTAAGGGTTTGCCCTCCGAATCGGACATTGCAAGCCGTATTTTTTCATCAACCGGCGTATCTTTTTCAGGTTCATAACCACCGGCGGAGTATTGTGGATAAGGCACATATAGATGCCCCGCGCCCCTTTGGAATATCTCCGCCGGTTGTATAGTCAACACACTTGAAAATCGGTAAAGTTCGGCGGCCAAAATGGCACAGGGCGGCGTTGTCGTCTTTGGCGGGCGTCAGCCCGCCTGCATCCTCCGCCTTGCCCCGCGCCATTTTTCCTCCCCTCCTTTTTACCTCTTCTCAAGTGCGTCGACTATATGCCTCCAAAACCAGCTCAAAATCAGCGCGATCCTGTGCTTCCCGCACCTGCCTGGCCGAAGCGGCGTTTAACCACGCATAGTAGCCGGACCTGGAAACCCCCGCTGTCTGGCACATCATGGATACAGATAGTTCGTTCTCACCGCCGGATAACGTCTGGTGGATCAGGGAAAAGATGGTGGAAGCCTCGTTCATGGCCGCGGCCCTTGCTTTCGTCCACCTCTGGCAGAGGATATTTTTTTTAGAAATTCCACCTCCTGCTCCAGATATTTCAGCCGGTGCTGCATCTGCCGCAGCTGAGCCTGGGTAGTTGTGTCTCTGCCTTCAGCAGACCCCTCTCCGCGCCTGCGCTGCGGCCGCTCATGGAACCCTTTCGCTGAAACCGCCTGCTTGCACACTACGTTCTGGATGCCGCTGAGACGGTTCCTCCCGAGTACCTCCGGATCATAGCCCAAATCGTACATAATCGTTCTGGGTGTATCTCCTTCCTGGTATCTCCGCCAGAATTCTTCCTTGAATGCGTTTGTGAAGGTGATCTGCGTGGTGGACACATGGAACGTGTATGGATTTTCTGCCATAACCCGCACCTGCTCTTGGGTAAACATTTTCCGTGCCATGTGTGATGCCCCTTTCTATTGGCTTCATTTTATCACACAGCCCTGCCCTTAGAACATACTCTTGTCCTATATCCCTTTTCTTTCTTTACTTGTTTCGTCCACTTTTAGGGTACGTCCTTACTTTTTGACCTGTCCGCCAACCTGGGTCTCCATTTTTCCTGCTGTCTATAATCTTGGGTACAGTTTAGAGGCAGGCAATCTTTTTATAGACAAATCCGAAAATCAAGGAGGTACTATAATGAAAAAATCTCAAGAAGAATTACAGAAAGAGTAAGACGAATTTTTGTCAAGCTAGAGCAATATCAGCACCGGGACCAGCAATACGAGAACCGCCCCTCTAGCAAATTGAAGAAACGAAACCACCACATCATCACCTGCGGGGCAACAGTGGAACGCATCGTCCCAGAGGTAAACGCAACATGAAAGAATTCAGTTACAAGAGCTACAACGAACTGCCGCTGTTCCTGAACGCAGCAATAGTGGCAAAGGTACTGGGCGTCTCACCGTCCAGCGGGTACGAGTTGATGCATGAACCGGATTTTCCTGTTCTCAAAATCGGCAGCAGGCTCGTGGTGCCTAAAGAGAAATTCGTGGAGTGGGTGTCGCAGCACACCCAGGGAGGTGCGGATTGAAGTACACACCGTGGCCCAAACGTGATCCAGTCAAGAACTACTTTCAACTGCCCAACGAGATATTCCTGCTGGGACTGTCACCCGGCGCGCTGGCTGTCTACTCCTACCTGCTCTGCTGCGAAAACCGAAGCACCTACCAGTGCTGGCCCAGCTACAAAACCATCGGCAGAGCAGTGAGGATGAGTGCCAACACAATCCGCAAGTATGTGTGTGAGTTGGAGGAGCGGCGGCTCATCAGTACGGAGAGCACAAGCGTCACCACCAAGGCTGGTCTGAAGCGCAATGGCAACCTGCTCTACACCATCCGTCCGATCCAGCTGGCCCTCGACCAGTTCTACGAACAGCAGTTGGCGCGGATGGATGTGGCAGCTGAGCGTCATCGGGTCGCAAAGGCCCTCGCACTTCGCAGCGATAGTGCACACTCAGTGTGACAGCCTGTGCGCCGCCTGTGTGGCCTCGCTGGTGTCCAGAGGGTAACAAGCCACCTCCACATCGCAGACACAGCTGTGTCCAAAGCGTGTGACCGGTGTGCACCATCCGGCGAATTCAGCACAGCCGAAAGTGGCAGGTGAACCGGGGGGTCGAAAAATGTGCAGGATAAAGGCCGGGGGTCGCTTACGCGCCCCCCCGGCCAGCCACACCGCCCCGCAGAGCGGGTCGGGGCTTTTCCATAGGTGGTCGGAATTTTCACTTTTTGCTGTGGCAGGTGGTCGGTATCAGCAAATCCAGAGAGAAAACCTCAGCGTTTCGCCATTTCGCAAGGTGGCTGTCACAGGTGGTTTTCAGAAATTTTGCGGAAATCGGTGCGGGGGTCATTTTTCACCCCCTGGGGGTAAGTCGGGGGTCAGTTTTTCCTCTGCCCTTACAGCCGCCACAATGTTGGCGGATTCAGGCGGGGGTATACGCAGATTTTGCGCCGCAAAACAAAGAATAAAAGTCCTCGAAAAAAGTAGTAGCTATCTTCCGCAAAGTGTGGTATGTGTTGGTGTTGCAGAATCGGAGAAAGGAGATGATACTCATGGCAAAGCGCAGACCGTCCGGTGACGGCATGGTACGCAAGCGGGAGGACGGGCGCTGGGAGGGCCGCATCGTAGTAGGGCATAAAGAAAACGGCGACTCCATCTTCCGCTACGTCTACGCTCCCACGCAGAAGGAACTGTCCGCAAAGCTCCGCCAGCACATCGACAGTTACCAGGGCGTCGACCTGACAGAGCAGAGCCGGATGACCTTGAGCGAGTGGCTCGACAAGTGGCTGGAAAATATGGTATATACTCTGCGGCCCAACACGCTGAGGAACTACCGAAGCTACATCGAGAACCACATCCGCCCCAGCCTGGGTGACAAACAGCTGGCTCGAATCACACCGAAGGACATCCAGCGGTTCTACGAAGCGCTGAGCGATTGTCTGTCCAGTGGTACAGTGCGCCGCATCCACACTACGCTCCACGGTGTACTGAAGGCAGCGCAGCAGGCACACCTGATTGCCAGCAACCCGACCGAACAGATCATCGCTCCCAAGTTCAGTTATAGAGCGAAACAGGTACTAACAGACGAGCAATTGGATATGTTCATGAAGGTCATCGCGGAGGATGAAATCTGGTGTGACTTCTTCTACACCGAGCTGACCACAGGTCTGCGCCGGGGTGAGATCTGCGGACTCAAGTGGGAGGACTTCGATGAGGTTGCCAGCACGCTGAAGGTCTGCCGCACCGTCTACCAGGAAGCTGGCGGTGGGCTGACTGCTGGGGATACCAAGACCAGCGCAGGCACTCGAAAGATCGTACTGCCAGCCAGTACGGTGCGGGTTCTCGATGAGCGAAAAAAGTTTGCACTGACCGAGTGGATATTCCCCAACCCCCTGAAGCCGGAACAGCCCACCAATCCTGGCTCAGCATACCGCCGGTTGAAGGTCCTGCTGAAGCAGGCCGGCCTTCCGAACATTCGCTTCCACGACTTGCGTCACACCTTCGCAACTCACGCTCTGGCGTCGGGCGTGGATGTGAAAACCCTGTCTGGTATCCTGGGCCACACCAGGGCGGCGTTCACCCTGGATACCTACACTCATACCACCGGCGATATGCAGAAGCGAGCCTCGGAAGTGGTAGGAGATTTCTTGACAGACATTTTCGGAGAGGAGTTGAAACCGTGGGAAGAAAGCGCAAAAGCGGCGAGGGTACTGTCCGGCTGAGAAAAGACGGGCGTTGGGAGGGCCGAGTGGTTATCGGCTACGATGACAAGGGCCTGCCCAAGACAAAAAATGTGCTGGCAAAGACCAGGGCAGACTGCGTGGCGAAACTGGGGTCGCTGAAAGAGTCCATGGCTCCCGCAACCGCCGCCAAAATCAGAGCGGATATGCCCTTCGGTGAGTGGGTAGAATTCTGGTACAAAAACTACAGTAAGCCAATGCTCCGCCCCAGTTCCCAGCGATCCTATGAGGACTTTATCCGGCTCTACATCCGTCCAAAACTGGGCAGCGTTCCCCTGAACAAACTGACAACAAATGAGCTCCAGCAGTTTTTCAACTGGATGAGGAAGGACGGACGTACTCTGCATAGAGAGTCCAGGGGCGGCGGTCTCTCGGACAACATGGTGCGCAATTGCCACAGCCTATGCCGCAGGGCGTTGGAAAAAGCTGTGTCAGACCGATTGATCGTAAAGAATCCAATTGAGGGATGTAAGGCCCCGCCAATCAGACGGGAGGAGATGCAGCTGCTCACCAGGGAGGAACTGCAAAGACTGCTCATCCAGGCCAAAGACGAAGGTTACTACGAGGTGTTCCTGCTGGAACTGACCACTGGCCTCCGAGTAGGAGAATTGATGGCGCTCCAGTGGGACGATCTGAATTTCAAGACCGGAGAACTGAGGATTGAACGGCAGGTTTATCGAACCAAAGAGGAACTGCTGATCCAGAAACCCAAGACCAAGGCATCTATCCGAACCGTGATTCTTCCCTCACCTGTGGCCGAGGTCTTGCGGGTATATAAGCAGACTGTATCCTCACGATGGATGTTCCCCTCTCCGAAAAAAGAGGACGCCCCGCTGGCTCCAGCCGCCGCCAGCCACAGGCTGAGCAAAATCCTGACTCATGCGGGGTGCAAAAAGGTTCGCTTCCATGACCTCCGGCATGTTTTCGCCACCAACGCTTTGGAACATGGGATGGATGTGAAAACGCTGTCCACCATCATCGGTCACGTCTCCTCCGCCACCACGCTGAACGTCTATGCCCATGTCACTGATGATATGCAAAGGCAAGCCGCCACAAAAATCGACCGGGGCATTGGTAGAGCGGAGACTCCCATAGAAAGCTCCCAGGCAACAACCAGCCACACCACGACGGACTTCAAGGCTCAGCGGGGCAAGCGCCGTTACTGGGGCAGCGGATACTTGGGGCGGACCAAAGGTGGGCGCTGGAACGGAAGGTACACGGTGACCTGGCCCGATGGAACAAAACGCACCCGGGACATCTACGCTGACTCAGAGGACGAATGCGAAAAGTTGCTGGCGGTAATGATAACCGAGATGAAAACGGAGGTAGCCGCCGAAAGGGAGCGGCTGAGGGCAGAAAATAGAGCAAGCTGAGAACTGCGGCCCACCGGGGGTGTCCCGGTGGGCCAGTTTTTCTCGGTCTGTGGGCAAATATGTGGTCAAGGAGTACCCAGCCGTACCAAGCAAGCAGAAATTGTCACGAGAATGGCAGGTCTGAATCAGATAATGGAGATTTTCAAGGCCATAAATCAGCCCTTATCCTCAGAGCAGCGTGTGCGCTGGTACATACAAAGAGGTCTGCAAAGATTTTTTAGACAAATTTTGATAGTTTATAGCCGTTTCTACTCCTTTTCATTTACTCTCCGGCACTCTTTGAAAACAGTGTTTCCACGTGTTCCACATCTGTCTGTGGCTGTTTATGTGGTCAGGAGGATCGACGCTCCGGAAGAGGCACCCTATAAACACAACGAAACGCTGTGTAATCCGCTCGATTTTTACCTCTGTATTTCTCCGTTTTAGATTGCAATTTTCTATCGACTTTCGCCTCCTATTTCGGTATTGTGTTGCTTGCAAAAGCCCCACAAAACACTGAAAATTAGGAGGAAAATGTATGACCAACATGAAAAAGCGCATTGCCGCCACACTGACAGCAGCTATCCTCACAACTGTCCTCACTGTCCCCGCCATGGCAACGGAAACGCCCGACAAATCCGTCCGGGTGAGCAGTTACAAGGGAAGTACCCTGGAGGTAGGAGACCGTAGCGGACTCATCATCGGTCCCAGCGGTGCAAACTACACTGTGACTTCCAGCAACCCAGACACGGTAGCGGTGGAACAGGTGCTGACCTTCTGGGTTGCCATTGCCAAAGCGGAGGGGATCGCAGAGATCACCGTCTCCAACAGCGCTGGAGAACGTGGGACCGTAATACTGACGGTTGGCTCCGCAGCCCCCGCTACGCCGGAAGCCCCCGCCAGCGGGGACAGCGCCGGCCTGACAGACAACCTGGAGATACGGCAGGAGATGATCTGGCTCATCAACCAGACCCGAAAGGACAACGGAGTGTCGGAACTGCCGGTCAGCGAGGCCCTAATGAATGCCGCCCAAGCCTGCTCCGACCGGCGCTACACATGGCATCACGCCCTGGAGGAAAGCCAAGCCGCTGTTGACGCCGGTTACCCCTATGGCTTCGGTGACAACCTCACCGTGTTCACCGGTACAGTCGATGCTGCCCAGTGCGCCGTCGACAACTGGATCAACTCTCCTGGCCATTTTCAGACGATGATCGACCCGAGATGCGACTGCATCGGCGTAGGCGTGACCCAGTACGATGGCATCACCTACTGTTACATGTTCGTCGGGATACCCAACAGCGTCAACTTCTATGCATGAACCAAATAGCAACCAGGAAGGGCCATCCAGGAAACTGGACGGCCCTTCCACGTGGCGGCACAGAGTATAGACAGGAAAATACAACACCGGGGAGCAGATTTACTGCTCAGATATTGCGTACCAGTAAACAAGGAATTAAACCCTTTTATCAGCCACAAAGGATTATAAAAGGAACTCCCATTCTTGATGTGCGATCTCATATTTTGAAAAAGTCCTTGACAAATTCGTCTACACGATGTAATCTATACAAGAGACTACACTGCGTAGACAGGAGGCTGTACTTATGGCAGAAATTCAATTAGGGGCTGTGGAGGCCCGCTTTGCGGACATCATCTGGGAGAGGGAGCCCGTGACATCCGCCGAACTGATTAAACTGGCCGCAGCGGAACTCACCTGGAAGCGGACAACCACACATACGGTACTGCGCCGGCTCTGCGACAAGGGCCTGTTTCAAAACAATAACGGTGTGGTGACTTCTCTTTTGTCCCGGCTGGAGTTCTATGCCCTTCACAGCAAAAAGTATGTGGACGAGACCTTTGCGGGCTCACTCCCCGCTTTTCTAGCCGCATTTACCAGTGAAAAGAAGCTGACAGCCGAGGAAATCACCGAGATTCGTGCGCTGATCGACAGGGCAGGTGAATGATATGAGCGATCTATTCCTGAACATTCTGAACATGAGCATTGCCGCAAGCTGGCTGATTCTGGCGGTGGTGCTGCTACGGTTCCTGTTGAAGAAGGCACCGAAGTGGATTGCCGTCCTTTTGTGGGGAATCGTTGCTCTGCGGCTAGTGGTTCCCTTCTCCTTTGAGAGCGCATTGAGCCTGATTCCCAGCGCCGAGACCTTCAACGCCCATAACATCCAGTATGAGACGCCCGCCATCAGCAGCGGCATCCCCGCCGTCAACAATGCGGTCAATCCCGTTCTGGGCGAAACATTTGCTCCCAACTCTGTTGGTAGCATCAACCCGCTCTATATCTGGACACTTGTTGTGTCGGCAATCTGGCTCGTTGGCATCGCCGCCATGCTGCTCTATGCAGTCATCAGCTATGTGCGGGTGCGTCAGAGCGTTGCGGAAAGAGTGCCCTATGAGGGAAACATCTTTCTGTGCGACTATGTGAAGTCTCCGTTTATCCTGGGGCTGGTCAGGCCCAAAATCTATCTGCCTTCCAGTATGGACGAGGCGGCTATGGGGCCGGTAATTGCCCACGAAAAGGCGCACCTGGCAAGGCGTGACCACTGGTGGAAGCCGCTGGGCTTTCTGATCCTGACCGTTCACTGGTTCAATCCCCTGTGCTGGGTAACCTATGTGTTGCTGTGCCGGGACATTGAGCTGGCCTGTGACGAAAAGGTTATCCGGCAGATGGATTTGGATGGGAAGAAGCAGTACTCCACCGCTCTGCTGGAGTGCAATACTGGACGGCGGCTGGTGACCATTTGCCCGCTGGCCTTTGGAGAGGTTGGCGTAAAAGAACGGGTGAAAAATGTGCTGAATTACAAAAAACCGGCGTTTTGGCTCATTGCTGTGGCGGTTGTCGCCTGTGGGGTGGTGACGGCGTGCTTTGCGACAAATCCGGTGACAGAAGAACCCAGCACACCAAATGCGGAACGTCCAACTTTGATCGTGGACGGTAATGTCTATGTCAATCCGTACATGCCGGTATCCTACTTGCCCTATGGCTACCAGTCCGCCGGAAAGCTGACAAGAGAACAGGCAAACAACACAGGGCTTGAGGGAATTGAGTATTTTGTTCATCCGTCTGAAACGGAGGATTTTTATACCTATCAGGAGTGCGGGACACCGATTGATCTCAATACGGTGGACAGCGAACAAAGGCAGTGGGCCTATATGCGCTGGATACAGGTAAAAGATGATGGGGTTGAAGGCCGAAAATTGACCCTTGATGATGTGGTCATGCTGTCGCAAAAGGGGGACGCGCTGAGTTGGTCAGATTTTGAGCGGTATCAGGGGTGGGAGATTGGCTCCGGTCTGTATATCATGCGCTACGAGATTGATGAACTCTTTGATGTCCTGGTGGGCGGTGTTCCAGACGAGACGCCTATGTATATCGCTCTAAGGGTCCACAATGAGGCGGATGACAGCATTGATATTCGGACAGAGGATGTTTCCACATTCGTTGAAGCGCACAGAAACGATGTGCCAAAGGTTATTGGATTAAAACCTGATGGCGGCGGTGAACCCGCGCCGGAGGAACCCAATTTTTCCACTCTCTCCGAAGAACAGGCCGTGATCCATCAGGCGATTCTGGAGCGTAACCGTTCCGCAGACCCAACCGGCTTTGTATCCTGCGCAAGTTTTGCGGAGATTGCCTGTATCGTTGCGGATGGAAGTGACTTTTCAGAATATATTCACTACGGCTGGGCGCTCTATGAGGAATACAGGGTCACGGACAACGGACTGAAGACCGTCCGCGGCAGTCATGTTCCTGTTGCCATTACATTTCGGGAAGACCCGTCTGGTACTCTTACACTGGAGGAATATTGGCAGCCCAGAGACGGCAGCTACTATGCGCAGGACATCCGTGAAAAGTTCCCTGCACATATCGTTGAGGACGGCATGGACAGCCAGAAGTTCATTCTTCAGCAGACCCAGGAGTGCTACGCCCAGGCGGTCGCAGCTACCGGGCTGGATACTGATCAGGTGATCGGGTCGCTCATTGAGACAATTTGCAGCGGCCCTGCGCTGTCCTCCAATCCGGGGGATTATATTGAGGCACACCCCATCGAGTACCGGGAACTGACATACTATGGCCGGTACACCCTGAAATACTGCTTCACCAAGTTTTTGAAGGGCGGGCAAACTGATTTGCGCGGACATATTATGAGAGCCGCCATGGATGACATCGCGCCGGAAGCCCAGCTCAAGCTATATGCAGAAACCGGGCAGGAGTATTTCGATGCGTGGAAGGACGCCGCAAAATCCGTTGGGAAGCAGCATGATATGGAATGGATTGAAGAGAATCAACCGGCTATCTATCTGCTTTTACAAATGATAAGTGAATAAAACCGCTCGGTCCTGTCACCTTTGATTACCCAACAGCGTCAACTTCTATACGCAATTGAATAACATCCAGGAAGGGCCATCCAACAGACTGGATGGCCCTTCCTCGTGGTTGTAGAAAACAATGAAATAGCGCCTTGTAACCAGAGGCCTTATCCGTTATAATGTAATAAATTGCCGATATAGGGGGGGGACCACGATGTCACCAGAGGAAAAGGCCCGTCTTGCGATAGACCAAAAGCTGATCCGATCTGGCTGGGTCATTCAGGATATGAAAAATCTGAATCTGTTCTCTGCCATGGGCGTAGCTGTGCGGGAGTTCCCAACCAGCACAGGCGAAGTGGACTACGCCCTCTTCGTTGATGGAACTCCTATAGGTATCGTGGAGGCGAAGCGGACAGAGAGCGGAGAGAAGATCACTACGGTGGAGGATCAGTCCGCACGTTATGCCGGAAGCAAATTCAAGTGGATCAAGGGAGATACAGCCATCCGCTTTGCCTACGAAGCGACGGACAAGCTGACCCGGTTCACAGACTATCACGATTTGAAATACTGCTCCCGGACGGTCTTCTCCTTCCACCGTCCGGAGACGCTGCGGGCGCTGCTAAGCGCGCCGGATACCATCCGCAACAACATGAAGCATTTTCCGCCCTTTGACACCACCGGCTTTCGGGACTGCCAGATTCGTGCGATCACGAAATTAGACCGTTCTTTCTCTGAAAACAGGCCGAGGGCACTGGTGCAGATGGCCACCGGAGCCGGTAAGACCTTTACCGCCATCACCGCCGCCTATCGCCTTTTGAAATTCGGGAAGATGAACCGTATTTTGTTCCTGGTGGACACCAAAAGTCTGGGGGAGCAGGCGGAGCGGGAGTTCCTGGCCTATACCCCCAACGACGATCCCAGGCCATTTTCCGACATCTACGGCGTGTACCGCCTGAAATCCTCCCGGATGTCGGCTAATACGCAAATCTACATCAGCACCATCCAGCGGATGTACTCTATTTTGAAGAGCGAGGACTTGGACGAGTCCGCAGAGGAGACCCCATTCAGCGAGTATGTCACCGCCGACAGCAAAGCGCCAAAGGAAGTGGTCTACAACGAAAAATATCCGCCGGAGTTCTTTGACTGCATCATTGTGGACGAGTGCCATCGATCTATTTACAATGTCTGGAGTCAGGTGCTGGAATATTTTGACGCATTTATCATTGGCCTGACGGCCACACCGGACAAACGTACCTTTGCCTTTTTCCATCAAAATGTGGTCAGCGAGTATTCCAGAGAGCAGGCCATCATTGACGGAGTCAACGTGGGGGAGGACATCTTCCTCATCGAAACCGAGGTAGGACAGCACGGCGGATACATTGTGAAACAGCAGATCGAATACCGGAACCGCCTGTCCCGGGAGAAACGATGGAAGCAGATGGACGAGGATGTAAATTATACACCCTCCCGCCTTGACCGGGATATCGTCAACCCCAGCCAGATTCGGACTGTGATTCGGGCGTTCCGGAAAAACCTGTACACCATCCTGTTTCCCCGCAGAAACGAGGTTCCCAAAACGCTGATTTTTGCCAAGACTGACAGCCACGCGGACGACATCATCCAAATCGTCCGGGAAGAGTTTGGCGAGGGTAACGAATTCTGTAAGAAGATTACCTATTCTGCGGATGACCCGGAAGGAGCCCTTTCTGATTTCCGCAACAGTTTCAATCCCAGAATTGCCGTCACTGTGGACATGATTGCCACCGGAACAGATGTAAAGCCCATCGAGTGCCTGATCTTCATGCGGGACGTGCGGAGTAAAAACTATTTCGAGCAGATGAAGGGCCGGGGAACCCGGACGCTGAGCAAGGATGATCTGCAAAAGGTGACTCCCTCCGCCACAGAGAACAAGGATCACTTTGTCATCGTGGACGCGGTGGGCGTCACCAGATCCAAGAAATCGGACACCCGTGCCCTGGAGCGCAAGCCCTCCGTCTCCCTGAAAGAACTGATGATGAATGTGGCGCTGGGGGCGAAGGATGAGGACACTCTCACCTCCCTGGCCAGCCGCATCGTCCGCCTGAATGCCCAAATGACACCCTCTGAGCGGAAAGAGTTTCAGGAGATCGCCGGAGCCTCCGCCGGACAGACCGCCCAGGCTCTGCTGGATGCCTTTGACCCGGACGTCATCGCAGCCCACGCGGGGGTGTCCCTGCCAGAGGAGGGCGAACCTACCCAGGAACAGCAGGCGCTGCTGGATGCAGCCCAGCGGGAGCTTGCCGCTGCCGCCTCCGCCCCGTTCCACAGGCCGGAGGTGCGGGACTACATCGAAAATGTCCGCCGGAACCATGAGCAGATCATTGACAATGTCAACCTCGACACGGTGCTGTTTGCCGGGTACGACGTCAGACAGGAAGAGACCGCCAGCCGGGTCATTGAGACCTTCCGGGAGTTCATTCAGGAAAAACAGGATGAAATCACGGCCCTGCGCATCATTTACGACCAGCGGTATAAGGATCGTCCCATGGCGATTGCCAAGCTCAAGGCGCTGTATGAAAAGCTGAAAGCCCGGAACATCACGGTGGACAGGCTGTGGGACTGCTATGCTATCAAACAGCCAGACAAGGTGAAGAGGGGGACGATGGTGCAGCTGGCCGACCTGGTATCCCTCATCCGGTTTGAGACGGGCGCGACGGAGACGCTGGTTCCCTTTGCTGAGCGGGTCAGCTACAATTTCCAGCAGTGGTCCTTCCGCCGCAACGCCGGCGCCGTCCACTTTACCGAGGAGCAGATGGAGTGGCTGCGGCTGATTAAAGACCACATCGCCGCATCCCTCAGCGTGGTGCTGGAGGACCTGGACCTCAGCCCCTTTGACCGCAAGGGCGGCCTGGGACGGTTCTATGAGGTGTTCGGGGAAGATTATGAGGAAATCCTGATGGAATTAAATGTGGAGCTGGTGGCGTAAAGGAGGGCTTTTTATGTCAATAAATTTTTCAGAAATAACAATATATGAGTTATTTGCACTCATCCTCTCAATAATTGCAATTTTAATTCCAATCATTCAGTGGGCTTGGAAAAAATGGGTAATAAAACCAGTGCTTTATCATTTACCCACAGGTCGCGCTTATCTGTTTATCAACAGAAGTGGGTCATATATACAAATTGAGGGCGTATTTGAAGCAAAAAACAAGCCTATTTCTGTGAAAAATGTTGCCCTCAAAGTGTTGCGGGTAAAGGATGATAAAGTGTTAAATTTGAGATGGTCTACATTTACTTCACCAATGAGCCAAAGGATGGGCGGGAATTATTCATCCATTACAGAAACCGCACATCCTATCCGAATTGACGGTAATAGTATGATATGTGCTTTTATAGAATTTGCTGATTTTTATGATTCATTTTCAAAAACGTTTCAGCCATATTACGATGCCTTAGCTCAACAGACAGACAACATAAATTCCCTCAATTTATCATACGAGAGAGCCTGCCAAATCTATACTTCAAGCGAGCCATATAAAATGGCAAAATCACTTTTAGATAAGGAGTTGTTTTGGGAAATTGGACAATATGAAATAACTTTAGAAGCTGAATATGGAAAAGAGAAAGTCCAATTCTTTTACAAGTTCTCAGTCAATGCAGACGATTATAAGAGAATAGAATTAAATTTAGTGGAAACTCTTGCAAAACCAATAAAGGATTTATATATGAAGCCCTTAGCCATGCAAACAGTGCAGGTGGAATTGAACACAAAATAGATGGGATATGTGAGTGAAAATGAACGTCCAAGTTAAAAAGTGGGCTGAGGTTCTCCATATTATCAGCGGAAAAAATCAAAGAACTGTTTCTGACCCTGCTGGCCAGTATCCTATCTATGGAAGTGGCGGCATCATGGGGCGTGCCAATGACTTCTTGTGTGAAGCGGGATCAACCATTGTTGGCAGAAAAGGGACTATCAACCGTCCTATCTTTGTGAATGAACGTTTTTGGAATGTTGATACTGCTTTTGGAGTTTTTCCGGGGGAAACACTTCATCCCAAATTCCTCTTTTATTTTTGTCAGTCGTTCAATTTTAAGGCTTTGGACAAATCCACCACGATTCCCAGCCTTGCAAAGCGTGATTTACTAAATATTGAGATGCCTGTTCCCCCCCTCCCCGACCAAGAGCGCATCGTTGCCCGCATTGAAGAACTGTTCTCTCAGCTGGACGCTGGTGTGGCCGAACTGAAAACGGCAAAGGAACGGTTGAAGGTGTACCGGCAGGCGGTACTGAAAGAGGCATTTTCAAAATTTGACGGTAGCATTGAGAAAACAATTTCGTCTGTATGCGAAAATATTGTAGATTGTCCTCATTCAACACCAAAATGGGTTCAAAAAGGAAAGCTATGTTTAAGAACCACAAACTTTAAGCCCGGATATTTGAACTTGTCGGAAAAGAATTATGTTTCAGAAGAAACATTTTGCGAAAGGATTTCCAGACTTGCGCCAAAACCAGGAGATGTGCTGTTTAGCCGAGAAGGTGCTATTTTAGGTATTGCCTGCATAATTCCAGATGGATTAGAAGTCTGTATGGGACAGCGAATGATGCTGTTGAGGCCATCAGAGGACTTATTGAATAAATATCTGATGTATTACTTAAATTCACCGAAAGCCAGAACTCTAATTATAGAAAATGTCGGAGGAACAGCGTCACCTCACATAAACGTCGGAGATATCAAAAACTTTACAATTCCAATCATTCCTTTTGTTCAACAACAATCTGTTGTGGCCGAAATTGAATCCCGTTTATCTGTCTGCGACAACATTGAGAAAACAGTAGGCACCGCCTTGCAACAGGCCGAGGCCCTGCGGCAGAGTATTTTGAAGATAGCGTTTGAGGGAGGGCTATAATTATGTCAAAGAATGAAAGTAATTCAAAAGTGGAGTTATTTTTCCCATATTATATTAATCAAAGTAGATTACTGGATATATACGCCATTTTGAACGGTGGTTATTCTGAATATGCGGAGATCACCACCAGTGTTTCAACAGAAAAGACCAAATCTGGCAAACTCGATGGCCAGGCCGGCGGTGGCTTCAAACTGGTCAATTTGGGCGGTACTCTGGGTGGTGAACTCGGAAAGACCGATGGAGTATCAAGTGAAAATCGAGAGAAAAAAGTGCAAACCATTACATCAATCCTGAGCTTAGTTAAAACATCACTTGCGGATAAGGGGTATCTCGTTGACATAGTAAAAGCAAGACCAGGAAATTTTGTTTGTCTACCAGTCAATCTTCAGATCAATTCTATAAAATCCATGATTGCGGAAATGACTGATATTCTGAAACTTGCGGCCAATATGCAGAAAGTTGGTATTAAAATCAACGGTGCAGGACAAGACACAAAGCAATATGAAAATATCTTAAAGTCAATTCAGGTTTTGTTTGCTGGTGAGGAAATCCTTTATGAGACGGAATCTTTTGCGATTGCTGGAAATATTTTAGATGAAAACCTATATCAAGGTACTCGTTCTGACTTAATAAATGCAAAACTTACATGCCTTGCTCAAGTTAAGCGTGTTTATCCTGATGGTACCGAGTTGATGAAAAATACTATTTTTACAAAAATTAAGGATGCCAGTGCAAAGGATAAATTAATTACATCAATGCAGGCGCTAACTTCCGGTAATGTGTTTGATTTTGAAGCGACTGCTATCTCTTCGATTTACGAAAAACCTGTATATCAGTTAGAGATAATTGCTTTGTATCAGTAAGGGGAGAATAACATGCTTGACCAAACCTCCACCATCATTTCCAAAGTCTGGGGTATGTGCAACCCCCTGCGGGACAACGGTGTGTCCTACGGCGACTATCTGGAGCAACTGACTTACCTGATTTTCCTGAAAATGTCGGACGAGTATTCCAAGCCGCCCTACAAACGGGAGACCGGCATCCCCGCCGGGTACACTTGGGCGGACATGAATACCCTCAAGGGCGCAGAACTGGAGGAGCAGTACAAAGCCACCCTGGAAAAGCTGGGGGAACAGGGCGGCATTCTGGGGAAAATTTTCAAGGGCGCGGTGAACAAGATCAGCAGCGCCGCAATTCTGTACCGCATCGTGCAGATGATCGACCAGGAGCGGTGGGTGTCCATGTCCTCCGATGTTAAGGGCGAGATCTATGAGGGCCTGCTCCAGAAAAACGCGGAGGACGTCAAAAGCGGCGCTGGGCAGTACTTTACACCCCGGCCTCTCATCCGAGCTATGGTGCGCTGTGTCCGCCCGGAGCCAATGAAGACCATCGCGGACCCCTGCTGCGGCAGCGGCGGATTTTTTCTTGCCGCGCAGGAGTACATCGCCGACCCGGAACGATACGCCCTGGATCGGGAGCAGAAAGAATTTTTGAAAAATCAGACCTTTTACGGAAGCGAGATTGTACCGGCCACCTACAAAACCGCACTGATGAATTTGTACCTCCACAACATCGGAGACATCTACGGAACCGTCCCCGTTACCTTGGGGGATGCGCTGTTGACCGACCCCGGCTACCGGGTGGACTACGTGCTGACCAATCCGCCCTTCGGAAAGAAGTCCTCCATCACCTTCACCAATGAGGAGGGAGAGCAGGAGGAGGAAGACCTGGTTTACAACCGAACCGACTTCTGGACCACCAGCTCCAACAAGCAGTTGAATTTTGTCCAGCACATCAATACGCTCCTGAACGCCAGGGGTAAGGCGGCGGTGGTCGTGCCGGACAACGTGCTCTTCGAAGGTGGTGCCGGTGAGACGGTGCGCCGGAAACTGCTGGAGACCACCGACCTGCACACGATCCTGCGTCTGCCCACCGGGATCTTTTACAAGCCGGGTGTCAAAGCAAACGTGATTTTCTTTGACAAGCGCCCCGCCAGCCCGGAGCGGCAGACGAAAGAGGTGTGGGTGTACGACTTCCGCACCAACGTCCATTTCACGCTGAAACAGCATCCCATGACTGACGCCGATCTGGAAGATTTTATCTGCTGCTTCCATCCGGAGAACCGGCACCAGCGCCATGAGACATGGTCGGAGGGTAACCTGGATGGCCGCTGGAGGAAATTTGCCGTTCAGGAAATTCTGGATCGGGACAAGGCCAGTCTGGATATCTTCTGGATCAAGGACAAATCTCTTGCGGATCTGGATAGCCTGCCCGCGCCGGATGTATTGGCTCTGGATATTATCGAAAATCTCCAGAGCGCACTGGATGGTTTCCAAGAGCTGATGCAGCAGCTAAACACGACACCGGAATGATAGTTCTATGCACATCTATCATGATGCTTCACGAAATACACCTGCAAGGGTCAACCTCTGCGGGTGTATTTTTTCAGTGGCACTCACAGCAGAATTATTTATTATGTCCAGGTACAAAAAATTTTATACGCTCTCTTGACAAAGCTTACTCAATCAAGTATCCTATACATAGAACATATATTCGGGTGCAACAACTGAACAAACTGCCTCGCTCTACTTCCGACTTACATATCCGAGGCTGTGCAAGACCTTGCGGTACGACATTCTGTACCGCTGGTCGTTTTGCCAGCAAGGATGTGTAGGTCTTTTGTTTTTCTGGTATGGAGGGAACAGCGTGGACGGCTATCACACTCTGTCCTGTATTCCATCACAGAGAGAAAAGACTGTCACAACTGACAAGGAGTCCAGTGGTATGAAGTCAAGAGGGAAATAAGGAAAAATTCAGAGAAAAAAGAGTGTGGAA